>NZ_JBNUPK010000008.1:0-98749 GCF_050409465.1 Facklamia sp. P12950
GTACTTTCTTCTTTAGAGCTTATTTCTTTGGTACTCTCTTCTTTAGAGCTCTCTTCTTTGGTACTTTCTTCTTTAGAGCTTATTTCTTTGGTACTTTCTTCTTTAGTTGTTTCCTCTTCAGTTTCTTCATTCATCACTTCAGTAGCTGTTGTTTCATCAACGGATGTGTCAGTATTCGTGGTAGTGTTCTCATTTGTACAACCAACTAATAGGGCAATGGCTGATAGAGATAGCACTCCCACTTTCATCTGATTTAAAATTGATTTTTTCATTCAACTCTCCCTTTCATCAATAGAATTTATTAATCAGCAACAATAAAATGAATATGTTTATTTTATGACAAACATATTTCATTCAGCTTTATTGTACGAACGAAAACGCAACAAGTCAAACAATTCAATATTAAATTAGATATAAACAACATATATTATAGATGATGAAAACTTGCTAGAAAATTTATTATTAAATTTAATTATCAAATTATTCAAAATTACTTAGCATAGATTGCTTAAGGAGAATCATGTAGCCGGCTTATCTTGAAGCTTAAATATAAAATTTAAAAAGCAAAGCCTATGAATTATGTTAAGAGGGATTTTATTTTTTTGTTAGTCGCTTTATAGAAAGAAAGTGTATAAATGAATCAGCAAAAACACCTATTATAATTTGAAAGAATTAGCGAATACCCCAATTAAAGTCATTGATTCAAAATTTAATTCAGGCGCTCAGTGACTGGTGGTTAAAAAAGCTGCAGAAGTTTTAGCCGCTAGAGAGGACTTTTAAGAAACGGTTAAAAGAATAGAAGGAACTATTAAGAAAACGCATCTCTTTATCAACGCTCCTACCTTGAAATATATGTTAAATCAGGATGCATAGCTAGGGCGCAGGTTTTTGTTGCCAATAAGGTCATTTTAAAACCAGTAGTCTCGATGGATGAGGTTGGCGGCGGGGTAGCAATAGGTATGACCATTAGTTAAAAGGGTAATATTAAAAAGATTTAAAAATGAGTTAATAATTGTATGCAAGAGCATACAATTATTAACTATGCTAGTGTTCATGCCTATGGAGGCCAATGCGTGCAAGAATTTGAGGAATATTAAACTTAATTAATTAGTAGGGGGCTAGATTATACGATGAAATTTTAGCATTTGTAGCGATGAGTGCGAGGATAGGTTCGGTCGCTATCGCCTTAACTATTGAATCGAATAAGAAGGGGGTTAACTGGATTTTAAAAGGGTAATTATATATAGTGTGTTATTTATAGTCACCTTGGTGATCGCCACTCAAGGCTTTACGACTAAGATGGAGGTGGCTTGATGTTGCCACTTCTTTTCCCCTTTATTTATTTCACTATTATTTTTTAAAATTAAGGGCAACTCAATTGTCGATATAGGGTGGGGCTTAGTCTTTGTGTTGCAAGGAATCTTTAATTTTATTGTCGGCTCGGTAAGCTATTCGATTATTAAATACAATCAATTTGATTTTTCTATGAGTCATAATTACATTGTAATAATTAGCTTGCTAATTGCTGACATTGGTCTGTTTTTCGAAGTGGTTGGCGATGAACAAATTAGATAACACATAAATAAAAACACAGGCAAATGACTCCGAACAGACTTATGGTCAATGCCCCGTCATCCTAATTATTTTAGAGAGATCTTAGTTTAGGTCGACCTATATATTAGTGGGTTCACCTTATTATTTATTCAAGTCGTTCATCCTGTTTATTATATCGTTCTAGTTATTTCTCCTCTAGTAATGGCGACAGTATTGATAAAAATATCTATTCCTTTATTAGAAAAAACATGTAGTAATATGAAGGTTGGCAAGAATATACTCAAAGAGTCCCTATGTTATTTCCATGGGGCAAGAAATAACATCTAATAAAATAACTTCCTAACAAACTGTTTTGAGACAGTTTGTTAGGAAGTTATTTTGTATTAAAGTTCGAAGTTAAAATGGATAGGAGGTTGGAGGTCAAATCTATTCACTACGAAGAGCTTCAACCGGGTTTTTGCGTGAAGCTTGTTTAGATGGAATTAAACCAGCAATAAATGATAGTAGAATGCTTAAGCCAATTAAGATAAGGGCATTTTTAAAAGATAAGCTGACTGTGACCTCTTCTAATAAGTGCAGCAATAAATTGTTTAAAGGAGTGTGTAATAAATAAGTAAACCCGATGCCTAATAATCCTGAAAACAAGCCGATAATAATCGTTTCAGCATTAAAAACCGTTGAAATATTTCTTTTTGAGGCGCCGATGGCTCTTAGAATACCAATTTCTTTTGTGCGTTCTAATACTGAGATATAAGTGATGATCCCGATCATAATCGATGATACGAGTAATGATACGCTGACAAAAGCAATGAGAACGTAGGTAATAACATTCACAATTTCCGAAACAGAAGACATGATTAAGCCGGCAAAGTCGGAGTAGGTAATTTTTTCCTTTTCACTAACAGTCTGATTATAAGCTTCAATTGCGTCAGAAATAGCTTCTTTATCAGCAAAATCATCAGCATAAATACTGATTGCAGAAGGATTTTCAGTAGAAACGACACCAAATTCTTTTAAATTAGTGTCGTAACTAGCCGGTGCAATTGAAGAATCATAAATTTCAAGAAGGGACGAATCATCCAGGTCTTTAACGACTTGATTAAATGGATCCGCGATATTAGCCGGATTGTCAGCTAAATTTGGCTCTGTTGTTGCGAACGGTTCTAAGCTTTGCTGTTTTGCTTGAATTTGCTTAATAAATTCAGCTTGTTGACTGAGGGTGAAATCCTCTAAATAATGATAGACATCTTCAATTTTTTCTCTATCGTTAGCTGCTTCAAAAGCTAGACCATTTAAAACGTTGGTTTTTGGTTGCTTTTTTTGTGCTTGAACGATGTCACTTTGATTGACATAAGCCATTAAAAAGTTTCTTAATTTGCGTGTATAAGCAAGCGGAGTGCGAATGGTTAAGGTTTTAGCATTATCAACTGGTTGAATGATACCGGAAATTTTTATCGGGATAGCTTTTTCTTTAACAACTTTTTCAATCGTTAAGGGATCGTCAGTCAGTTTTTGATAATTACCTCGCGCGTTTTTCTCATAGTAATCACTGCGAGGTAATAAATAAAAAGTTTGATTGCGTAGGTCTTTAAACCGAAGTGTCTTTTTTTCGAGGTGAAGTTCTTCATCATTTTCTATTTGATTGAGAATTTTCTCATAATCTTCAGAGGGGAGCATGCCAAACTCGTAAAAATCAGAAAGGCTGATTTCATTGGCTTCATTTACAACCAGCACCATCTCATTATATTTTTCAGGCCATTTACCATCGATTAAATGATAATTATCCTTTACAACTGGGCTAATAACTTGCTCACCTTGACCTGGAAGAAGTTCGCTAATTTTTGTGTTGGGTTGATTAAACGAGTTTGAAGGGGAACTAAAGTTTGTTCTTGGTTGTCGATTCACACTTTCAAAAGAACTACCATCAGTATTGATCAAACGCTCATTTTCGTCGTAGGCGAATAAATCAAAATTGATAGCGTAAGAATAAACGATACCATTTTTGCCGACATAGTTAGAAAGTTTATTGTCATCTTGATCTAAATATTTTTTGAAAGCTGTTAAATTATTTTGGCGAAAAGAAGAATTGAACTCACTCATTTGTTCAAGCGATTCATTGTTACTGTAGATGACGTCTAAATTTTCATTGTTAGAGTCGGTATCTTCTGTTTCTTTAGTAGAAGTTTCCGCTCTTCTTGCCGACATTAATTGATTAAAGTCGACAGACTCTTGTTCAATGGTTATTGGATAGGCCGACATAGTCTCTTCTTGGACGTTATCAATATAGTTATTCACGCCGGTCGATAGCGATAGAATGAGGGCAATTCCAATAATCCCGATGGACCCTGCAAAAGCTGTCAAAAACGTTCGGGCTTTTTTAGCGTTTAAATTATTAAAACTTAACGACAAGGCCGTAAGAAACGACATGGAAGACTTGCCCATGCTTTCATGCTTAGAGTTTTTGTTTTCTTCAATGGCTAAAGGATGGGTGTCAGAAATGACTTTGCCGTCTTGCAATTCAATAATGCGGTTGGAGTATTGGTGAGCCAATTCAGCATTATGAGTAACCATCACGACCAAACGTTTTTTGGCAACGTTTTTTAATAGGTTCATTATTTGAAGGCTAGTCTGTGTATCTAAGGCTCCTGTCGGTTCATCGGCTAAAAGAATATCTGGCTCATTGACTAATGCTCGTGCGATCGCAACTCGTTGCATTTGCCCCCCAGATAATTGATTGGGCTGTTTGTTGATATGATCTTTTAACCCTACTTCCTCTAAGGCTTTGATAGCTTTTTGCTTCCGAAGCTTGGCTGAAATTCCTGAAATAGTAAGTGCCAATTCAACATTGGATAAAACGGATTGGTGAGGGATTAAATTATAGCTTTGAAAGACAAAACCGACCGAGTGGTTGCGGTATGAATCCCAGTCTTTGTCTTTATAATTTTTGGTTGAAATGCCATTAATAATAATATCACCACTGTCATAGCGGTCCAAGCCGCCAATGATATTGAGTAACGTCGTTTTACCTGACCCGCTGTGACCTAAAATAGATACAAACTCATTGTCTCTTAAATTGAACGTCACATTATCCAAGGCTTTTTGCTTAAAGCCCCCTGTATGGTAACTTTTGGTTATTTTTTCTATTTGGTGCATTGTAAAACTCCTTCATTGAAAGATTTACGAATAAATGGTAATAGTCTCATTTCAAACAAAGTATATCACTAATACCGACCTAATTCGATCCTAGCGCAAACAAAAAATAGCAACACAATATCTTCCACCTAAAAAAACTCAAGTCGAAAGTTTTAAGGTATGCGTGGGAAGCCTTGCGATAAAATAGCAAGTGTGATCAATTGTCTGATAAGGATGTTTTTTATATTGTTAGCTTAATGGGACATGAACGACTAAAATAATCCGTCAGGTAACGATTGGAGCATTATTTTATAATATAAATCTATCAGTTTCTAAAATGACACCAAGGGGAGCTAGTTTGTAGGATGCTTAAAGGGAACAGTGCATAAGTTTTCCAAGCAATAGCCATTGTGGCCTACCACTTAATTAAATAGAATTTTAAGAAGTTATCTAATAAATCAGGCCTATTTATCAGAAACTCTGATAGGTCCGCGGCCTGTTAGTAAGTTATAATAGCATCAGGAATATTATTTAGATGCATCCATCCAAGATGTTGAGAGTGGTTTTGTTTATAGGAAGCCTGTTGTTCACAAAAGCGGTAGGACTTAAATAATGCTAGTGCAACTAATAGAAAAAGAGCGAGGGGTTAATTTTGAATAGTAAGCGTATGTTAGATTGTTTCGCAAGTGATTTTGCTACGATGACTTCCTCGGATTTACTCAATAGTATACGAGCTAATGAAGGCAGAACTTTATTAGTAGAATTAAGAGAAGATCGAACTCCTCACCTACCTGATCTTACTAACAGTGAACTTGCTCGAGCCGCTGGTGCGGATTTGATTTTGCTCAATCAAGTAGATGTTTTTAATCCAAAGATATGGGCTTTACCAGATACGCCACATCCAATTGAAACTTTGAAACAGTTTGTCCAACGTCCCATCGGTGTCAATTTAGAACCGGTAGCCAGTGAGGGACATTATTTGGAAAAAGTAAAGAGCCTAGTTGAGGGGCGTATATGTAGTGTTGAAAGCTTAAAAAGAGTGGAAGAATTGGGGTTAGATTTTATATGCTTAACAGGAAACCCACAATCCGGAGTTAGTAATCAGGCAATAGTAGAAGGTATTCGTCTGGCGAAAAACCATTATTCTGGTATTGTGATTGCTGGCAAAATGCATGGGGCAGCCTATGATGAACCTATTTCTTCAGAAGAATGGGTGCAACACTTTTTGACAGCTGGGGCTGAAATTATCATATTACCTCAAGTTGGAACCGTGCCTGGTTACTCGATGGAAGAGTTTAGGCGCAGTTGTCAGTTGATTCACAAAGTGGGGGCTTTGAGTTTAGCAGCTAACGGGACGAGTCAGGATTGTTCACAAAAAGAGGTGGTTACTCAATTGGGATTAACTGCTAAAATAGGTGGTGCAGATATTTTGCATATTGGTTGTTCAGGTAGTGGGGGCATTGCCCCGTTTGAAAATATTATGCAATTATCGATTGCCATTCGAGGGTTGAATCACACGCTTAGAAGAATGGCCATATCCAATCTTCGATAAAGACTCTGCTTCAAGACTTATTACTAAAAAAGATGGAAAGGATGTGGTAGGCTAGAATAGATAATTATTTAGGGATTTAGTCATTCCAACAACTTAAAGAATAAAGGAGAAAAATATGAAAAAAACATTAAAAAGCATCTTAGCAGCATCGCTCACTTTATCAACTGTGTTAGCACCTTTAACAGCTATGGCTCAAGAAGAAAATGCAGGTATAGAAATTAGCTTTATGATTCCTGATTGGGGAGCTCCATCGGATGAAATGTTGGCTAGATTTGAAGAAGAGTATGGGATTAAAGTCAATGTTTTACCAACTAGTTGGGACGATATTCGTGATAAGTTAGCGATTGCAGCTGCAAGTAACACGGTGGCAGCGGATGTCTTTGAAGTAGATTGGTCTTGGATGGGAGAATTCACCAGCGCAGATTGGTTGGCTCCTATTGATTTGCCAGATGCGGATGCTTTTCCAGCAATCGAGCAATTTATGCTAAACGATGAGGTCTATGCAGTCCCTTATGCAAATGATTTTCGGATTGCCTACTACAATACAAAAATGTATGAGGAGGCTGGCTTAGAAGAACCGCCAGTAACTTGGGATCAAGTGATGGAACAAGCTAAAACTATTAAAGATGCTGGAATTACAGAATACCCAGTATCGCTTCCGTTAGGTGCGGATGAAAATTTAACGACTACTTTCTTCTGGTTGGCTTATACACGCAATGGTATTATATTTAATGAGGATAATACTTTGAATGAAGAAGCGTCTCTCGATGCATTAACTATTATTAAGGCTTTATCAGATGAAGAATTAATTAATCCAGGTAATGTGAACGGTTCGGGAATGGACGCTTACAGACAGATTAACTCAGGAGATACTGCCTTTATAGTAGGCCCATCTTCATTTGTTGGTCGCGTTAATAATGAAGAGGAGTCAACAGTAGTTGGACAGGTAAAACCAATTTTACTGCCAGGTGTTGATGCAAACGCTGAAAGAACAGTACCTTTCCAAGAAGCAGTAGGTATTTCACCAAATACTGAAAATATGGAAGCTGCTCAAACCTTCGTTAAGTGGTATACTTCCGAAGAAACTCAATTAGAATTATTTGATGCAGTAGGAGCACTTCCTACACGATTAAGCATCTTACAGCAGCTAATTGATGAGGAAAAGATTAAAAACACAGGTGCGATGGTTGAATTGGCTGAAATGGTTGAATCACCATTCCCAAATGGGGTGCCAGAATATTACACCGAAATGAGTGCCGAAATTTATAATACTATCAATAAAATGGTAACTTCAGATCTTTCTGCCGAAGAGGTTGTTAAAGAATTAGTTGAAAAAGTAAATAGTGTTGTTGAGGAATTTGCTGAGTAATTAATAATAAATCTAGGTGTAGTACACTACACCTAGATTTAAATTTTTAAGGGTTGATCCGTGCTATTATAAAAATGATAGTAGGGATCAATGATTTAAAAGGAGTTTATTATGAAAAAATCTAAAAAAGCCATTTTTCTAATCTTACCCATGATGCTTATCATGGGATTGTTCGTCTACTTACCAATTGTACGCACCTTCATCTACAGTCTTCATGCGTTTAAATTAAGTAGACCAGACCGCTTTAAGTTTATCGGACTCGATAATTATAAAGAGGTTTTACTCTCAGAAGATTTTCATCATGCTTTTCAAAATAGTTTGATGGTTTTTTTATTAGTCGTCTTTTTAACCGTCATTTCCAGCATTATTGTGGGACTTTTGCTCAATAAGCGGACAGTTATTAGCCCAATGCTAACGGGTATTGCAATTGTTCCTTGGGCTTTGCCCCCCCTAGTTAATGGTATTGTCTGGCAATTTATTTTTCATCCCAGTTATGGTTTTATGAATAAATTATTGATGAGTCTTTCAATTATTGATCAGCCAGTTGCTTGGATTAATAATCGTTATTTACTCCTAATTGTCGTTTCAATTGTAATTGCTTGGCGGGTGGTACCTTTTTGTGCCATTTTAATTTTGGCAACCCTACAAACAATTCCTAAAGAAATCTACGAAGCGGCTAAAATGGATGGTGCCAGTCGTTATTCAGAGTTTTTCTATATAACGCTAAGAATGATTTTGCCTACACTTTCAATTGTGTTAATCCAAGCAACTATGGCAGGTTTAAATGTTTTTGATGAGGTAATTTCTTTAGTAGGTTACCGTTATGAAGGACAAACCCTTTTAATATATAATTATTTAAATACCTTTAGCTTTTTAGACTTTGGTCTAGGGTCAGCGATTACCTATATAATCATGATTTTATCGGGGATTATTGGTTACTTTTATATTCGTTCGCTAAGATTGGAGGGAGATCATGCTTAAAAATAAACGTTGGGATTGGTTATACATTATAACTGTAATTATCTTTCTGCTATTCACTTTAGGTCCCCTTATTTGGGCTTTTATAATTAGTGTCACCCCTAAAGCAGAATTAATGAAAGCGGGAGGTCGCTTTCTACCCAGTCAAGCAACTTTTACAAATTATCAAAGCTTGTTTGATCCGACAGATAAGGCACATATAACCATTTTTAATGGCTTAAAGAATTCCTTAATTAGTTCCTTATATACTCTCTTTATTGGGGTACCTTTAGCTGTTTTAACCAGTTACGCTATGGTGCGTTTTCGCTTTCGCTTACGAAAAGTGATTTTACGCTTATTATTGATTACCATCGTTATTCCTGTGTTTACCACCATCATTCCAATATTTGCTATTTTTTCAAACTATCAGTTGCTGGATAAGCTTTTCTGGATTAGTGTCATTTATGTGACTGCTTTTTTACCTCTAGCAACTTGGATGTTGATTACGCATTTTAATAAGATTCCTAAAGAAATGTGGGAAGCAGCAGAACTCGATGGTTGTACAGAATGGCAGCTTTTCTGGAGGGTGATTTTACCCATGTCACGAACAGCTATTATTACCTGTGTCTTAATTCTCTTGTTAATGAGTTGGAGCCAATTTCAAATCCCAATGATTTTAACGTCAACTCAGAATAATAAAGTAATTACCCTAGTTCTATCTGAGTTTATGACAAGAGATGCTATTGACTATAGTATGATTGCAGCCTCTGGTTTAATAGCTATTATTCCACCAGCAGTTATCGCAATGATTTTTAGAAAAGATCTTGTATCAGGTTTATCAGCAGGGTCAATTAAAGGATAGTATTTCCTAGAAAGGAACAATCCCCACTCCAATTCCCAGAAATGAAAGATGACTTTTTGCTCTTCTTTGCAAACTAGTGATTTGAGGCATTGAGTCAGGATGGATATCTTTAGAACCATAAATATGCTCTAAGGCCATATCAGGATAGGCAGAATGGGCGATTAGGTCAAAGTTACTTGAAAAAGATAGAATATTGCTTTGAGATCCTAATAAAAATGAGTTGTTAGGATTTAAGAGCCAAGAATAACAGTAAAAGTATTGTGCTGGGAAATTAGTTAAATATCTTTTTTTAAAGGCTCGAGCTAAGTAAAAAGCAGTTGAAGAGTGTGCTTCATCAATTAAACTATCTTGCATGATGTGGACACTAATAATAGGGAGAGCATCTTGAAGGATTTTACTACCGTTATTAATGTAAGAAATGTCTTTAGGAAGAGTGGCTGAATCAAAAAGAGTAAATTCAAATTGAAGCTCGCCTAACTTGAAAATCCTAAGACGAAAGATACGTGCTAACCATTCAAAATCATCTGTTGATAAACCGACAGACTGGGATAAGTTAATACGTAAAAAAAGGTCGGATAGTGTATTTTGTAATATATTAAGAGGGAGATCGTACTTTTTATACAGCTCTATTAAAGCTTGAATACATACAATCATAATGACCAATTGTTGCCAATCATTTAGTTGAATATTAGTTAGCAGAAAGTCTTGCTTAATAATTTGCTGTAAAACTGCCAAGTAAACTGTTTGATTATCTTTAAAGTCTTTTAACGCTCTTTGAATGGTTGTTAATTCAATCTGGCGAGACTTAATGGTTTGAGACTGATTGTATTTTTGACAAAAGGTTTGGATTTGTTGGCTATCAATCGAAAAGTTTTTAAACCAGTTTTGGTAGAAATACGAGTATGATAAGTAGGTCATGGTTGCTCCTCCTTGAAGATTTAAAATAAGTATAGCACGGGATCCTACTAAGCACACAAATTTGTTAAAGGAATGATTAAATGTCTAACGGGTTAACCATATATTTTGTCCGTCATGGTGAAACGTTTTTTAATAAGAATGGGCGTACCCAAGGGTGGTGTGATCCTTTATTGACAGCAGAAGGGATTCAAGCAGTTAAAGATTTAGGCGAAAAATTAAGTAAGGTTAAATTTGATGCGGCGATTGTAAGTGATTTAAAGAGAACACGTACCACAGCCGAAATTCTTATTGAACAAAGTATCTATCCGAATTGGATGATTCCCATTATAGAAATGGCAGATTTTCGAGAAATTAGCTTTGGTTCCTTTGAAGGTATGGAAAGCTATCAAACTTGGGATATCATAAGGAGATATTTGGGTTTTGATTCTGTAGAGAGTATGTTGAGAAATACAACAGAAAAACAAAGGCTGACAGCATTACAACCTGCTGACCCTCTAGGTCAAGGAGAAGACTATGCTGTTTATTGTAAGCGTCTTAAAGAAGGAATGGATAAATTGTTTAATGAATTAATTGAGACGGAGGCTTGTATCTTATTTGTTGGACACAGTATCAATATTCGCCATATACTTCAAATTTTATTACCAAAAACAGAACATATTGATGAGTTTTATGATATGCGGTCTATGAATAATGGGGGCGTGGTAATTATTCAAAAAGTAAGAGAGAGCTTTAAACTCAAACAGTTTATAGACAAAAAGTTCGCTTAACTAACAGAGGGTTGTTTTTGTTCACTTTATACAAAATACATTGTAAAGTTGAGCAAATATAACAATGAGAAATGAAACCGTTTTACACTATAATGTATGCAAGATACAAATGGGCAAAATTTGGAAAGGGTGCGAACTATGATAAAAATTTCACCAGCAGAAATCGATCGCCAAATGGATTGGATTTCGAGTATTTCTGATAAAGAAGGAAAAGGTACTACAAGACTTTTATATAGCAAATCATGGATTGAAGCTCAGAATGCCTTGAAAGAACTTTTTGAAAAAGAGGGGATGAAGGTAGAGTTCGACGAAGTAGGGAATATGTTTGCAACAGTTGAAGGTAGTGAAGAGCCAGAATCAATCATCGCCTCAGGATCGCATATTGATACAGTTGTTGATGGTGGTCGTCTAGATGGCCAATTGGGTATTATGTCTGCCTACTTAGCGATTAAGGGGTTGGTTGAAGAATACGGCCAACCAAAGAAATCTTTGCGAATTGTTTCGATGGCAGAAGAGGAAGGCTCTCGTTTTCCATATGCCTTTTGGGGATCTAAAAATATTTTTGGTTTAGCGAAAAAAGAAGATGTTGAAACCATTAAGGACAATGACGGTGTTCCTTTTGAGACAGCTATGAAGGAAGCAGGCTTTAATTACCTTGTAGATTCTCCACGCTTTAATCACTTTGATGCTTTTGTAGAATTACATATTGAACAAGGAAACTTCTTGGAAAATGCAGGCAAAAAAGTTGGGGTTGTTAATGCCATAGTGGGGCAAAAACGCTACACCATTAAATTAAAGGGTGAAGCTAATCATGCCGGAACGACCTTAATGAGATATCGTAAAGATGTCATCGACTGTTACGCTAGAATTGTTTCTGAAGTCATTGATAAAGCAAATGAAATTGGCGATCCTTTAGTCGTAACCTTTGGCCACGTAGAAGTAAAGCCTAATGTGGTGAATGTTGTTCCTGGAGAAATGGAATTTTCAATTGATACTAGACACACTAACCAGGAAGCTCTCGATGAGTTTGCTGTATTTATTGAAACAACTATTGAGAAACATTGTCATGAAAAAGCGATTGAAGTAGAAATGAATTTATGGATGAATGAGCCACCAGTGCCAATGGATCCTGAGATTGTTAAAGTTTTAGAAAAAGTTTGTCAGGATAACCAATTAAATTATCAAATCATGCATTCAGGAGCGGGGCATGATTCACAGATATTTGCTCCACAAGTTCCAACAGCTATGATCTTCGTTCCTTCCATCAAAGGAATTAGTCATAATCCGGAAGAACATACCGAGGCGGTGGATATTGTTGAAGGGATACAAGCTTTAGCAGAGGCCTTAAAAGAATTGGCCTATTAAAATAATTTGGAGGACTTTTAATAATGGAACATAATGATGTCTTAGTAAGACAAGAACAAATTGATTTGTTTAAATCAAGGGGATATACCAATGATGACATATTGCCTAATAAGCCAGAACAACGTAGTATGTCAACACTTAACTTCTTTACTCTGTGGATGGGATCGGTCCATAATATTCCTAATTATCTAACTGTTGGTGGCTTTCTAGCTTTAGGGGTGGCACCTATTCACGTGTTCTTAGCTATCATTTTGGCGGGACTAGCAGTAGCGGGACTAATGACAGTTAACGGTAAAGCAGGGTCTATGTATGGCATTCCATTTGCCATTCATTTACGTTCTGTTTATGGTAGTGCAGGATCTAAATTGCCTGGCTTTCTAAGGGGAGTTGTGGCAGCTATTGCTTGGTTTGGGGTCCAAAACTATGCAGGTTCGAAAGCTTTGTTGATCTTAGTAAGTAGAATTTGGCCAGCTTTCTTGAATGTTGGTGAAGGCATTAATATTTTAGGCCTTTCTGTACCGGCCTTTTTATCATTTGTAGTCTTCTTCTTGATCAATGTAATGATTGGCTTAGGGGGAGGCCGCGTATTAAACAAGTTTACAGCTATACTAAATCCACTTATTTATGTTGTGTTCGGAGGAATGGTTGTTTGGGGATTGAGTGTAGCGGGCGGGTTTGGACCAATTTTCGACCATGTAACAGCTGTTAATCAATCGGTTGCAACCCCTCTAGCCTATTTGATTATTATTGCATCTACCTTATCTGTTTGGGCAGCTCCAGGAGTAAGTGTTTCTGACTTTACTCAAAACGCAACTTCCACCAAGTCTCAAACAATAGGACAAATCTTATCGTTGTTAGTTGGGTATGTCATTTTTGCTTTTGCAAGTATCACTGTTTTAAATGGTGCGGCCATTACTGGTGTTTCACATCAAGGAGATGTCTTACAAATTATTAATCAATGGGACTCTATGCCGGCTATTTTCTTGGCTTCTTTTGTCTTATTGATGACAACCGTTTCAACTAATGCGACTGGTAATATTATTCCAGCAGCCTTCCAGTTAACAGCTCTTTTTCCACAAAAAATTAATTATCGTAAAGGTGTTATCATCGCAAGTATTATCAGTTTTATCATAATGCCTTGGAAATTCATGGAGTCAGGGAGTGTAATTCTAGTTTTCCTTAACTATATTGGAAGCTTGTTAGGCCCTGTAGCCGGTGTTATGATTGCTCACTTCTACTTTGTGGACAAACAAAAGATCGACTTGGATTTACTATACTATTCACCAGAGCAAGCAGCGGATAACCCTTATTCTGGTGTCAATAAGAAAGCTTATATCGCAACCATTTGTGGGTTTGTTGTTTCAATTGTCGGACAATTTATCCCAGCCCTAGAGTTTCTGTCCCAAATCTCTTGGATTGATGGTTTTGTAGTGGGATTACTTGTTTACTTTGTATTAAATCGTGCAGAATAATTAAATTTAATTATTTTGGACGCTTAATAAAAATTTATTAGGAGGTTATTTTATGTCATATGATTTAGTCATCAAGAATGGTCAAGTCATTTTAGAAAGCGGCGCAGTTGTGACCGATTTGGCAGTCAAAGACGGAAAGATTGCTGCAATTGGTGAAAATTTATCGGCTGAGCAAGAGGTTGACGCTAAAGGATTAATTGTTAGTCCGGGAATGTTTGATTGTCACGTTCATATTACTGAAAATGGTGGAGGGTATCGTGATGAGTGGGAAGGTTATGTTACAGGAACTTCTGCTTGTGCTAAGGGAGGAGTAACTTCTTTCTTAGAAATGCCATTGAACCAAGTACCAGCAACAACTGATGAAGCGAGTATTAAGGACAAATACCAATCTGGTCAAGGTAAATTAAAAGTGGATGTTTTCTCATTTGGAGGACTCGTTCCTTATAATGTTGAAACAGGTGGTATTCAAGAATTAAATGAGAACGGTGTAACGGCCTATAAATGTTTTATGGCAACTTGTGGCGACCGTTCAATTGATGGAGACTTCCAAAATGTGGATGACTATTCACTCTACGAAGGGATGAAACAAATTGCGAAGACAGGAAAAGTTCTAGCTATCCATGCTGAAAATGCAGCGATTACTGATCGCCTAGGTGAAAAAGCAAAAGCGGAAGGCAAATCAAAATTGTCAGAGTATGTGGCGACTCGTCCAGTCTTTACAGAGGTGGAACCTATTCAACGAGCAATTCTTTTTGCTAAAGAAACAGGCTGTCGTATTCATATCTGTCACGTGGCTTGCCCAGAAGGTGTGGAAGCAGTTATTAAAGGGCAACAAGAAGGTGTCGATGTCACTTGTGAGACTTGTTTACATTATTTATACTTTACAACAGACCAATTAGATGCTATTGGAAATGTGGCTAAATGTTCACCACCAATCCGTGATAAAGAAGCTCAAGATGGTTTATGGGATTATGTCTTTTCAGGGGATATTATTTCATCAATCTCTGATCATTCTCCATGTACCCCAGACTTGAAAGATAAAGAAAATGCATTTGATGCTTGGGGCGGTATCTCAGGCGTACAAAATGATGTCGATGTGTTCTTTGATGAAGCAGTTAATAAGCGTGGTATGTCTCTTGAGCAATTTGCACAAGTGATTGCGACACAACCAGCCCGTCGTTTTGGTATTGATGATACAAAAGGAAGCTTATCAGTAGGCAAAGATGCAGATATCGTTTTAATTGATCCTAATAAATCTTACGTCTTAACTGCTGAAGATTTAGAATATCGCAATAAGATCAGTCCTTATATTGGTAGCGAAATTGGTGCAACTGTTATGGCTACTTATGTAAGAGGACATGAGGTTTATAGCATAGATAAGGGAGTAACAGAGGAGTTTGTTGGAGAATTTAAATAATTAAATATAGACTAATTTGTTTTCAGAAGAAGCAAATAGTCCCTAAGAATAGATTGGATCTAATTCTTAGGGGTTTTTTAATACCAACAGAAGACTTTTTAATTAGAAGAGCAAAGTGATGATTGGTATGGTAACGACTGAGAGCAGAGAAGTCATAAAGACCATCTGACTAGCAAACTCAGGATGATTGTCGTAATTTTGAGCAAACATAGCTACATAAGATGCTGTCGGCATAGCTAACATGATAGTCGGAATAATTAACTCATAGTTTGAGAAATTAAAAGCTTTTAAAGTAAAGAGAATTATTAGAGGTATAAAAACGAGTTTGAGTAAAGCTTGAATATATAAGAATTTATTAGCGAATATCTTAGAAATATCACTGCGCGATAGAATTAAACCAACAACAATCATGGCTAGCGGTGAAGTTGCCGGGCTTAAAATATTCAAAACTTTATCCAAGGGTTGAGGAACTCGCCAACTAAAAAGAAAGAAGATTAAACCAACGACTATCGATAAGATGCCGGGACTTAGAACAATTTTTTTCCAATTAAATTCTACCTTACCTGAACCGTTTCTTCCCATTAAATAAATACCAATTGACCATGAGACAGTTTCAAATAAAAACCCGGCGCCGATAACAGCATAGAATAGAGCTTCTTCTCCTAAGAGATTACTAACAATAGGGTAACCCATAAAAGAGGTATTAGATAAAAGAAGGGCCACTCTAAAAACATCCTGCTCGGAAATACTTAACTTAGTTTGTTTAGCAACTAACCATCCTAATAACAACATACCAGCATAACAAACGGCTACAATTATTAGAATTGTAAAAGCTCTTTGCACACGTTCAATATTAAAATCTAATTGCATGGCATTAAAGATGGTTGCCGGCATGGTGATATACAAAACAAGGTTGGTAATATCTTTTTGACCTTGAGCACTGATTACTTTCCACCTACCAGCAAAAAAGCCAATAATAATAAGAATGAATAAGACGAGCACACTTTGAAGCGTGGACATAAAATCTAACTGCATAAAAACATCCTTTCAATTTTTATTTAATTTGATAACGAATCAAGCCACTCTATGACTTGCAGATAAACCTCTCTCCCTTTTGTTAAATTTGTTCGATCGAAATCATGATCTGCAGAAGCAACCTCAATCAAATGACTTTGATTAGCGAATTTGTTTAGTTGTTTTGATTGTTGAATGGGAACATCAGGGTCTTTATCAGCATGGACAAGAAGTAAAGGAGGTAGTAGGTTAATTTGCTCTTTAGTGAGTGAAAAACTGTTTGGATCATCCGTTAGAAATTCAATCCAATTTCCAACTTGTCTACAATAGAGGTAGATTAAATAACGCTCATTTTCGTTTCCCTGACTGATAGGTTTGTTTTGAATGAAAGTCTCGATTAATTCTTTGGACACTTTC
Organism: Facklamia sp. P12950; assembly: GCF_050409465.1. Classification (NCBI taxonomy): domain Bacteria; kingdom Bacillati; phylum Bacillota; class Bacilli; order Lactobacillales; family Aerococcaceae; genus Facklamia; species Facklamia sp. P12950. Next base: position 16,797 of record NZ_JBNUPK010000008.1, read on the forward strand.
GCAAATTTATTATGGTAAGGATTAGGATAGATAAAGTTTGCATCATTTAACTTGTAATAGCCATAAAAGCTGATGATAGTTTTCAACCATTTAGAAGACCTTCTTGTAGCTAGTTGTAGGGCAAGATAAGCTCCGGCTGACCGGCCAAATAGATTGTACGAAGGATCTATTTGGCCTGCTAATTGATAACCTGCATTTTGATACCATTCAAGAGTTTTGCTTAAAAGATTAATGATTTGCTCTAAATTACTTTCAGGAGCTAATAAGTAGTCAAGAGCTAGTATCGAATATCCTTTACTGTTAAGTAATTCGATATATTCGCCCGGCAAGTCTTCGCGTTGGCCAAAAATCAGTCCACCACCGTGAAGATAAATCAACATCTGGCTTTGTGGCAGTGAAGATCTATATAGTGTAGCTGAAATTTTATAGTGAGGAGTTTGAAAAACATCAATTATTTGTCGAATTTAAATCACCTTCTTCTAAATAGGGAGATGGAGCCCATTCTTGTAAGGTTATTTTAACATTCTTTTTAACGCATCCACTACAAATTTAAAATGAAAGAAACCTTATTTTTGTTCGAAATGAACAAAAGAAGGCGTTTTATTTGTAAACTGAGCAATCGAATTATATGAGGGAAAACGATATAATAGTAGACAAAGGGAGGGGTTTTCTTGTTATTCACAAAAATTCAAAAAGGTAATTATCAAGACTCTATTAACTTGATGCTTTTATCAGCAGAAATTAATAAAGTTGATGGTGTTACTCAAGCACAGGTTATGATGGCGACGGATGCAAATAAGGATATCTTTAAAGGGGCCGGTTTATCTACTCCTGAATTAGAATCTGCCGGTGCTAATGATTTGGCAATTGTAGTTGAAACAGAAGATCAAGCAGTTTTTGACAAAGTTTTAGAAGAAATCGATCATTTTCTGGCAGACCTAACGGTTAAGAAAGAATCTGATAATAAGGTAGATGTTGATAACTGGGAGGAAGCAATGGAAGCTTTACCAGATGCTAATTTAGCCTTAGTATCTATTCCAGGAGAGTATGCAGCCTATGAGATAGAAAAGGCGCTTGATAATAATTTACATGTTTTCTCATTCTCAGATAACGTTTCAATGGAAGATGAAGTGAGACTAAAAGAGAAGGCGCATGAAAAAGGACTCTTATTCATGGGGCCTGATTGTGGGACAGGAATCATTTCGAGTATTCCAATGGCCTTTACCAATGTTGTGAAACCAGGAAATATTGGCGTGGTTGGAGCTTCAGGGACAGGCATTCAAGAAGTCACAACTATTATTGATCGTTTAGGTGGTGGAGTAGTTCACGCTATTGGTACTGGTGGTAGAGACTTGAAGGAAGCAGTTGGCGCACGTACCATGATTGACGCCATTATCGCTTTAGAAAAGCACCCATTGACAGATGTCATCTGTGTTATTTCTAAACCACCTGCAAAAGAAGTAAGGGATCAAGTTGTTAAAGTATTACAATCCCTATCCAAGCCTGTAGTAGCCATTTTCTTAGGTGAAAAACCAACCGAACATATTGGTAATGTAGCTTTAGCTTATACATTAGAAGAAGCAGCTAGAATAGCAATAGACTTAGCTAATGGTGAAGAAGTCAAAGCTAAATATGTGGACGGGTTAGATAACCAAATCCAATCTCAATTAAAAGACAAAACAGTAAAAGGTCTCTACTCAGGTGGAACATTAGCAAATGAAGCAGCTATGCTAATTGCAGATGCTTTAGAACTAGGAGATATTCAAAACGAAGAAGGTTACATCTTAAATACGCACGGTTTCCAAGTGATGGACTTAGGAGACGATGTTTATACACAAGGTAAACCACATCCAATGATTGACCCAAGTATTCGAATTGAAAAGTTAGAAGAAGCTTTTGCAGATGAAAAGACAGGTGTTATTTTATTAGATGTTGTCTTAGGATATGGTTCACACCCAGATATGGCTAATGCTCTGATTCCTACTATTCAAGAAAATCTCTCAAAATTGGCTGATAGTGAACGTGAAGTTTATGTTGTTGCGACTGTAACGGGAACACCAAACGATCCTCAAGATTACGATAAGGCTGTAGCCAACTTAAAAGAAGCGGGCGTTTATGTTGAAACAACTAACGCAAAAGCGATTCGTTTAGCTTTAGAATTGATGGGCGTTCACTATCAATTTGCTGCTAAAGAACATGTGGCTTATACAGGCGAAAAGATCGAATTACCTAGTCCAAGTGAACACGTTCAAGAATTAGTGATGACTTCTCCACGTGTTATAAATATTGGTATCGAAAGTTTTGTGGATCCAATTATTAAGTTTGGAGGCAAAGCTATTCAATACAACTGGCGACCAAAAGCAGGTGGCAATAAGAAATTAATCAAGATCTTAAATGAACTAGAAAAACATGCAGAGGCTATTGATGAAGCCAACCAGAAAGTAATTGGTCGTATGCGAGATTCGCAACCTTACTTAATCGATGTGAAATATGCTAAAGAGGTTATCCCAGAATTAAATACGGATAAAAAAGTTGTTTTACATGCTGGACCACCAGTGAAATATGAAAACATGACGGGTCCAATGCAAGGTTCAGTTATTGGAGCGATGCTATTTGAAGGCTGGGCTTCCAATCATGAAGAAGCACAACAACAAATTGATGCTGGAGAAATCACCTTCATGCCTTGTCACCATGTGGGCGCAGTAGGCCCTATGGGCGGAATTACTACTGCTAATTTCCCTGTCTTTATCGTTGAAAATAAAGCAGACGGTACCACTGGTTACTGTATTATGAACGAAGGGATCGGAACGGTATTACGTTTCGGAGCCAACAATGAGGAAGTTATTACTCGTCTTGAATGGATGCGTGATGTATTAGGGCCTGTATTAGGACAAGCGTTACGTCAAATTGAAGGTGGTATTAATGTCAATGTTATGATTGCTAAAGCCATTACCATGGGTGATGAATTCCACCAAAGAAATATTGCGGCTTCCCTTGTATTCCTAAAAGAAATTGCTCCAATCATTACATCCTTAGATATTGATGCTAAACAAAAGCAGGAAGTGATTCAATTCTTAGCGGATACCGACCAGTTCTTCCTCAATATTGCGATGGCTACTGGCAAAGCGATTGTTGACTACGCACGTAAGATTCAAGAAGGCTGTATTGTTACCACTATGGCACGTAATGGTGAAAACTTTGGTGTTCGTATTGCAGCCATGGGTGACCAATGGTTTACTGCACCTGTTAATACGCCGAAGGGTCTATATTTCACTGGTTATAGTGAAGAAGACGGTAGTAAGGATATCGGAGACTCTGCAATTACAGAGACTATCGGTTTAGGTGGTTCAGCCATTGTAGCGGCCCCTGGAGTGACACGCTTTATCGGTGCAGGTGGTTTTGAAGACGCAGTTCGCATTTCCAATGAACAAGCAAAAATAGTCAGCGCACAAAACCCTAACTGGTCTATTCCAACTTGGGATTTCCGTGGAGCTAACTTAGGAATCGATATTCGTAAAGTTGTTGAAACAGGAATTGAACCAATTATTAATACTGGTATTGCACATAAGAAAGCAGGTGTCGGTCAAGTAGGTGCTGGAACGGTTACTGCTCCGATTGCTTGCTTTGAAAAAGCTTTAGTAGCTTTTGCGGAATCATTAGGAATTAAGGTGGATGAATAAGCTAGTAGCGGATAAAACAGCCCTATTGATCTCGACTTATCTTTTCCCCTTAGAAGATCAAATATATTGGGTCGACTCTGTCTTTGAACATGGGATTAATTTAGTCACAAGAAAGACAGAGGGTTCACAACAACTGATTTATCTTTCAGCAGTTAATCAAGAAAAGGCTTCTGTAATAGGCGTTCAGTTAGAAAACAAGCAAGTGTTTAATCAGTTGATGCGCTGTCTGAAGCCGGGTGAACAAATTCGACAGCGTAACCATTCATGGATTGTCTATACGCGCCCTTTACCCCTAAAAATTGATCTAGTCGACTATCAAAGATATTCTTGTTGTTTACCCGCTTATTCTTTAAAGCTAACCGTTAAAGATTTAAAACAGCTTATTGATAGCCTGAGAAAAGCCAAAGTTTATCAGCAATCGGCTTTTAATAAGTTAGCTACACTGCAAAATTACTATCAAAACAAATTGCTTGGCGATCTACAAAATGATTTATTGACTGATCCAGCTAAAATGTCAGATTTAGTCCAATTTCTTTTTGGTAAAGGGCTTGGACTAACTCCTTCGGGAGATGACTTTTTACAAGGAATGCTAGTTATGGAACAGAGTCTCTTAAGTCGCCGAGGTCCAATTGCTTCGTTTGAACAAACCTGTGTAATATTATCTAATCTCATCCAGCAAGCGCTGAAAGTAAAAGCAACAACTAAAGTTAGTCAAGCCTATTATCATGCTGCTTTAGCAAGACAAGTCAATCCGATATGGCTGAAATTGATTGAGGCGATAGAGAATCAAGCAACTGATCAGTTAAGTCAATCAATTCGTGCAATCCAATCGTATGGGCACACTTCAGGTAATGATATGCTCTTGGGAGCACAATTTTACTTACAACTAATACTAAAAAACAAACTTTTAAAAGGAGAGGTTTAAATGGGATATAAAAACAATAAAACAGGTTATAGAGATGGTTTATTAGAAAGTCGTGCTGTGGTTGAGAAAGACTTATATGCAATTTTACCGCATGATGGTTTAGTGAATAATCAGATTCCAGGATTTGAAAATGTTTTGATTTCAATTTTAGGCTCACCTGCTCTTGGCGCTAGCTTTAATGATTATATTGCAGAGTTCCAAGAAGGCGGTAAGAACGAACGTGGTTTTGGTGGAGAAGGGCTTGAAACATTTGCTTATGTTATCTCAGGTAAATTAAAAGTAAGTGATGGTAAAGAAGAACACCTATTAACAGATGGTGGCTACGCTTTCTTCCCAGTAGATCAATTAATGTATCTAGAAAATGCTCAAAAAGAGATAACAGAAGTTTTCTTGTACCAACGACGTTATGATGCTATTGAAGGTCATGAAGCGCATAAAGTGGTGGGTAATAAAGCTGATTTACAACCAATTGAGTATGAAGGTATGAAAGACGTCCTCTTATGGAACTTCTTGCCAACAGATGATTTTGGCTTTGATATGAATATTCATATTCTTGAATTCCAACCAGGAGCTAGTCATGGATATATCGAAACCCACTATCAAGAACATGGTGCTTATCTACTTTCTGGTCAAGGAATGTATAACCTTGATAATAAGTGGTTCCCGGTCGAAAAAGGTGACTACATCTTTATGGGAAGATATTCTTTACAATGCGCTTATGCTGTTGGACGTGACGAACCTTTATCTTATGTTTATTCTAAAGATGCTAACCGCAACCCTAAACTATAGGAGGATAAAATGACAGATAAAAATGAAACAGTAAAAATTCAAGCCAGTCGTCTACAAGACTTAATAAAAAAGAAGTTAATGGCAGCAGGACTACCAGAAGATTCGGCTTTAGAAACGGCTAAACACTTAACTTATGCTGATTTATCTGATATTCATTCTCACGGAGCTGTTCGTGTTGCATATTATGCTGAACGCATTGCCAAGGGGGGCGTGACCAAAGAACCGAAGATTACTTATACAAAAACAGGTCCTGCGACAGCTACTTTTGATGGTGACAATGGTCAAGGACATTATATTGCTAATCTTGCTTTAGAAAAAGTCATCGAATTAGTAAAAGAAAATGGAATTGCCATGGTAGGAGTCACCCATGTTAGTCATACAGGTATGTTAGCTTACTATGTTGAGAAGTTGGCAGAAGCTGGTTATGTTAGCCTGTCGATGACACAATCTGATCCTATGGTAGTGCCTTTTGGAGGGTCTGAAAATTATTTTGGAACCAATCCGATTGCTTTTGGTGCACCTCGCAAGGAGGGTCGTCCAATCTTCTTTGATATGGCAACCACTGTTCAAGCTTGGGGCAAAGTCTTGGATGCGCGTTCAAAGGGCGAGTCAATTCCGGATACCTGGGCAGTTGATGCTGAAGGTAATTCGACCACCGATCCACATAAAGTAGCAGGTCTTTTACCAATTGCGGGTCCCAAGGGATATGGTTTAATGATGATTGTTGATATTCTTTCGGGTATGCTCTTTGGCTTACCTTTTGGTAAGAGTGTCTCTTCAATGTATAATGATTTAGACAAGGGCAGAGACTTAGGACACGTTTATATCGCGGTCGACCCAGCACGCTTTACTAGCTTGGATCAATTTACTTCCAATATTGAACAGATGGTAGAGGAGTTGCATGCTATCAAACCAGCTGATGGCTTCGATCAGGTCTACTATCCTGGAGAATTAGCGGTTTTAAGCACAGAACGTAATCTTGAAAAAGGGATTGATATTCCAAAACATATTATCGATTACCTTGAGTCAGATACTGTTCATTTTAATCAGTATGGTAATAAAGGCGCTTTTGCTGAATAAACCACATAAGCTTAGAAAAAACAAGATAATTAATAAATTTAAAAATAGTCTAACAATCTATCAATTGCTAGACTATTTTTTATATTGAAGAAAGTGATAAGCGTCAAGTCTTTTAAAAAAGGAAGATGAAAATCAGTTATAAAATTGCTTAAGCAAGAAATTGTTATTTTGGTTAGTCTCAGTCTAAGTTGTTTTATATCCTATAAAAGATGGCTTGTAAAAGTAGGAAGGAATTAAATCTCTTGGTATAATGAGTTTACTAAGGAGATGGTTTGTGTGGTATCCGTAGAAAAATTATTAACAATCGACTACCTCTCGGAGATTAAATTATTAACAGATAGAAAAACAATTGAACACCAAGAAGTTAGTAACGTCGAAATAACTGAAACACCCGATGTTGAGTTTTATATCAGTCCGGAGACGTTAATTCTTACAACCGGAATGATTTTTAAAGATGATCAGTTGCAGATGATTCCCTTTATCGATTCATTAATTCGTGCTAAAGGAGTAGGTTTAGCCATTAAATCAGGACGTTTTCTTAATGGAGAACTCCATCCCAAAGTGATTGATTATGCCAATCAGCGCAACTTTCCTATTATTAATATACCTGATAAATATCCACTCGGACGCTTACTCCATCAAATTTCAAATTATATCTGGAATCAACGAAAAGAAGAAATTGAGTTTGCGCTAAGTATTCAAAAGCAATTCTCAGACCTTTTACTTAACAATACTTCCATTGATAAAGTAATCAATGAATTCAGTAAAATCATTAAATGTCCGATTATTCTCTTGAGCCCAATAAAAAAAGTGGTGAGTTATTCGCATCATTTCACTAAAAAACCACTTCTTATTCAATCGTTGCAGGAGCAGTTTCAAAAGCGATTTAAACAAAAACAAGTCCCTAATGATTATTTTAAAATGAAAGATGAAAATGACCAGACACTTCTAATCTCTGCCAGCAGTGTCTTTGTATTTAAATACTTTCCCCATTACTTGCTCATATTAAACCCAGAGAATATGACCTACCCCATATCTGCCTTTACGATTGATCAAGCCAAATTAGTTCTTTCCTATATTCTTTATAAAACGGAAAAAGTTTTTTCCAGCTATTTACACACTTCCTCTAGTTTTATGTTAGAGACTATGGGAGGAGATACCTTAAATAAAGGGATTCTTTATAAAACGATTGAAGAAATTAAATATGTTGACTCCAACTATTACTTGGCTGTTGAAGTAAATGTTTCAAGTGCACTGGAACCTAAATTAAAAACAGTTAAACTCTATGAAAAATATGCGTTAATTTTAGATTTTCTAAAAATTTATGGTCAAGAATATTTTAAGGATATGTTTTTATTTCAAACAGACGTTAATGCCCATCTCTATCTAATCTTACAAAATCATGTCGGTAATCTGGATGAGAAATTAATGCAGTGTCATGATGATTTGTTAAAACTGGTTAATATTGACATGATTTTTAGCGTCGGCGAATCAGTCAGTTCAATTGATCAAGTATCCAGGTCGATTGACCAAGCATCCTTAGCATTTAAAGCTCGATTGACAGATTATAATAAAGAGACTATTAGCTATTATAACAATTCGGGAGTTCAACATCTTTTTCACGATATCGACAGTAAAGATATTAATTATTTTTGCGAATCAGTACTAAAAGAGTTAGCGTATCCTCAAACAAATAATTTAAAAGAATTACGTGAAACCCTTAAGGTATACTTAGATAATCAGTGTGAGACAACGTTAACTGCCAATATACTATTTGTTCATCGAAATACCGTCAAATATCGTATTGAGAAATGTCAAGAATTATTAGGAGTTGATGTTACCGACCCAAGAGCGTCCTTAAACATTAGAATAGCCTTAATGCTTAGCGTCTAGCTTATCAGTCATATGCAGATCAGTTTGAGCAAACTCTTATGGCTCATCGCTGGAGTTAAGAGAGTTTGCTATTTTATTGCAAAGGACTTTAATAAAGATAAAAAATGCTAAAAGTTAAAACCTCTTGAAAAAAACGAACGTACGTTCTATAATGTTGAAGAGGTGATTCGATGTTGAAGGAAGAACAAGCGCTGGAAATTAATTTTTTTGATTTGGCCTATCGACAATTAGAAGAAGATTATATGAGATATTCAGCTGTAGGTTTGCCTCTTTATTGTGTAATCGACAGCATTATTAAGATGATGCAAAGAGATGAGATAACATTTTTTATCTTACCTCGAGCAAAAAGTTTAGACGGCAAAAATCATTGTTTTTATTTTCGTGTAGTTGATAAGTTCTATGAATATCGTGGCTGTGATTTGTTTTAAAATTTATTTAATGGACAAACATGCAGAATATATTATTAATAAGTAAAGATGTTATAATCAAAATGGAAACGTTTTTTTGAATTGAGTTGAGGGGTACCTAAAGGTCGTTAGTTTAAAATGTAAAAAGGAATGATAAATATGTTAGAACAAACAAAGAGTCAAGCTGTTAATAGAACAAATTTTTGGATAATAGCTGATTTCATCTCTTTTTTTCTTACCATATTTGTCAATTATTTGGGGGGATCAGGTTTAATTAATGATATGAGCCAGCAAGAAGTATCTGCTAAATATACAACACTGATTACTCCCGCTGGTTTTGCTTTTAGTATATGGGGTGTGATTTACACCTTAGTGTTAATCACGCTGACTTATTTAGCCTTTAAGCGTGATGATAAAAAAATTATGCATACTATTTCACTGATTTCTCCTTTATTTATCGTTTCCTGTCTTTTTAATATGGGTTGGATCTTTAGTTTTTCATACGAATTGATAGGTCTTTCTGTTGTGATGATTTTTATATTACTCTTAGCATTAATGAAACTGATTGAAAAAATTAATTATAATAGTAAAAACATTTCTTATAATTTACCAGCTTACGCTTTTACACTCTATGCTGCTTGGGTTTTAATCGCAACTTTTTTAAACATCTCTATTTTCTTAGTCAAAATAGGCTGGGATGGCTTTGGTATCTCAGATTCAGTGTGGTCATTGGTGGTTATTATTATTGCCATTGTTTTCGTTGTAGGCTATGTCTTTATGTATAAGAATGCTTTCTTTCCTATCTCAATAGCTTGGGCTTTCTATGGCATTTATAGTAATTATGAAGAAGGTGTACATAGTCCGGAATTAGTAACAAGTATTAAAGCAGTCTTGTTAGCTGGTTTAGCTATCTTAGTAGTATCGGCTATCTATCGGTTTGTTAGGAATAAAAATAGCATCTTCCCAAAGGATGTAAACAGCCAAAATCAATGAGTAGAAAGGGAACAAATATGGTGGGTCAAAATTTCAAAAAAAGAAAGTCAATCTCTTTGGAGAAGAAATAAGTATTTAGTTCTTTCTAAATTACAAAATATTTACTTAGAGATTAAAGAGCACCTTAAAAATGATCATGTTGACCTCGAATATGTTCGTGGAAAAAAGATATTGCCGAAAAATGCCAGAAAACCAAAAGCAAAGCGTAAATGCCTTGCTTCATGGATGGGCTTATTTTGAAAAACAAGCCAATCAGCAGGAAAAAGATGATTTTTTAAGCAGCTTAGAGGTCTATCCACAAGGAAAAATCGAACCAAATGATGTCATTAAATATATCAACCATTTACTTGAGCGATACACCAATTCTTATTTGCAGGCATCGACTTTACTAAAATAAAAGCGAATTTAAATAAATTTCCAATTAGAGTCTTCTACTTATTTAATTTAAGTTTTTAACTTGGATTGAAAGGTGAAAGGCTCTTTTTATTAGAAAAAACCTTCCAAAAGGAAGGTCAAAATTAATTAGAGTTAATTTGAAGGTTGATATCTACCAAATGCGATAAGCTATAGCAAAATCCATTTGGCCAATAGCTTTATCCCAACGACAAGTCATAAAGGCAGCCATGTCATCGCCATTTCCGTAATAGGCAAGGAAGGGAATAGAATCTTCATTATAGAAATAGTTATATTGGAAGTCGGTTTGAATGGGAATGATTGCTGTGATTTCATAGCCTTTGGATATTCCGTCCTTATCTGTAACAATAAATTCATTACCCGGTTCAAAATAATTGTTGCTAGCAAAGGGAGCAAAAGCTCCTGTATTAATATGGTCATAATAATGGCCAAAAAAGGTACGGATACCATTCATTCCAACTTGAGGAACACCATCTATCCCTAATACATCATTCACTTGGTCAAAGTCATCTTTACTGCCTGTATTATCTTCTAAAGGAATATATTCGACGACGATCCCATTTGATTCGATGGTATTGGGGTTTTTTCCTAAAACTTTTCCCTCGGTATGCATAACGTCTAAATAGTTTTTTGGAATGATGGCTTCTTGATTTTGATAGTCTTTGTTCTTCTTATCATACTTTGTGACTTTTGAATTGCCATCCTTGATTAATTGTTCGGTCATCGCCCCTGCTTTAGCAGTTTCTTTTTTTTCTAGTTTCAAACTGGATTGAATTTTTGCAGGAATTCTCTCTTTTTCTTTATTTTCAGCACTGGCCTCAAGGGTTACTGTCATAATTCCTAATGTTAAACAGAGGACTTTAATAAAAAATTTATTCTTCATAGTGACCACCTCTCAAATGATTTGTTATTTATAATATGCTATACAAGTTATCAAATAGCAACAACTTTCACTTTAATGTAATATAGAAGAAAGATTGATATATAAATCTATAGCATTAAATCAGATTATTCAGCTTAAAATTATCAAGCAATAAATTTAATTCTTAGCTAAAAAGGGTGTGTAAGATGAATATTCATTATCAAAGTAAACAAAATCTATCTAATAACGACATACAAGCAGCAAAAGATCTTTTAACACACAAACATCAAGTGGATCGAACCTTTTCTGATCCGTATCTATTTAATCGATACAATTTTGATCGATCAATGCCTAGTTTTTTTACGGCCTATAAAGATCGGAAAATGATAGGTTTATTAGCAGTTTATGCCGATGATGCTGAAGCGGAACTTTCAATAATTGTCGATCCAAACTATCGACGCAAGGGCATAGCATCTAAACTTTACGAAAACTTTCAATCAGAAACTGCTTCTTATGGAATTAAATCTCTTACTTTTAAAACGGAACGCATATTTATAGATGAAAATCCAAAATTTTTAGTCTCTTTAAACTTATTGTTAACAGATGAGGAAGTATTAATGGCTTATGGGACAAGTCCTTACTTAGTTGAAGAACGTTTTGATATTAAAGTTCTGATTGCTTCTGAGGAACATGTAGAGGAAATTGCTCGCTTTCAATCCGAAAGCTTTGAGGATGATTATGAGCTGAGCCTACGATATGCTAGAGAAACAGTAGCAAACCAAGAAAGCCCCATCTATGTAGCCCTATGCCAAGGGTATGTAGTTGCATCCATTTCTGCTGACCAAAGCTCAGATGTCAATTATTTATTTGGTGTTGCAGTGGACCCAAATTTTCAAGGGCAGGGAATTGCCACTTACCTAATGAAGCAAACAATTAATGATTTGATTCAATCAAATCATAAGCCTTTCCACTTAACAGTTGAAGCAGATAACCAAACTGCATTTAATCTTTATAAAAAGTTAGGGTTTAAGGAAATCACTCGTATTGTCCACTTAGAACTTAAAAAATAGAACATTTAGTACAGCCACTTGACTTTCTAGCTCTTAATTTATGAAAGCATCATTTACTTTCAAATAAAGTTTGACAGATCAATAATTTTGGACTATACTAGGTAAGTAGTAAAGAAATAAGTTAATTAAGTCATTTCCATTCAACAAATGTAAATCTTCTTTTTAATTATTTAGTTATTGCAATACAAAGTGCTTAAGACGCACACAGGAGGATTTATATATGAATACAGGTACAGTAAAATGGTTTAATGCCGATAAAGGTTTTGGTTTCATCGAAGGACAAGATGGGAAAGATGTTTTTGCACATTTCTCAGCTATTTCTGGAGACGGCTTCAAAACATTAGATGAAGGCCAAGCAGTGTCTTACGATATTGTTTCAGGCGATCGTGGCGACCAAGCCGCAAACATCGTAAAACTTTAATATAATTTAAACCCACCAGCTTTGCTGGTGGTTTTTTTGTGTTTTTTTATAAAAGGATTGACAAGTGTTATATACTGTTATACACTGTTTATGAAAGGGGCAAAATGCATGCAAATAATTATCGATAATACAAGTATGACTCCTCTTTATGAACAAATTGTAGACCAGATAACTGCAATGATTCTAGCAGGAGAAATACCGACTGCAAGTGCGCTTCCTTCCGTGAGATCCCTTTCTAAGGAATTGAAGATCAGTGCGCTAACGGTCAAAAAAGCTTATGACCAATTGGAGAGAGAAGGGTTTATTGAGACAATTCATGGTAAAGGCTCCTATGTTTTAGAAGCCAATCAAGAACTTTTACGTAATGAACAGTTGATGCAAGTGGAAGCTATAATGGCTCAAGCAATTGAGAAAGCACAACTTTTTCACTTAAGTAAAGATGAAATGCAGTCCATATTTGATTTATTAATGGGGGATTGGGATGTTAAAAGTTAATCATTTAAAGAAAAATTACGGTTCTTTTCAGCTCGATTGCAGTTTGCAAGTTAAAGAAGGAATGGTAACTGGCTTTTTGGGTAGGAACGGATCTGGCAAGACAACGACGATTAAGGCGATTCTTGGTTTGATCTTTCCTGATCAAGGGGAAGTTGAACTTTTTGGGCGTCCGGTTAATCAGTTATCTGGTCATGACAAGGAGAAGTTGGGGGTCGTTTTGTCGGATTCCAATTTTAGTCGAGTGATGAATTGTAAAGATGTTTTAGCTATCTTAAAGCGTAGCTATCGAAACTTTGATGAGGCCATGTTTAGACATTTTGTAGACCAGCAAGGCTTAACGTGGGATAAAAAGTTTGAAAAATTTTCGACAGGTATGCAGGCAAAAATGAAAGTAATTACGGCCATTTCGCATAAAGCTCAATTTTTAATAATGGATGAGCCGACCTCAGGGTTGGATGTAGTGGCGCGTGAAGAAATATTAGATATTTTGCGTGAATACTTAGACGAGTCTCCGCAAACGAGCATTTTAATTTCTTCCCATATTGCCACAGATTTGGAAGGGATTTGCGATGATTTCTACCTTATCGATCAAGGTAAAATAGTTATGTACGAGGAAATGGATCAACTTTTATCTAGCTATGGTATTTTAAAGCTTCGTCAAGAAGAACTGGATCAGATCGATCAATCGCATATCATTAAGATTGATCAGACAAATTATGGTTATTGCTGCTTAACCAATCAAAGACAGTTTTATTTGGAAAATTATCCACAAGTAATTATCGAAAAAGCTTCGGTGGATGATTTAATTAAATTAATGGTAGGTGGTCGCAAATGAAAGGATTGCTTTATAAAGATTGGCTACTAATTCGTAAGATGGGTTTGCAATTTCTGATACCAGTAGTGGTAGGAATCATTGTGCTTTATAGTGGGGACGATAAATTATTTTTTATGACTTACACCTCGATGGTAGGTCTATTCTCCATTATTTCGACTATTTCTTACGATGAGTATGATAATGGCATGCCCATGCTTTTATCGCTACCGTATACACGGCAAGACTATGTGCGTTCAAAATATTTGTTTGCAGTTATAACCATCGTTACTTTATTGATTTTTGAAGTGGGCTTAATCACCAGTATGGCTACCTTCAAAAATATTGAAGAATTTTCTTTTACTGACAACTTTCTTGAAATATTGAGTACTTTAGTGGTATCTTCTGCTATGTGTTGGATTTTGCTTCCCATTTATTTAAAATATGGTGTTAAAAAAGCAATGATTGCCATGATGGTAGTAGGTGGCTTATTATTTGGAGGAATAATGGGAGTTCTTTATCTTATTAAGGAGTTTAAGTTAATTTCATTGGATCAAATACAGTTCTTGCAAAATTTCTTAGCAAATGATTGGAATGTTTTCTTTTTATTTATACTAGTGATAGCAGGAATGATGGGCATATCCTATTATATAAGTAACAGAATTATGCAAAAGCGGGAGTATTAAATTGTGAAGGCAAGTATAGAAATGTCATTGATCAAGATTAAACGTTCACTTAAGTCATTCATATTAAAATTCAGCTTAGAAAATCAATGCCCCTTTTCGATGTTCTCCACGAATAAATAATCAGTGTAAAGCGATGTAAAATTAATAAAAGGAGGTGGTGGCTTATGAAAGGTTTGCTATATAAAGATTGGCTATTAATTCGCAAGACCAAGTTACATATTTTTTTACCAATAATAATGATTTTCATTATCTTGTATATTAAATCTGGTGACCTGGCTTTGATAAGTGTTACTTCAGTTTCAATCTTATCTTTGATACTGTCACCCATGACTTATGATGAGAGGGAAAATGGGATGCCAATGCTTTTGACCCTACCATATTCGCGCGAAGATTACGTATATTCAAAATACTTTTCCTTAATCATAGGGTTAATAGGTTTATTAGTTTTTGAAGTTTATTTGACTTCACTCGTCGCTTATTTTCAAAGTCCACAAACTTTCAATTTTATAGACAATCTTTTGACGATACTAATGATTTTGGCTGTTAGCTCAATCCTGGTTTTGATACTGTTACCTATTCAATTAAAATTTGGCTCAGAAGGGACACTATTAATAATCTTTAGCTTTTTAGTCCTTTGTATTGTTGGAGTGGTTCTCTTTTTATTCAGTGAAAAGATAATTTCAACAGATTTATACAGGATTTTGAAAAACTTCTTTTCAAATAAATGGAGCCAACTCTTTACTTCCATACTAGTCATGAGTTTTACTTATTTTGCTTCCTTAATTATAAGTATGAAGATTATGAGAAGACGTGACTATTAAATGAACAAGGGAGTAAAATTCGACAATCATTTAAGTGTTTTCAGCTGAAACATTTTATCGAGTAATAATATATAGGATGTTAAAGCAGCTATTTAATAATTCGTATCATTTCAATTGGCTTACAGCCGCTTGACTTCCCAGCTAATTATATATGAAAGCATCATTTACGTTTAACAAAAGCATCATTTACTTTCAAATAAAATTTGACAGATCACTATTTATGAACTATACTAGGTGAGTAATAAAGAAATAAGTTAATTAAGTCATTTCCATTCAACAAATGTAAATCTTCTTTTTAATTATTTAGTTATTGCAATACAAAGTGCTTAAGACGCACACAGGAGGATTTATATATGAATACAGGTACAGTAAAATGGTTTAATGCCGATAAAGGTTTTGGTTTCATCGAAGGACAAGATGGGAAAGATGTTTTTGCACATTTCTCAGCTATTTCTGGAGACGGCTTCAAAACATTAGATGAAGGCCAAGCAGTGTCTTACGATATTGTTTCAGGCGATCGTGGCGACCAAGCTGCAAATATTGTAAAACTATAATATAATTTAGACCCACCAGCTTTGTTGGTGGGCTTTTTTTGTTTGTGCTTTAAGAGTTTAATAAATTTTAAAAATCTCCGTACTGATTTCTAACATTTGAAGCGCGCATTGTCTGAGATTTCCCAATGTTTCATAAGCATAATCTTCGCCGAGAATAGCTCGTGTAGAATCACTCGGTAACAATTCTCTTTTTTCCATTTCAAGATGCTCATACCATTCTTGACTACCATAATAATCGATGAGTTTTGCTATTTTTTCGATTTGGCCTTGGAACGCATCGAGTTGTTCCATTAATTGATTAACAGATTGGTCAACGGCTAAATAGTTTGTTTCCATTTCGATAAAATGCTCAATCTTATCCATTTTATATCCCCCTAAACGAATTATTATTATTATTTTATCATCATTTATTAACCTTGCGCTAAAAAGAGTGAAACGAAAGTGGCAGGGACAGTTTATTTAGGTAATAATAGAAAGAGAACAATAAAAGGAGGCAAGATTATGAAGATTATTGAAGGAAAGATGCCTTTCAAAGGGCATGAAACCTATTACCGCGTTGTAAATCAAGCAGGTAGCAAACCCCCTCTACTCTTACTCCATGGGGGGCCGGGATCTACTCACAATTACTTGGAAGTTTTAGACCCACTTGCTGAATTGGATGATCGCCCATTGGTTATGTATGATCAAATTGGTTGTGGTTTATCGATGGTTGAAGGGCATCCTGAATTATTTACCGCACAGGTATGGAAAGAAGAATTAATTGCTTTAAGAAATTATTTAAAATTAGACCAAGTTCATATTTTAGGACAATCTTGGGGTGGGATGCTGCAGCAAATATATCAGATTGAAGAACAACCAGAGGGGATAAAATCTTATATCTTTTCATCAACGCTTTCATCCGCCAAGCTTTGGCGCCAAGAAGGGATGCGCCGAGTGAATCTAATGCCAGAAGTCTATCGTCAAGCGATATTAATGACTGAAGAAAGCGGCAATTACCAATCACCGGAATACCTTGAAGCACTTAATGTCTTTATGGAAAGATATTGTTGTGGTCCAGTCACTGAAGATTCACCTGCTTGCCTAAAAAGAGAAAAGGCAGCTGGTTCAGAAGCTTATCTAGTGGGTTGGGGGCCTAATGAATTTACGCCGACTGGGACTTTGTCTGGCTTTGAATATACGGAGCACTTAAGGGAAATCGTACAACCATCCTTAGTGATCAGTGGGGCTATGGATCTTTCTTCTCCATACATTGCTAAAACTTTGTATGATAATCTACCCAATGCTGAATGGGAGTTGTTCCAGTATAGTCGACATATGTGTTACATTGATGAAACGGAAAAATACATTAATGTCTTAATGAATTGGTTAAATCGAAAGGATTAATGAAATCTGAGGAGGTTCTATTTAATTAGACATTCAATGCGAGACCTTACTGTTAAAAACGGATAAGTGCCTTTAACGGTTGAAGAAAAAATTGATTGAGGAGTTGGCAATTTTTTGAAGATAAAGAAATCAGTGCTATTTATGCGAGTCCATATCTTCATGTCAAACAAACCATTGAACCTACAGCTGAACGATTAAATTTAAAATTTATTTAGCAGAAAGATTTACGAGAGCGTAGGATTGGGGAAGGGGGAAGAGTTTTCTACAATTGCGCAAAACCAATGGGATAATTTTAATTATAAGTTGTCGAATAGTGAGTCATTACATGAAGTATCTCATCGAGTCGTATCTTGTTTTAAGGAAATAACAGAGCAATCACAAGCTAGTATCATTGTTGCTAGTAATGGCACAGCTTTGTCCGTACTAATGAATGTTTTGACAAAAAACAGTTTGCTTATCAAGATTTCTTAAGTATGAAACAACTGCGAGTTTATGAATTAAAACATTCTCAAAGACAAGTTGAAGAGTGGGAAAAATTAAAATTCATTAGTTCGAGAAGCGGACTATTTTACTGGACATCGCATTTTTAATGAAGGAGTGACCCTCAAGTTCAGATATTAATCAACGTATCTTAAGGCATTATTGATGGATCATGTAAGAATCATGAAAGGTAGTAATTATTATCTTCCCTCACTAAGCATAATAAAAATTGTCTTTCTCTTGTTAACAACTAGAGTATTTAGTAGGATAGAAAAAAATGAGAGGAAGGATATGAATAGCCACTTACCTTTACATGAATGGGATCATAATCCCCAAGCCATTATTAACCCTAAAGAAGTCACAGAGAAAGTAGTAAATTTTCCAGACACAGTAGTTTCTTGCTTTTCCTGCTTAACTTTCCAAAGAATGATCAGTGATTATCCACATGAAGCGATTGCTTCCACTTCTACTGCTCAGGGCGAGATTCCTATTTATCAGCTACAAATTGGAAAACAAACGATTGCTGCTTTCAATTCTCAAGTAGGAAGTCCGGCTTGTGTAGGCGTCCTGGAGCACCTATGGGCAATGGGGATGAAACGTCTCGTTTTATTTGGAACCTGTGGTGTGCTAGACCCTAGTATTGAAGAGTTATCAATTATTATTCCAAATCGAGCGGTGCGAGATGAAGGAACCTCTTTCCACTATCTTAAACCAAGCTATGAATTAGATGTAAATAAAAGGAGCTTAGAAGATTTTCAATCATACCTCAATCAAAAAGGGGTTTCATCGCGTATTGGTAAGGCCTGGACAACGGATGCTATTTTCAGAGAAACAATTGATCGGTATAAAAAACGAAAAGAGCAAGGCTGTATCTGTGTCGATATGGAATGTTCAGCCGTAGCCGCCTGGGCTCAATTGCGATCAGTTGAAGTGTGTCACTTCTTTTATGCTGCCGATCATTTGAGTGAAGAAGCTTGGGACAGCCCGTTCTTTATCCGATCATCTTGCCTTAGATTCTAAGGCTTTCATTGCTCAAATAGCAATTGAGTTTGCTTTAATATGGAAGTAGACTAAAACAAAAGCAGCGACAAAAAGGTCGCTGCTTTTTCACTATAAAACGTCGTAAAGGTCGATTAAAGCACGTGCAGTATCCAGCGAAGAATAATTAATGATCTGATATTCAAAATTTTTATTTTTAAGTGTGTAGTGTTGATCATAGTATGAAAGGATGAGATCTTTAATGACGGATGCATAGTCACCTTGATTAAGGGATTCTATATGCATAGCCTTGCGTTGCGGGTTCATCTTATCCATTCTGTTCAAGCTTTCTTTAATCTCTGCTAAATTTTTTTGATCAGAAGCATTAATATATTCATCTTCGATTCGTTCAATTCGTAAATCTATTGGTGAATCAATGTAGACTTGATGGGGGGATTGTTTATATGCTTGATAAAGGGTGTGGGGGGTGTGCACCTTACCAATGCTAGCACTTTCTCCTTCGATAAAAACAATGCCTGGTTGGAATGATTCAAGTTTGTTAATTAGGGCTGCCTCGTAATTAGCTTGGCTAGGTTGTTGACCCAATCCAATCTGACCAAAATGCGACCCTCTATGATTCGCTAAACCTTCTAAGTCTAATACTTGGCCACCCATTGCTTCGATGTATTTTAAAATCAAGGTTTTGCCCGTTCCAGTCATACCGTCTAAAGATACGAATTGAAAGTGATGAGGTAGTACTTCGAGTTGAGCTAATACACGTTGGCGATAAGCTTGGTACCCTCCAGCTAATTGATAGACAGTCAAACCGAGTCCATCTAATAAACCAACAATTGAAGAAGAGCGAAAGCCACCACTTTTACAATAGAAAATTAATGTATGGCCATGACTAGCTGTTATAATATGTTGAAAAAAGGTCGGTAAAATACCACTCATAAAATTAATACCAACTTGTTTAGCCTGGTCAATCTGTCCTTGGCTATAAAGTGTTCCAACCTCATGGCGGGTTGAATCATCCATAACAGGAAGATTGATAGCATTTGGAAGGTGGCCTTGAGCAAATTCCTTAGGACTTCTGACATCTATCCAAAGTGGGTTTAATAAAGATTTTGATTGTTGATAAGAAATTAAATATTTCAAAAGATCACCTTCCTTTAGTTACTAAATAAATAAGTTCAATATTAAATTTTACATCTAATCACTATAAAATGAAAGATTAGATTATTTTTCTTGAAGAAAGACTGTCAACCCCAAGCGATTATGTCCCGAAATTTGATTAATTTGGGTACAAGTAAGAATTGATCGAAAGTCCTACCGGGCTTTGCTTGGTTGCCTCTTCTTGTCTTCATTTTATATCAATACGGTTGATAGGAAGCTGCTTTCTACGGATGAGACAGAGGTGGGATAGAAGGTTTAGCTTGTTCAATTATCGCTTGCTCTTATAGATTTTCACTGACCGACTTATGCCGATGAATTTCTTCCAATGCATAGAGTTGATCTTTGTAAGAGGCAAACAATTCTTGTTTACGGCTTTCAATCACCAACACTTTTGTCTTTTTATTCAAATAGACGGGCTTAGCTTGCTGATCAATGAGACGATAACGATGCTTTTGATACTGAATGGCATGCTTAGCTTGAATACGACACCAATTAAAGCGTGCGAGAATAGGATCTAAATTCATACCCTTAGCTAGTCTTTCAAAGGCGGTTATGCTAGGCTTAATTGAGAGGGCAATTTGATTATTAAACGTCTCTAAATGGATGGGAGATAGCAATTGGCTTCTTGAATGGTTTGGATATTTGCAAGCTTCATCTCATTGAAAAGACGGTCTTGAAACATACCGAAGAGTCGCTCAATAGGTCCTTTGGTTTGCAGAATTGAAGTGGAACTTAATTGAATACCATGCGTCTGACACGCATATCCAAATTGAGTGGAGGCCTTTTGTTCGATAGCTTCGGACAAAGAGGCCTCTTTGCGTTGTGTCCCTCTTTGATCAAAAATCGATCGATTATCTGTCAAAATTTCATAAGGTATGCCATATTTTGTAAGAAATTGTTGAGTAACTTCAGAATAGCCATTGAGGGTTTCTTGCGTATCAAACGAAGCTCCAACACCCCTTCCCATCGCGTCATCAATAGTAGTGTGAAGATGATAATAGGAAGTATCTCCTTCAAACCACTGGTGTTGTGAAGCATCCATTTGAAGGGGATCGCCAGCATATTTTTTACGTGGACATACCAGGTGAGCCTTTTCAGGAGAAAGAGTAATTACCGTTTGAGAGAGCGCCTTATCCCGTTGAGAGAGTGTTCCTTTGGCTTCAATTTTTTGTTCGAGAGCTTGTCTTGGCTGACGACGTGTTTGTCTTCGCGCTTTAGGAGACACTGTCTGATGTTTTCATGATATTTGGAAGAGTCGATTCGAAAATTTGAATCTGTTCACACGCCTTTAATTTTTCACAGAAGTGTTTAAAATTGAACCCTTCATAGACAGTTTGGTACAAATGGATAATCTTTTTTCAATTGTTTGACTTATTTTATTAATTGGGGAGTGATTAACATTTCCATGTTGAAAGCCTAATTTAACATAGGTTTTATAGACAGTTAATCGTCGTTTATTGAGCGACGCGATAAACCGAGCTCCACTTGGTCTTTGGCTTTTGATTTTCGGCCCTGTGCAACCGATTGAATGACAGCATATTTTCTTTGCTCGAACATTGTTAATCAAACTTTCATCTAACTACCCCTGAAAAAAGTATAACTCAGAAATGGGACATTTTGATTTGTGTTCTCTTGAGACATTATCATTTACGTTTAACAAAGAGTCGATTATTTTTAATAAAGTCTTGATTTTTTTGAATGGTCGGGCTATAATAAGGAAAAATTTTATTAGTCTTTAACCGTGTACGAGATACATGAAAGATTTATTTGAATAGTTCATTGGAGAAACTCTCTCTAATGGGATATCCTTTTATGTGCGCAAGAGGTCAGTAACGGTTTTTCGTTACTGACCTCTTTTTTGGTTAAAACTAAGCGAATTCAACTTATGAAAGGAAGTATGAAATGACGCTTACGACCCAAATTGCCAATCAACATTTTAAATCCTGTTTAATGAATGCCGCCGGGGTTCATTGCCAAACAAGAGAAGAGCTAAATGAAATTTTAGACTCTCAAGCTGCTACTTTTGTTACCAAAACAGCTACTAGTCAAGCGAGAAAGGGTAATCCTGAGCCACGCTATGTGGGGAATCTTCACGGTTCAATCAATTCGATGGGCTTACCGAATTTAGGTATTGATTATTATCTAGACTATCTTTCTGAGTTAGATCGTTCAGATCTTTTCTTGTCGGTAACGGGCCTTTCTAAAGAGGAAATCTACCAAGTTTTGCATAAAGTACAAGATGCTTCATTCAATGGCTTGATCGAATTAAACCTGTCCTGCCCAAATGTAGTCGGCAAACCCCAGACAGCCTATGATTTTGAACTCATGCACGAGATTTTGACAGAAGTGTTTAGTTTTGTAAACAAACCACTAGGAGTAAAATTACCTCCTTATTTTGATCTGGTTCACTTTGATCAAGTGGCCGCAATCTTGAATCAATTTCCGCTTTCTTTTGTCAATTCAGTCAATTCAATTGGTAATGGTTTGTGGATTCAAGATCAAACTGTTGCAATCAAACCAAAGCAAGGCTTTGGAGGGATTGGAGGAGCCGCAATTAAA
Source organism: Facklamia sp. P12950 (assembly GCF_050409465.1). Classification (NCBI taxonomy): domain Bacteria; kingdom Bacillati; phylum Bacillota; class Bacilli; order Lactobacillales; family Aerococcaceae; genus Facklamia; species Facklamia sp. P12950. The sequence continues at coordinate 39,274 of NZ_JBNUPK010000008.1, forward strand.
GCAACGGCTCTGGCTAATGTACATGCCTTCTACCAGCGTCTAAATGACTCCATAGCCATTATTGGGACAGGGGGCGTTGCAAGTGGGCGTGATGCTTTTGAACACATTCTTTGTGGAGCTTCAATGGTTCAAGTAGGAACAGCTTTGATGGAAGAAGGACCACAAATTTTTGAGCGATTGAATCAAGAATTAAAGGCTGAAATGACATCTTATGGCTATCAAAAAATAGAAGATTACCGCGGTAAATTACAGTACATGGAGGGATAAAATAATGAGTAATCACAACTTAGTTTTTAAGCATTTTGAATCAACCAAGAAACTAAATTCAGGTATGGTAATGAAACTAATTCATCGAGCCATCGAATTTAAAAACCTTGATCGCTCACTATTACCACAGTATCCAGGACACTTTGTTTGTAATGTTTTTTTGGAAAATTCGACAAGAACGCACCTTTCTTTTGAAATGGCTGAGAAAAAGTTAGGTATGCCGGTTATTGCTTTTGATGCTAAAACATCTTCACTTTCCAAAGGAGAAACCCTCTTAGACACTTTAATTACACTTGAATCTTTAGGGGTAGATACAGTTGTGGTACGTACTCGCGAAGAAAATTACTTCGAGCCGTTGATGAAATCACCGCACTTGAATTTGTCAATTATTAATGGTGGGGATGGGGCCTCTCAGCATCCTACACAGTGTATGCTCGACTTGATGACCATTTATGAAAAATTCCAACGTTTTATTGGTTTGAAAATAGCAATCGTAGGAGACCTCAGTCACTCTCGTGTTGCTCATTCTAACGCTGAAATTTTATCTCGTTTAGGAGCTGAACTATATTTTTCAGGACCAGAAGAGTGGTATGATGAAACCTTTGATCATTTCGGAAGCTATCTACCCATTGATGAATTGATCGGAGAAGTCGATGTCTTAATGCTCTTAAGAGTTCAATTAGAACGCCATGACCAGCCAGATAGTTTCGAAGCGGAAACCTATCATCGTTTATACGGTTTAAATACCGAAAGAGCCAGTCGCATGCAAGACCATGCAATTATTATGCACCCTGCACCGGTCAATCGAGGGGTAGAAATTGCTGATGAATTAGTCATGTCAGAAAGATCTGTAATAGCTGAACAAATGAAAAATGGTGTATTTATGCGTATGTCAATTATTGAAGCAGTTATGAACGGAAAGTAGGGGGGAAAAGATGTTATTAATTAAGAATGTGCGAATGCTAAATCGTCAAGGTGGATTTCAAGCAGTAGAGCTTTTAATTAAAGACCAAAAGATTAACGCGATTGGTCTAGATCTGTTGAATGAATTATCTCATGAAGAGCTTAAAATTTTTGATGGTCAAAACGGTTTAATTACTCCGGGGCTAATTGATTTGCATGTTCATTTTCGTCAGCCTGGTTTCGAAGGAAAAGAAACCATTGAAACCGGCTCAAAAGCAGCGGCTCGAGGCGGTTATACACAAGTTTGTGCAATGCCAAATCTAAATCCAGTTCCAGATAATCTAGCAGATTTTACAGCTTTGATGCAATTAAACGAGCAAGAAGCTTGCATCAAAGTACATCAGTATGCACCGATTTCACTAGAAATTACTTCCGAAAAAGAATTGGTTGATTTTCCTGCTTTAACACAAGCAGGAGCTGTTGCCTTTACCAATGATGGCAAGGGCGTTCAAACAGCTGGTTTAATGCTTCAAGCTATGCAAATGGCTGAGCAATTAGACCGACCAATTGTGGCCCATACTGAAGATAATTCTTTGCTTTTTGGAGGGGTCATGCATAAGGGGAAGGTAAGTGAAAAGTTAGGTTTACCAGGAATATACTCTGCGACTGAATCCAGTCAGATTGCCAGAGATTGTATTTTGGCTAAAGAGGCAAACTGCCACTACCATGTCTGTCACGTTTCAACTAAAGAAAGTGTAGCGGTTATTCGCGCTGCCAAAGCTGAGGGCGTAAAAGTAACTTGTGAAGTTTGTCCCCACCATCTTCTCTTGTGTGATGAAGATATTCCAACTGATGATGGCAATTGGAAGATGAATCCACCATTAAGAAGTCGCGCGGATCAAGCAGCCTTAATTCAAGGTCTACTAGATGGAACGATTGATTGTATAGCAACCGACCACGCTCCGCACATGGCAGAAGAAAAGAATCAGAGTATGCTTAAAGCACCTTTTGGTATTGTGGGATCAGAAACTGCTTTCGCTTTGCTGTATACTTATCTTGTTGAACGAGGAATTTGTAGTTTAGAACAGTTAATCAATTGGATGGCATGGGAACCAGCTAAAATCTTTAATATACCAGCTTCCGATCTTACTGTGGGGTCTATTGCTGACCTAGCTATTTTCGACATTGACCATGAATATCCAATCGATCCAAAGGAATTTGCTTCTAAATCGACCAATACACCCTTTGTAGGTTGGCAAGTTAAAGGTAAAACCTTAGCAACTATTTATCAGGGCCATCTTGTTTATCAGGCGTAAGAATATCTCATGAATTTTTGCTAGAGGCTAATGGCTATTCTTTAGAATGGAAATAAAATAAAGACAGGCTCTTTTGTTTGTGCTAAACTGAACATGAAGTTTTTAATAAATAGAGGAGTTTTATCAGTGAAATCAATAGATAGTTTGACCCTAGACGATCTAATCGAATGGCTAGCTCAAAGAGGAGAAAAGCCATACCGGGCAGATCAAATCTGGCAATGGCTTTACCGTCACCATGTGGCGTCCTACGAAGAGATGACTAATATCCCCAAAAAGATTTTAGAACCTTTATCCGAGGAATTTATTTTTTCTCCCTTAAGGGCAAAAATTGTACAGAAAGCCCAAGATAAAACCACTAAATTTTTGTTTGAATTACAAGATAAATCAATGATTGAGACGGTTTTAATGTATCATCATTATGGTATTTCAGTGTGTGTCACAACGCAAATTGGCTGTAATATTGGCTGTAAGTTCTGTGCTTCGGGTTTGATACCCAAAGTAAGAGATCTAGAAACAGGTGAGATAGTCGCTCAAATCATGTACGTTCAACGACACTTGGACCAATTAGGTCAAGGAGAAAAGGTTTCGCATATTGTGGTTATGGGTATAGGTGAGCCTTTTGATAACTATGATAACGTGATGAAATTCTTAAGAATTGTGAATTCAGATAAGGGACTAGCTATTGGGGCACGTCATATTACTGTCTCAACTTCTGGCTTAGCACCAAAAATTCGTGAATTTGCTGATGAAGGGTTACAAGTCAATCTAGCAGTTTCCCTCCATGCCCCTAACAATGAGACTCGTTCTTCGATTATGAAGATTAACCGAGAATATCCCATTGAAGAATTATTTGATGCTATTTATGAATATATTGAAAAAACCAATCGCCGGGTAACTTTCGAATACATTATGATTGATGGTGTCAATGATACACCTCAACATGCTAAAGAATTGGCAAATCTGTTGAAACCGATGCTGAAATTAGCTTATGTTAATTTGATTCCTTATAATCCGGTTGCAGAAAATTCTTTCCGGCGTTCTAAGGCTGAAAATATTGCGCAATTCTTTGATATTTTAATGAAAAACAAGGTTAATTGTGTTGTTCGTAAAGAACACGGAACAGAAATCGAAGCGGCTTGTGGGCAGTTACGGTCTCAATACGAACGTCAAAGAAGAGCTAAAACTGCTAAAAAGACTAAAGAAGAAATCCGTCAATTTTCACAAGCACGTAAAGCTGCAAAGGCAAATGAGTCTAATAATCAATGATAAAGTAATCTTAAAGCGATTAAAATAAGCCCTCAAAAACGAAGATCTTTGGTCGTGTTTTTAAGGGCTTTTACTTTTAATATTAAAAGTTCCGGAGATGTCTATCACATTCTTAAGAAAGTATGATATAATTTCCTAGATAGTCCATATAAAGGAGGGCAACTATGTATAACGCTTTAATGATTTCATTAATTGTAGTATCTATTTTGATTATTTTATTAGTTATTATGCAACCATCTAAGAGTAATGCTGCTTCAACTTTAACAGGTGGAGGAGACGATGGCTCTGTTAAATCAAAAGCACGTGGCTTTGAAGCCTTTTTAATTCGTGCTACAACCGTTTTAGGCGTGCTGTTCTTTGTCATTGCCTTAGCTTTAGCTTACTTATCGGCTAAATAATCGTTAAAGATTTTGAATAGACGCACATGTCGGCTCATTAGGCCACATGTGCGTATTTATTTAGAAACAGAGGAATTTCTTTAGTTTCCAACAAGGTTTAGATACAATGATAATAAGAGGTTAGGAGTGAAAAGTGTGATGAATGTTCCATTTGATAAGGCGGTTTATTTAGAAGGTCAAGATAAGAAGGTAGGGATCCTACTCTTCCACGCTTATACGGGATCAACACGTGATATGAACCTATTAGGAAGGCTATTGAATCGCCAAGGCTATAACGTATTAGTGCCACAATTTAGTGGTCATGATACACAAGACATCAAATCAGTTTTGGATTTTTCTCCAAATATTTGGCGTCAAGAAGCCAATGATGCTTATCATTGGATGCTAGGACAAAAATTTGAGCACCTTTTAGTCTTTGGTCTTTCATTAGGTGGAGTTATGGCTACAGATATTATTTCTCAGAAAGATTTTCAAGGAAGTGGTGGAGGAATCTTTAATGCGCCGGTTATGACTGAGGAACCGATCAATATTTCCAACTCATTTATGCATTTAGGTAAATTTTTGGCCAGTCAACGACATGATACAGAGACATTTATGGAAGAGTTTGATGATATATTGGCAGGCCATTGGCAACAAATGAAAGAATTAGAAGAAATTAAAGAAGAAATCGCTTCACAGTTGGTGAATGTTAAGGTGCCTTTTTATATCGCTCAATCAGGCCAAGATGAATTAATTGAGCCAGATGATTCTTATTTATTACAAGATCATTTGGTAAATGCACGCATTGATTTTCATTATTTCCCACATAATACACATTCCATTCCTACAAACCGTGATCGTAAGGCTTTTGAAAAATCAGTTTTAGATTTCATCAAGCAAGTGACCCAACCCTTTTAGGGTGAGAGAGGAGAATAAATTTGAGTTTATCTAGACTAGAAAAAGACATTATTGTTTTTTTACAAGGGAATAAAGAGGATTCCTTTTCGGTGGAACAGCTTTCCCAACATTTTAATTATCGCGGAACCAAAAATTATAAAAAATTAATTAAAGCTTTAGCCTTTTTGGAAAGAATTGGCGAAATTCAATTAACATCTGAGGGCCATTTTAAAGCTTTTTCTTCAAACGAAGAAGTTATAGGAGTATACAGAGCGAATGAAAAAGGCTTTGGCTTTGTATCTCATGAAGAAGGTGAAAGTGATTTCTTCGTGCCTAGAGGTAAAAACGGAGGAGCCATGGAAGGAGACACAGTCCGTGTTCGAATCGTTAAACATGTTAATCCTACAACAGGCAAAGGTTCGGAAGCTCAAGTGCTTGAAGTAATAGACCGTAAAGTTAGTCAGTTAGTTGGCGAGTTTTATGGTTTTAATCAAGAAGAACGTGAAACCACAGGCTATGTAGGATACATTAAGCCTCAAGGCGAATTTCCAGATGAGACTAAAATTTTCATTCGTCCAGATGGTATTCATCCAGCTAATCACACTATTTGTATTGTAGAAATCGCTGAATACCCAGATAGCCATAAGCCCAATGAAATGGTAGGCCTTGTGACTAAAGAAATTGGCCATAAAGACGCTCCAGGTGTTGATATACTAGCCGTTCTCTTCCAATTTGGTATTCCGCACGAATTTCCAAAAGAGGTGGTCAAAGAATCTGAAGCCGTAGAGCAAACAATTAAATCTGAAGAAATCCAAGGACGTAAGGATTTACGTGATCAATTAATCATTACAATTGATGGAGCAGATGCCAAGGATTTAGATGATGCCATCAGTTTAGAAAAAATTTCGGATAAAGAGTACCAATTAGGTGTCCATATTGCCGATGTATCGCATTATGTAAGACCAGGCACTGCTATTGATCGCGAAGCTTATGAGCGAGGAACATCTGTTTATTTGACAGATCGCGTGGTCCCTATGTTACCGCAAAGATTGTCTAACGGTATTTGTTCTTTGAATCCTCATGAGGATCGCTTAAGTCTAACTTGTGAGATGGTGATTAATAATCAAGGGCAAGTAATTAAGCATCGCATTTTCAAATCAGTCATTCATTCATCCTATCGGATGACCTATTCAGATGTGAATGCTATTTTAGATGGTGATCCAACTTTAAGACAAGATTATCAAGAAATTGTTCCTATGTTGGAGGACATGGCTGAGTTACATGATATTCTCTATCAGATGCGTCGACATAGAGGAGCACTCGATTTTGATGCGCCTGAAGCCAAGATTTTGGTAGACGAAAAAGGACACCCGACAGAGATTGTTTTACGTGAGAGGTTTACTAGTGAACGCTTAATTGAATCCTTTATGCTAGCTGCTAATGAAACGGTGGCCAAAGATTATTTAGCTAAGCAGCTACCCTTTATCTATCGAATTCATGAGCAGCCAGACTCTAATAAAATAGACCGTTTTGCGGAATTCATCTCAAGTTTTGGGGTCATTCTTAGGGGAAATACTGAAGATATGGCACCGAGGGCCTTGCAAGAGGCGCTTAAACAGGTCAAGGGTGAAGATTACGAACAAGCTGTTTCAACTATGATGCTAAGGTCGATGCAACAAGCCAAGTATTCAGATGAAGCAGCAGGTCACTTTGGTTTAGCAGCAGAAGACTATACACATTTCACTTCGCCAATACGCCGTTATCCTGATTTGATTGTTCACCGTCTAATTAGTCAATATTTATTAGGCAATCCTTCAAATAAGGAGATTTCTAAGTTAGAAGATCAACTGCCAGCTATAGCGACTCATGCTTCTAAAATGGAGCGCCGGGCGGTTGATGCAGAAAGAGAAACTGATGCTCTCAAGAAGGCTGAATATATGATGGATAAAGTTGGAGAAAGTTTCTGGGGAACTATTTCATCGGTTACCTCTTTTGGAATTTTTGTAGCGCTTCCCAATACGGTAGAAGGACTTGTCTCTATTCAAAATTTAGATGATGACTATTATCATTTTAATCCAGAACACATGCTGTTGATTGGTGAGCGGACACATAAAATCTTTAGAATCGGGCAAAGGGTTAAAATAGAGGTTGGTAATGTCAGTATCGAAGATCGACAAATTGATTTTAAGCTAATTGAAGCAGAAGCAGTAGAAGGTATCGATCCAAAAATCATTCAATCTTCAACAAAAAATAAGAAAAAGAATAAATCGAACAGACAAAACAAATCAAATAAAGCGAATCCTAAAATGGGTAAAAATTTAGCAGGTAAAAAAATTTCTGCTAAGGGAAACTTTAAGAAAGCAAAAAGAACTAAGAAAAAGAAATACTAGGAGTCCATCAGATGCTAGTAGGTGATGTAAAATAGACTCCTAGCACTAGCAAGGAGATTTTATGGCAAATAATAAAGCAGTACACGATAAACCACTGGCCCAAAATCGAAAGGCCAGACATGATTATGAGATTATTGATACTTATGAAGCGGGTTTAGTCCTCAAAGGAACAGAAATTAAATCCATTCGAGCAGGAAAAATAAATATTCAAGATGGCTTTATTTCAATCTATGGGGGCCAAGCCTGGGTAAAGAATGTTCATATAAGTCCTTATGACCATGGTAATTTATTTAATCATGATCCTTTAAGAGATCGAAAGTTATTATTACACCATAAGGAAATAGTGGATATGGACCAAGCAACGCGTCAGAAGGGAATGACCATTGTTCCCCTAAAGGTTTATTTAGTTAGGGGTCGAGCTAAGCTATTAATAGGAGTTGCACGTGGTAAACATCACTATGATAAGCGACAGGCGCTCAAAGAACAACAAGCTAAGCGAGATATTGATCGGGCTCTCAAAGTAAGATAAATTAAAACAGCAAGCACTCTGGAGGATTTGAGAATGCTTGCTGTTTCTTCGTTAACTGGCCTTAGAATCCTGATAAAGATTCCCATGCCATTGGAGGAGGTAATTTAGTTGAGGTAAGTCTTGTTTCTTTTCGAATGACTCACCAGAAGAAAGCCTTGAGTCGAAAATTAATTCGTCCCTAGAACTTAAAACCTTACTTGTTCCTGAATTAAATTCAATCTGAAACTCTTTTTCAATGGTTCCTACCCATTGCGATTCTTTTTGTTTAGTAAGTTGTTTGTTTAGCCGATAGCCTTGCGAACTGAGGAATATTTGACTAGCATCGAAAGAGCTTTCCTTAGAAGAATTAGGAAAAAGAGTCACTTGGCCATTAGCTAACCATTCGCCATCAGCTTCTATTATTGAAAAGCTTGACTCAAAATTGGATGGATATTCTATAAAAACAAGCGTTTTATAGAGTAAAAGTAAAGACTCAATGTCTAAAGTATCAACTTCGATTAAGTTGACTGTTTGAATTAAGGAATCACTTGTAAACAGGCCCAAGTCATTTAAGCTTTCTTTTTGTAGAAGTTGGCATTCTCTTTGAATAGATTCTTCTATGCTTTTTGTCCATTGGTCTTGGAGAACAGGACGCAGGTTAAAATCTGTTAAAAGAGTTTGAATTTGTAATTGGTAATAATTATTTGACTGGTGGATTCTTTGTCTTTGGAGAGCATTAAGTTGAATGACTCCTAAGTATATAACTTGGCTTAACATCATAAAACATAATACCATTGGTAGGATAAGCCCTTTTTTATGTTTCATCAAAATCTTCCGTTCTTATGTAATCAGTATGAAAGGTATGTGAGAAGATTTGACCATTGGTTAGCTCCACGGAGATTGTTATAAAAGGTTTTTCGGAATTTAGATGCCAAGATTTTACTTGAAAGAGGTAAGGGTGATGTCCGGGTCTGCGATAAATCTTTTGATTTCTTAAAATGACTGAGCTCTGTTCATAGTAATCCTCTTTGAGACAAAGATTTATTTCTTGTTCAGAGACACCTATAATTAAAAAATGATCAAATTCACTTTCCATCATCAGTGTGAAGTGCTGCCAATCTAGCGAACGATCTTGCCGCATATTTTCATCTAATTTGCGGTAATGTGAAACACTTATCATGAGAGTGTTCATTATTAAAGCAACAATAGAGAGTGTAATAAGGCACTCAATTAAAGTGAAGGCCCATTTTGACTGTTTATAAGGTTTGAATAGCTTGAATTTCAATCTGATAGGCACTCCCTCTCTTAAACTCTATTTGACAGGAATTAGTGTCGCATGAAAAATCATCAACCTCGACTGAAAATAATAATTGGTAACTTTCCATTGTAGATTGAATAAGTGTCTCTTTTTTTATTGAATCTAAATCAGAAAGTTGAATGTCCGCCAGTTGATAAAATAATTGCCATTCATTATTTTCTGATTTTAATTGTTTAAAAGTCCTTAATTCTTGGTTAAAACTGGGTAAATAAAAGCTCAAAATCCAAGACAAGATCAATAAACCTACTAATGCTTCAATTAGACTACTTCCCTTTTTGCTCCTTAAAAACAAATTGACCACTTCCTAGTTGAAAAACAAGCTCAAAATTATCGCCTTCTGCATTTTCAAAGTAAACAGTTTCAAAATCATTAATACGACCACTACTTAAGTAATAAAAAGAAAAAGAATTAAGTAAATTTAAATGTTTAGGGAGTTTGAGTTGACTAAAATTTTTGCGGGATTCTACTTGCCAGAAGTAGACTACTCCTCTTTTACTAAAGACAATCTGAACTGGATCTTGATCAATAATTGCTTTATCTTGAGCTAAATGTAGCTGACTCTTCAGTTGGTCTTTAAAAACTTTTGTCTGATAATCAGCTTTTAATTGTTGATAGGGTAAAGCAATTAGCAAAATCATCAATATACTAAAAATTGAAAGTACGCACAAAGCTTCGATTAGGGTAAAGGCTGATTGATTTTTTGATTTCATTAAGGGGTCAGTATTTGACTGAGGACTTCAGCTTCAATTCTCTCAGTCGCTTCGTCTGCTTGCTTTTGAGTGAGGTAACCTTCAGCAACCAAAGTTTCTAAGTTTAAAGGCTCTTGGGTATCCTCTACTAGATAATAGGCATCCGCTTGAGTTTCAACAATCTCTGTGATATTTTCAACTGCTTGTTGGTCAATACGATCTTTTTGGCCAGAAACATTGGGAATAATAATAGCCATTAATAGTGAAACAATAATAAGAACAATTAGCATTTCGATAAGTGTGAACGCTCTTTTAGACTTTAATATTTGACAAGACTTGACTTTTCTGATGGTTCTTTCTTTCATAATAGCTCCTTTTCATATCTCCATGGTTAACATCGGCAACATTAGAACAAGGTACATGGCCATTACAATAATAGCGATAATTAAAAACAGTATGGGTTGCACTAAAGTGAGCTTCTTATTAAGATCTTCGATCACCTCCTCAAATATTTTTTTAGCATAAAGCTTACATTTTTGACCGGTCTGACTGGTTAGTTCACCCTGATATATGACTAAACTAAGTGTTTTAGTGAAAATACCCATGTTTTCTAATGAATCGCTCAACTCGCTCCCAGCCAAAAATTGTTGCTGCAGATAATCAGCTATTTCACTGATTAAGGGATCAATGGGATATGAGATTAAAAGATCTAGTGTCTCTTGCATGGAAAAGCCAGCTGCGTAAAAATATGAAAGTTCATCAGCTAGACGATAGGATACATATTTCCTAATTAGCTTTCCAAAGAGAGGTATCTTAACTAAGTGTTGAAATCTGTTAATAACAGGGAGTCTTAATAAATAAAAATCAATAGCTAAGTAAATAATTAAAATGACTGCTAAAAAGCTGATGCTAATTTGTGGAAGAAAGGTAAAGAGAATGAGTAAATAACGAGCTAATAAATGAGTTTTTAAAATTTCTTGATCGATGAAGGATAAAATATGTGGAAGCATCCAATGTCTCATTGCAAACAATAAGCAGGAGAGAAAAAGCATTAAAAAACAGGGATAGATAAGTGTTTTTATTAATTTTTTTTGATAGCTTCTAATCTTTTTTAAATGGTTTACAATTTCAAAAAGCGCTTGAATAAATCGGCCTTGTCTTTGAGCAAAAAATAATTGAGCGGCAATTCGGTTTGAATACCCATAGTTTAAAAGAACTTGATCAAAGCTTTGTCCTACATTTAATTTTTCCAGCATTTGATTAATAATTAAAATTCTTTTAGGTAATAGTATTTTCATAAATTGCAGACTTTGATAAATTGAGAAACCTTCATCAAGCATTTCAGCTAAAACCTGTAAAAAATATATTTTTTCCTCTTGATTAAAGAGCAATTTTTCTGTATTAAAGAACTTCAAAGTGTTCATACTCTTTTTTAGTGATGTATCCATAGGCCCATGCCTTTCTTAGTTGGTGATTAAGGGGCGAGAAGTTTAAAGGTAAATTAAAATGATTCAAATATTCTTTCAATTGTTGGCCATCTAATATTTCGAACAAAGCGGCTCGGTGAAATTTTTTAGGAATATGATTGCAGGATACTTGAACACTACTTTTACAAAAAGGACAAAAGCGAGGCACTAGTCTTTGTGAGATGACACCAATGAGAGATTGTTTTAATTGTTGCTCACTAATGGTTAACTCTTTAAGACGCGCAATCACTCCGAAAGTATCTTTAGCATGGATCGTTGCAATCATCAAATGCCCGGTTAATGCACCTCTTAAAGTCATACGCGCCGTCTCCTCATCCCGAATTTCTCCAATAAAAAGAATATCGGGATGATGTCTGAGTGATGATTTAATCAGTAGGTCATAAGAAATACCTATTTTTTCATTTACCTGCGTTTGTAAAAAAGAAGCTTCTTTGATTTCTACAGGGTCCTCCATAGTAATAATTTGTAACTTTTCTTCATTCATTCTTTCTCTTAAAAGTTGATAGATCGTCGTGGTTTTACCTGAATTGACTGGGCCAGAAATTAAAATCATCCCTGATTTTCTTCTAATTAATTTCCGAATGCGGTCAATTTGATTGGGAAAGTAGCTGTTGATTTGTTGAAAATTATGAATTTTACTAAAAATCACTCGAACCACTAAGGACTCTATGAGGTTGACGTTAGTAATAGTGGACAATCTTAATTCAATCGTTTGTTCTTCTGAGATCTTAAACGGACAAGCACCTGATTGGGGCCGTCTTTTTTCACCGACATCCATATTGGCTAAAAATTTATAATGAGCGATTATTTTTCTTCCTAGACTTAAAGGGACATTTTTGTGGAAGTGGAGTTGACCATTGACTCGAAAGAAGATTTGATAGTTATCAATTATTGGCATGAAATGAATATCGGAAGCCAACAAACTGATGGCCTCGTTAATCAATGATTTAGAAAGTTCTTCGATCATCAACTCACCCTTTTGATTAGTCTAATGATAAATACAAGATAAAGGTTAAAAGGGTGCTTATATTTTTTCTCAAATAAGCGTTTCAGTGTCTAACTATACCTATATATGAAAGTATGATAGAATAAATTGACAACGAGTGTTTAGCTCACCCACCAGTTGAAATAAAAAATAATAAAGGAGTTTTATTACATGATTTTTAAAGTAATGTACCAAGAAAGTAAAGATCAAGTTCCAACAAGAGAAAGGACACTTTCCCTTTATCTTGAAGCAGAAAATCGCGTAGAAGCGATTGAAAAAGTGACTCAAAATACATCTTACAACATCCAATATGTCCAAGCCTTAGATGAGGCGCATTTGGCATATGAAAAAGAACAAGCAGGCTTTAAGTTGGTGGAGTTCTAAGATGTCAGTAAATATTAAAAATAATGAAGTAGGCGTATTTGCCTTAGGCGGTTTAAATGAAGTTGGTAAGAATATGTATGGCGTCCAATTTCAAGATGAAATTATCATTATGGATTCTGGTGTGATGTTCCCAGAAGACGAATTGTTAGGTATTGACTATGTCATTCCTGATTATCAATACCTATTACAAAATCGTAATAAGATTAAGGGAGTTATTATCTCTCACGGTCACGAAGACCATATAGGTGGAATTCCATTCTTATTGAAAGAGATAAACGTGCCTATCTATGCTGGCAAGTTAGCCTCAGCTTTAATTCGTAATAAATTACAAGAACGTGGACTGTTGCGTGATGCAGAAATTCATGAAATTGATGAAGATTCTGTGATCCGTTTCCGTAAAACAAGCGTTAGTTTTTATCTAACAACTCACTCCATTCCAGAAGCATATGGTGTGGTAGTTAAAACACCTCCTGGAAATATTGTCTTTACAGGAGATTATAAGTTCGATTTCACACCGGTAGGCAAACCAGCCGACTTACATAAGATGGCACGAATTGGTGAAGAAGGAGTCCTATTATTACTAGGTGATTCAACAAATGCCGAAGTACCAACCTTTACTAATTCAGAAAAAATTGTCGGCCGTTCGATTCGCAACATTATCCAAAAAGAAGAAGGACGCGTTATTTTCGCTACTTTCGCATCCAATGTGTCTCGATTGCAACAAGTCGTAATGACAGCCTATGAGACAGGTCGTAAGATAATTGTTTTCGGTCGTTCGATGGAATCTTCCATTAAGACAGCTAGAGAATTAGGTTATGTGGATGACAAAGGGGCAGATATTTTCATTGAACCAAGAGATATTAATAAATATCCTGCTAATAAGATTTTAATTCTATGTACTGGTTCACAAGGGGAGCCAATGGCAGCTTTAAGCCGTATCGCTAATGGTACGCACCGACAAATTTCGCTTCAACCTAATGATACCGTTATTTTCTCTTCTTCACCTATTCCAGGAAATACTATGAGTGTTAACCGTGTCATCAATCAATTAAGCGAGCAAGGTGCCAAAGTGATTCATGGAAAGGTCAATAATATTCATACTTCTGGTCACGGTGGTCAGCAAGAGCAATTATTAATGCACCGTTTAATGAAGCCTAAATATTTCATGCCAGTTCATGGGGAATATCGCATGTTAAAAATCCAATCGGAATTAGCTCAGATGACTGGGATTCCAAAAGAAAATTGCTTTATTATGTCTAATGGCGATGTTCTAGCTCTTACTGCCGACTCTGCTCGTGTAGCAGGACGCTTTCCTGCTCAGGATGTATATGTCGATGGTAATGGTATTGGTGATATTGGTAACATTGTACTGAGAGACCGTAAAGCTCTGTCAGAAGAAGGACTAATCATTGTTTCAGCTACTATTGACTTTGAAGCTAAACAATTGATTGCCGGACCGGATATTATGTCTCGAGGCTTTATTTACATGCGAGAATCAGCAGACCTGATCAATGATATTCAAAATAAGGCGCGCGCAATTATCAACCGCGGCTTAAATGAGTCAGGCGCTAATATAAATGAACGGAGCGTGCGAGATCTATTGCTCAGTCAATTAGAACCGGCTATTTATCAGAAGACGCAGAGAAATCCGATGATTATGCCGATTTTATTAGATATTAATAAAGGGGTAAGACCTCATCAAACGAAGTAGTAGTTAGTATTAGAGTTAAAACAAGTAAAGGAGCGATCATATGTATAGAATCAACAAATTACGTCAATCACTTAAAGAACAAAAATTCGATGCAATCTATGTAACGGATATGTTAAATATAAGATATTTAACCGGCTTTACCGGCTCGGCTGGTGCCGTATTTGTAACTCAAGATAAGGCCTTCTTTATTACCGATTTCCGTTACAATACTCAAGCTAGTCATCAAGTTAAGTCTGCAACAGTTGTTATCCATCAAAACGGAGTAGATCAAGAAGTTAAAAACTTAATCGATCAAGAAAAGGTTCAAACACTAGCCATAGAAGCAGATAATATGAATGTCAGTCAATATCTAAAAATTAAAGATCTATTTGCAGCAGATATTAAAGCAAGTCAAGGGTTAATCGAAAAAATTCGCTTAATTAAAGATGAATCGGAACTTGAGACCATTCGACAAGCATGTGAAATTACCGATCAAGCGTTTGAACATATCTTAACCTTTATTAAACCTGGTGTAACTGAAATTCAGGTTGCTAATGAGTTAGAAGCTTTTCTTAAGGATAAAGGATCAACAGGCATGTCTTTTGATACTATTGTCGCTTCAGGTGAACGCTCTGCCATGCCTCACGGTGTAGCGAGTGAAAAAGTGATTGAAGATGGCGATATTGTGACGCTAGACTTTGGTTGCTACTATAAAGGTTATTCGTCTGACATGACTCGTACGATTGCGGTAGGATCGATATCAGATAAAATGAAAGAAGTCTATGAAATTGTACTTGAAGCACATCAACGCGTAATCAGAGAGGCTAAAGCTGGCATGACTGGTAAGGAAGTAGATGCGATAGCTCGTGATTATATTACGGAAAAAGGCTATGGTGAGTACTTTGGTCACTCTACTGGCCACGGTGTCGGTTTAAATGTCCATGAAGAACCTGCAGTCTCTAGTCGTTCTGAAGCGGTTTTAGAGACGAACATGGTAATTACTGATGAACCCGGTATTTACTTACCAGGTATCGGTGGTGTTCGCATTGAAGATGATTTAATTGTGCAAGCAGATCGTGTAATACCAATCAACCGTAGTCCCAAAGAATTAATAATTATATAGGAGGCTAAAGGATGTTAAATAAACAAACTGTCGCATTTGAATCTCTCAGCGAACAATACTTAGGCGAAATTAATATTACGATGGGTGTCTTGGAAGACATTGCAGCCAAAGCTGCTTCAGAAATTGATGGTGTACTTAGTTCATCACAAAAAAAAGAAGCAGGAAAATTTTTGCGTATTCAAGGATCAGGTGTTAATGCTAAAATGCGTCAAATTGAAGACCGTATTTCGATTGATATTAATGTAAGCATTGCTTACGGTAAAACAGTTCCAGTTATAGCCGCTGCTATTCAAGAACGTGTTAAAGAACAAATTCTATACATGACAGATCTTATCGTCAGTGAAGTGAATGTTCATGTCCAATCGATTGATACAGAACCAAAAATGAATTCAGAGTTAAAAACTATTGGGAATAGCGAAAAAGAAATCGGAGAATAGGATGAAAAAATTATCACGTCATCAGCTAAGAGAAAAAGCAGTCCAGAGTTTATATCAATTAGTAATTGCTAGTGACCAGTTTCAAAGTGAGGATGCTGTAGAATTCGCTTTAGAAGCCGGTAATGATCCTGAGAAGGGATACTCAGGTGAGATAGATTCTTATCTAATAACCTTAGTTAGAGGAGTAAGAGACAATCAGTTGGCGTTAGATGATATGATTAAACAATATCTCAGCCAATCTTGGACTCTTGATAGAATAGCAAGTATTGATCTAACCATTTTACGCTTAGCTTTTTTTGAAGTGCTCTTCATTGACGAAGAGAAAGTTCCAGCCAAAGTAGCGGTTGACGAAGCGATTGAATTATCTAAGACTTTTTCAGATGATCGATCACGACAATTTATCTCAGGTGTTCTCGCTAAACTTTTAGCTAACCAAATCTAAATGGCGCCAGAAGAAGAATGTGAAGAAATTATTCTTTTTCTGGCTTTTTTCTTATAAGAATTTATTAAAGAAATGGGTATAACTTGTATAAGTATTTTAGGATGGATATAATCAAAGTGTCATCATATTAATTTAAAAGGAGCATAAAATTATGAAAAAACAAAAAGTTTTACTACTTGCTTTAGCTGCTTTAACAACTTTTCCAGCCAGTATGCCTTTGATTAGCCAATCAGCTATGGCAGTTGAACAGGCTGAGCAAACTTTGCAAGTAGAAAAATTAGCTTTAGGAGCGACTTTAAATTCACAACAAGCCCAACAAACCATTCAATTATTAGGCGCTAATCAGGTAACTCCTGAGAATACAATTTATGTTGACGGTGTGATGATTGATCGCTATTTAAACATTGGATCAGATGCTTCAACAGATGTATACTCGTCCGTATATATTAAGCCTCAAGCACCTGGTACAGGAATTAAAGTTCAAATTGTAACGCCTGAAAATATCACTGCTGTTTCAGCGACAACCTATCAAAATGCAGCTATTACTGCAGGGGCTCAAAATGCTTTATTAAAAATTGGTAGTTTTTTACCTGTAACGGGTGAGGGGGCACTTACTGGCTTATACGCTCTATTAGAGTCACAAGGTGTAGAAGTTAAGCAGCATGACATGCAAACGGCACAAAAAGAAATTTCTGTCGTAAATAATGTTAAGACTGAAACAGGGTTAACCGATGCACAAGTAAACGTAATTATTGCTGAAATTAAGAAAGAAGTTGCTGCTCAAGTTCAAAATAATGGTCAAGTAAACTCGACTGAAATTGTAAACACAGTTGTAAATAATGTTATTAATAACACTAATATTGAAGGCGATGGCAATGTTGTCGATAATTCAGTTGCTACCGATGTAGAGATTTCTAATCAAACGAAGCAAGAATTAGAGCAATATGCCAATGATTTTGCCCAGACCGATGCTGCTGCTAATGAAGACACTGTTCAACAACTAGATGCATCAATCGAAGACAAAAAATGGGACAATATTCTTGCTCAACTAGAGCCTAAAATGACTATTGATGAAATTAAAGCAGTAGAAACACCTGATTTTTCTGATACTGAAAAGTATCACGAAATTTTACCTGCTTTATACAATCGTTTCAAGCAAGCAGTCGATCAGGGGATCCGTGTAGATGATATCTATGCCCATACCTTTATCATTGAAGCCATCCAACCAGAGCTTACAGTTGAAACGAAAGCAGAGTTAGATAATTTTAGAGAATTGCTTTATCAATATACAGCTTCTTTTGAAGGAGATTTAAAAGCAGCGGCTGAAAATGAAGGCTTTGAATTCCAACCAATCAAAGATCTGTGGATGGCTAAATTACAAGAAGCTGAAAATCTTGAAAGTTCTGATGCATCCTTAGCTGAGATAATTCAGTTAATAGCTAACGCTACTGGATTTGCTCCACAAGTTTATACCTATACTGACATTGAGCAAGACGATAAAGTAATTAGTCTATCTGTAGCAGAAGATAGCTCTACTAAGATCACCACAGTAGCACGTTTTGAATACGATTTAGAAACTGGAGTAATTAGTGAAGTTGACCCAGTATCCATGGAAGCTGTGCCATTAAATCAGGATACCTATGATTTCAATGCTGTTTATGGTGTCAATGTTGAAAATAATTATATTGCTAATAAAATCCCAGTTGATTATAGGATTCCTGGTTACACACCAGTTGAATCCACTGAAGAAGAAACAACTTTAGAAGAAATGGTTGAAGAGCCAGTTGATTCTGTAGAAACTCAAACCCCTGCAGAAGAGCCAACAGAAGAACTTCTTGAGGAAGAAGCACCAAGTGAAGAAAGCGTGGATGAGACAGTTCCAACTGAAGAGACAGAGAGTGTCGATCCAGTGTAAACTGATAGATGGTCTTAAGCTATAAAAAGAACCAGGGTCAATGATTGCCTGGTTCTTTTTGTTTTCTAGTTCTCTGAATTAGATTGTGCTAAAATAGAAAAGAATGATATCAAGAGAGGTGATGGAGTGACCCAAGATCAAAAGAACTATATCACGGTAGGAGCCTTATCAAAATATATCAGTCAAAAATTTGATCGTGACCCGCATATTCAAAGGATTAGAGTCTTGGGAGAGATTTCTAACTATCGTTATCGTCCTAATTCTCATCAATATTTTTCTTTAAAAGAAGGCCAAGTCCAAATTAATGCGATTATGTTCAAGAGTCAATTTCACCGTTTAAAATTCCAATTAGAAGAAGGCATGAAAGTTTTTGTAACGGCTAGAGTAGGAGTTTATGAAGGTGGAGGAAGGTATCAACTTTATGTTGAAAATATTGAGCCTGATGGAATTGGCTCTTTATACCTAGCACTTGAACAATTAAAAGAAAAAATGAAAGCCCAGGGACTTTTTGATCGTCCCAAGAGAAAAATATGTAAATATCCTAAACGACTAGCAGTGATAACTAGCCCATCGGGTTCTGTCATACGTGACATTATTACGACTGTTCAACGTCGTTATCCAATTGTCGAAATTGTTGTCTTTCCTACTAAAGTTCAAGGTAAGGAAGCGGCTAAAGAAATTGTTGCGTCATTTAAGCGGCTAGAAGAAAGCACTATTTCTTTCGATGGTGTTATCTTAGCACGCGGAGGTGGTTCGATTGAGGACTTATGGTGTTTTAACGATGAAGGAGTTGCCCATGCTATTCTTGCATGTCCCTTGCCAGTAATATCTTCGATTGGCCATGAAACCGATACTACGATTGCTGATTTAGTGGCTGATTTAAGAGCTCCAACTCCGACTGCTGCAGCGGAACTATCTGTTCCTGTGCTGCAAGAAGTTTTAATGACGATTAGCCAGCAACAAGTACGATTAATAAATGCTTTTCGAGGGCGCTTAGAATGGTCTCAAGAGCGTCTGGCAAGATCTGCTCGATCATATGTTCTTACTCAGCCAGAAAGACTGTACCAATCCTACGTGCAGAGTGTTATGCATTTAAATGAACGATTGAAAATGCGTCAAGAACAATATTTTTCACGCCAAAAACAAAAAATCAATCAACTAAAACAGGCTGTATATGCTTATAATCCTCAACAACAAATTAGCTACCGTCAAGAAAAATTAGGGACACTTCAACTAAGTTTACAACGCTCCTTCAATGATTATTTAAGAAGAAAATACGATAGGCACATGAAGGCAAGTGCCTTATTAGATGCATATAGTCCGCTGAAAATAATGGCAAGAGGATATTCTTTAGTTGAAAAAGAAGGTCAACAAGTAACTTCAAGTCATCAATTAACTGAAGGAGACCGTTTAAATATCCAATTATATAAGGGGCGTGCGAATGTTTTAGTAGAATCACTCGATAAAAATGAGCCAATAGATAGGGAGGATTAATCGATGACAGAAAATAAAACAGTAGAATCAACCATTAGTTTTGAACAAGCTTTACAAGAGTTAGAAGAAATTGTTCAACAATTAGAAAGAGGGACACTACCACTTCAAGATGCCTTACAAGCCTTTCAAAAAGGAATTTCATTAAGTCAGCATTGCCAAGAAGAATTAACGGAAGCCGAAGCGACAGTTACCAAAATGATGACTGAATCGGGATTACAGCCTTTAGATGAGGAGAATAAAACAGAATGATATTAGGTGGGCCCTTACGTTCCAAATTTGAACAGGCTTTGCAAGAGCAAGTTATCTCTTTAAATTCACCTTTAGAAATGGTGAAGCCAATGGTCTACTCGCTTAATAGCGGTGGAAAGAGATTAAGACCCTTACTTTTACTGACAACTATTGCGATTTTTAACAAAAAGAAAATTGATCAGGCTATGTTAACAGCCATTGCTTTAGAATTTATCCATACTTATTCTTTAATCCATGATGACTTACCAGCCATGGATGATGATAAACTGCGAAGAGGCCAACCAACCTCTCATGTTAGGTTTGATGAAGCCACAGCAATCTTAGCTGGTGATGCCCTTCAAGCGGATGCTTTCGCAATTTTATCTAAAGATGAAAGCTTGCAAGCCCATCAGAAGGTCGCTCTGATCAGAGAATTGGCTCATGCTGCAGGTTCATCTGGAATGGTTGCTGGACAGCTTTATGACATTAAGGCAGAAAATAAAACGATAGACATTGAGCAGTTACAACAAATTCATTTGATGAAAACTGGCCTTTTATTTATATTTGCTATGAAAGCAGCTACAATTATTTTAGAGGCTGATCAAGCTGAAAGCGATCTAATGATTACTTTTGGACAGCACTACGGTGTTGCGTATCAAATTCATAATGATCTAAAAGATGTCATAGACTTGAATGAAGAAGTGGATAGCTTAACTTACTCAGATATTATCAATCATAAATCAACTTATCCTAGTCTTTTAGGAGTAGGACAAGCTAAAGCGAGTTTGATTGAAGAAATCAAGTTAGCCAGAAAAGCTTTAAACGATTTAGAAAAGCTTAGCCATAAATCTTTCAAACAGTTAGATAACTTTCTATCACCTCTTGAAAAACACCTATAAGGAGTAATGAATGAAAAAAGAACGAGTCGATAAGCTAGTGGTCCAAGCAGGAATTACTCACTCACGTGAACAAGCACGCCGTCTGGTTATGTCAGGAAAAATCTATGATCAAAACGATCAGCGCTATGATAAACCAGGTGAAAAAATACCGATTGATCGCGAGCTCTATCTGAAAGGGAAACCTTTCCCTTATGTATCGCGTGGGGGATTAAAGTTAGAAAGAGCCTTATCTTCTTTCAATATTGATATTACAGACCATCTACTTTTAGATATCGGTGCTTCAACAGGAGGATTTACCGATGTGGCTTTACAAAATGGCGCACGCTTATCTTATGCTTTAGATGTAGGTTACAATCAATTAGCTTATTCCTTAAGACAAGATCCTAGAGTAGTCGTAATGGAACGGCAAAACTTTCGCTATGCTCGCTTCGAAGATTTTACAAAAGGACAGCCAACAATAGCAACAATTGATGTCTCTTTTATTTCTTTAGCTTTAATTTTGCCACCATTACAGCCGATTCTAAAAAAAGATGGTTCTGTTATTGCCTTGATTAAACCACAATTTGAAGCAGGACCTAGTCGGATTGGTAAAAAGGGTGTCATAAAAGACCCAGCAGTTCATCAAGAGGTCCTTGAAGAAGTATTAGCCTTTATTAGTAAAATTGGCTTTGTTATTAAAGAGCTTACCTATTCGCCAATTACAGGAGGCGAAGGGAATATTGAATATTTAGTGCATTTAATCAATGCTAGGCAAGTAGATAATCAAAGCCACTCAACAATTGCCATCGCAAAAATTGTGGAGGAGAGCCATCAAGCTTTTGAATAAACAATGCAAAGAGGTGCCTTATGTTAATCAGTTTAAGAATTGAAAACTTTGCAATTATTGATCAAGTTTCTATTGATTTTGATGAACAGATGACAGTGCTCTCAGGGGAAACTGGAGCGGGAAAGTCGATTATTATTGATGCGATTGGTATCTTATGTGGTGGAAGAGGGTCTACTGAGTTTGTGCGAAAAGGAAGCCCAAATCTCTTTATTGAAGGTCTTTTTAGTTTACAAGGAAATGAAAAGCTCTTAATGCAATTGCAAGCAATTGGAATTGAAATTGAGGATCCAGAAGATGCCCTTTTGATTCAACGCGAGATCCATAAGAGTGGACGAAATGTTATTAAAATTAATCAACGACCAGCTAATGTGACCATGCTAAAACGAATTGGTCGTTATTTGGTAGATATTCATGGTCAAAATGAACATCAAGCTCTGTTAGACTCCTCACGACATCTTGAGTTACTGGATCTTTTTGCTAGTGAGAGCTTACTTCAAGTTAAAGAAAAATATCAGCTAGTTTATAATCACTATCAAGATTTAAGACAGCAATTGTTAACTAAGAAATTTGACGAACAAGATGCACTTCAACGTTTAAATTATTTAGAGTTTCAGTTAGAAGAATTAAAAAATTTAGATTTAGTGGCAGATGAGGATCAGCAACTGCTACAACAAAGCAAGAGACTTCAAAATGCACAGTTAATGAGTCAGTATCTTAATGAAATCAACCAGCTAATGACCGATCAAGAAGCTAGTGTCGATCAGCAAATTGAGCGAGTGCTTTATCTGTTACAGCACTTGGGAAGATTTGATAATCAATATTTGTCATTTGAGGAGCGCTTACAAGGCCTGCAAGTAGATTTAAAAGAATTAAGCCGAGAAATTGCTTTTTCTTTTGATGTGCCAGATTATGATGAACAAGTGATGGATGAAATTCAAAGAAGACTAAGTCAGTTGGAAAAAGTTCAAAAAAAATATGGGCGTAATATTGAAGAGTTAATCGATTACCAGCTTGAACTCGTTAAGGAAATTGATCAAATTAAACATTTTGAAAGTTATCAAAAACAAACACAGGAAGCCTTCCTCAAAACTTATGAAGAAGCCTTTGAATTAGCTCAAAGCATATCCAATCTCCGTAAAGAAGCAGCCAAAGCAATTGTCTCAGAAGTTGAAGGTCAATTAAAAGAACTCTACATGCCGCATACTGAATTTGAGGTCAAGATGCGACAGGTAGAGTCTGATTCTAATTTGCAACCATTCTTTTCCAATTCTTATTTACGTTTGAATGAAGCGGGTATGGACCAAGTTGAATTCTACTCAAGGACTAATTTGGGAGAAGAAAGTCAACCACTGGCTAAAATAGCATCTGGTGGTGAACTTTCACGATTTATGTTGGCCTTGAAGACAATTTTCGCAAGAAATCAAGCAGTTGAGACCTTAATATTTGATGAAATTGATACAGGGGTTTCTGGTAGAGTCGCTAGTGCTATAGCGAGTAAACTGGCTAAAATCGCTCAAAATAAACAAGTCTTATGCATCACCCATTTAGCACAAGTAGCTGCCGCAGCCAATCAACAGCTAATTATTAAAAAAGAAATTAATCAAGAGCGCACGGTTACACAAGTGGATTATTTATCAGAAGAAGAGCGAGTAGCCATGATTGCTGGCATGATGTCTGGTGAAGTACAATCTGAATCCAGTCTACAAGTAGCTCAAGACCTGCTCACATCCTATCAAAAGAATTAGGGGGTTTTTGTTTGAATAAACTACCGATAGTAGTGATTACAGGACCAACAGGAGTTGGGAAAACCACTCTTTCAATCCGTTTGGCTAAACGTTTCAAAGGGCAGATTATTAATGCGGATTCAATGCAAGTATATCGTGGATTGGATATTGGAACAGGAAAAATTAAATCGGAAGAAATGTCAGGAGTACCTCACCATCTCTTAGACATCTACGACCCGCAAGATAATTATGATGCCAGTCAGTTTCAGGCCGATGCCAATCGTGCAATCGAACAAATTTTGGCGGAAGGAGACTTGCCCATATTAGTGGGGGGGACAGGTCTTTATTTAGAGGGTTTACTTTATGACCTTTCATTTGGTGGTCAGGAATCAATGGATTCTCACTACCGTAAACATTTAGAAGAAAGATTGCAAAACGAAGGCGAAGGTATTCTATGGCAAGAATTGAATGCTATCGACCCTTTAGCTGCAAAGAAAATCCCAATACAAAATGGCCGTCGGATTGTACGAGCTTTAGAAGTTATTAAGCAAACAGGCAAACTTTTTTCAAGTCAGACCGATATAAGTAACCGTCAATCACGGTTTAATGAATTATTGATTATTTTAAATCGTCCGCGCGAGGAATTGTATAGTCGAATTAACCGCAGAGTTGAATTAATGGTCGAAGAAGGATTGGAAAATGAAGTCCATCAGCTGTATCAGCTTAACAAAAATCTAGAGCTTTCAAGTATGAAAGGCATTGGCTATAAAGAGTGGTGGCCTTATTTTGAGCAAAATCAATCACTTAAAGAAACGATTACGACTATCCAGCAAAATAGCCGGCGCTATGCAAAAAGACAATTAACTTGGTATCGTAACCGCATGAAAAATCAGCATTGGATTGATTTAAGCAATCCAGATTATGAAGATGAAGCAAATGAATTAATCGCAAATTTCCTAGAAGAAATTGAAAGGGAGAAAAATGATTGAAACAAGAAAAGGGCCTGAACGAGTCCTAATAGTGGGTATCCGAACGGATACTTATCAAGAAGATCGTTTTATGGAATTAATCTCAGAGATGGAATCCTTGACCCAAACAGCAAAAGGTGTGGTCATTAAAAAAATGATACAAAACTTACCCAGACTCAATCATCATTCTGCCGTTGGGTCTGGCAAGTTAGAAGAAATCCGGCTCTATGTAGAAAGTGACGCTATTGACCTAGTTATCTTTTTTAATGCACTCTCACCAAGTATGAACAAAGTAATTGAGGCTGAATTAGGTGTGAAAGTCATTGACCGTGTTCAATTAATCCTCGATATCTTTGCCATGCGAGCTAAGAGTCGCGAAGGAAAGCTACAAGTTGGTTTAGCGCAATATCAATATTTATTACCAAGAATTGGTGGCCAAGGTAAGTCTCTGTCTCGTTTGGGAGGAGGGATAGGTACCAGAGGTCCAGGTGAAACGCAATTAGAGACCGATCGCCGTCATATCCGCTCTCGCATTACCCAAATAAAAAAAGATTTGCAGGAAGTGGTGCAGCATCGTAAACGAACACGCGAAAATCGCCACAGTGGTCGTGAGTTTAACATTGGCTTAGTAGGCTATACTAATGCTGGCAAATCGACTATTTTGAGTCAAGTAACGGAAAGTGAAACTTTCGTACAAGATCAATTATTTGCCACTCTAGATCCTCTCACTAGACAA
Organism: Facklamia sp. P12950; assembly: GCF_050409465.1. Classification (NCBI taxonomy): domain Bacteria; kingdom Bacillati; phylum Bacillota; class Bacilli; order Lactobacillales; family Aerococcaceae; genus Facklamia; species Facklamia sp. P12950. The sequence continues at coordinate 64,543 of NZ_JBNUPK010000008.1, forward strand.
TTTGCCATTCATGGTCACCCAATGTTTACTTTGACAGATACCGTCGGTTTTATTGAAGAACTACCTACTCAATTAATCGAATCCTTCAAGTCAACATTGGAAGAAATCCGTTATATGGATGTCTTACTACATGTGGTTGATGCTTCCAATCCTGCCCATCTCATGCATGAAGAAACAGTCAACCGTATTTTGAAAGATATTGAAGCAGACCATATTCCGGTTTTAACGGTTTATAATAAAAAAGATGCAATGGAAGAGTCATTTGTTGCTGTTCAAAAACCAAATATAACGATTTCCGCTTTAGAAGCGACGGACATTGAAAAATTAAAAGAAGCGATTTGGGCTCTTTGTATTCAGTCAGCTGAGGCATACTCTGTAAAAATTTTACCCGAAGAAGCAGACCTCTTATCGCATTACCAACAAAATACGCTAGTCGAGAGTTTAGACTTCGATGAAGAAAATCAATTCTATCGAGTGACAGGATACCGTCGTAAACAAAATGACTAGCAGAGACTATAAAGGAGGATGAAAATGTTAACGATGAAAGATATTATTAAAGAAGGTCACCCAACCTTGCGTTTAAAAGCAAAAAAGGTAACTTTCCCAATGGATCCTTCGTTAAAACAAAAAGCCATGGAAATGTTAGAGTTTCTAAAGAATAGCCAAGATAAGGAAAAAGCAGAAAAATATGGGTTAAGACCGGGGGTAGGTTTAGCAGCCCCACAGATAAATATAAGCAAACAGATATTTGCTATGCATATTTATCAATTTGATGATGAAGGCAACATTTCTGGTGAAGAAATGAGTCAAATTTTCGTTAACCCAGTGATTACGAGACACTCTGTTCAGGAAGTCGCTTTAAGTGAAGGTGAAGGGTGCTTATCAGTGGATCGTGAAGTAGAAGGTTATGTGCCTCGTCCACAAAGAATAACACTCAAGTATCAAGATCTGGAAGGGAATGAACATAGTTTAAAATTAAGGAATTATCAAGCTGTGGTAGCTCAGCATGAAATTGATCATTTGCATGGTATCATGTTTTATGATCATATTAATGAGCAAGCGCCTTGGTATGCTAACAAGGATTTAATAATAATTTAGTTTAAGTATTAGCTAATCTAGAGAATAGATTGTTTGAATTTAATATTCTATGATATAATACTTAAGTAATTTGAAGAAGTTAGGAGAAGATAAGATGATTTCAGCAACAGATTTAAAAGCCGGTATGACTTTTGTGGACGAGGGAAACTTGATTAAAGTTTTAGAAGCTAGTCACCATAAACCGGGTAAAGGAAATACTGTTATGCGTATGAAGCTTCGTAATGTTCGCTCAGGTGCAACCTATGATACTACTTTTCGACCTGATCAAAAGTTTGAACGCGCATATTTAGACACTAAAGAAGTTCAATATCTTTACAAAATGGATGGTATGGCTGTGTTTATGGATTTAGAAACATACGAGCAATATGAACTGCCAGCTGATACCATTGAAAATGAGCTATTCTATTTATTAGATAATATGAACTGTAAAATTCAATTCTTCGGTCATGAAGTAATCGGAGTTGAATTACCAGGAACGGTTGTCTTGACTGTTTCGGAAACTCAACCTTCGATTAAGGGAGCAACCGTTACTGGCTCAGGCAAGCCAGCTACAATGGAAACAGGTTTAGTTGTAAACGTCCCTGATTTTATTGAAGCAGGTGAAGCATTAGAAATTGGAACAGCTGACGGATCTTATAAGGGAAGAGCTAACAAATAAGTTTAAAAGACGCAGCTTAATGAATTTTTTATATCATGATTGTTCGAAGATAAAAGCCCCTTGCTGATTAAAGATTCAGCAAGGGGCTTTTAATCAGTTAATCAAGTTCAGTAAAGGTTGCCCAATTATAATAAGAACCTTCATAGTTCTTAACATTTTCAAAACCTAGCATTTCCATAATTAATTGCATATAGGCCGAACGAAAATTGCTTGGACAATAAGTGACGATGGCATCCTCTTTATTAAATCCTTATTCTATGAAAAGAGCTTCGAATTCTTCATTTGATTTTAATAAAACCTCCTCATTATAAAGGTCTGTATTCTGTATATGGAATATTAATTGCGCCAGGCAAATGACCACCTTTTTTTCAAGTGAGTCAAGGATTTTATAATTGGCAATTGTCTCAGTTAATTTGTGTGTATCAATAACAGCTGTACGATCGATATCTTTGACAGTTGCTTCCACTGGTTCTAAGGTTATTTGATCTTTAACCAATTGAATATCAGATTTAGCAATTGCTCCTGAAACATGGCCTTTTTTTGCTTCTTTTTGACCGCGGGTGTCAATAATTATAGTATCTGAATTGCCAAATCTGGAAGCCAAATAATTGACATCAACGATATAAACTCCATTGAAACGATTGAAATCAGCTTTATCTCCATTTAACTCACGCTCAGCTGTTTCAGCACTTGAGTTCTCCGTGTCACTTGCAAATGCAATAAAACTGTTATACGAGCTAAGACCTAGTGATAATAAAAATACTAAAAGTATATTTATGATTTTTTATAATACTCTTCCTTCATGTATTTTAGTACTATTGAGTAATAAATGGTAATAAACATCTGTGAAATAATTATATAAGTAGAAGCAACCTATCAGAATATTAAATAATCAAAATAAAAACCACCTCAACGAACTCTATTAATAGAGAACAATTGAGGTGGTTTAATGTTATAAAATATGCCAGGCAGGATTCGAACCTGCGACCTACGGTTTAGAAGACCGTTGCTCTATCCAGCTGAGCTACTGGCACATAACAGCTACATTATTATAGTTTTTTTTTTTTTGATTGTCAAGCTGTTTCATAAAAAATCACTAAATATAACAGATTATCACTGAAAATTATAACAGATAAAACAGAGTTCTTTGTGCATTTTTTATCAAAGTTTATTATAAAAACCTATGATTTAATTGTAATTGTATGCATAACTCATCTTTTTTCTTGCAATTGGGCAGCTAAGGTGTTATCGTTGAAAACGAGCAATTATTGCTACAGTTTTAATTTAACTGTTATTAAGGACAAAAAATGAGAGGAATGTGAAAGAATGGCACGAGCTAAAGCAAAAGTGACAATGGATGAATTATTGATGCCAGATAATTTTGATTTTTCAATGGTTCAAGTGATGGATGAAGCGGGGAAGATTGTTAATCCAGATCTTTTAGGTGATGTTACTGAGGAAGACATGGTTAAATTTATGGAAGAAATGGTTTGGGCTCGCGAATTATTTGAGCGTTCAACAGCGCTTAACCGTCAAGGACGTTTAGGTTTCTATGCTCCAACTTCTGGTCAAGAAGCTTCTCAATTAGGTACTGTATTGGCTACTGAAAAAGAAGATGTACTGTTACCTGGTTACCGTGATGTTCCTCAATTAATTAAGCATGGACTTCCTTTACATAAGGCTTTTCTATGGTCAAAAGGACATGTAGCTGGATCAACTTTTGATGAAGACCTAAAGGCGTATCCACCACAAATTATTATTGGTGCACAGTATGTTCAAGCAGCGGGAGTTGCCTTAGGAATTAAAAAGAATAAACGACAAGCGATTGCGATGACATGGACGGGTGATGGTGGTTCTTCACAAGGAGACTTTTATGAAGGAATTAACTTTGCTGGTGCATATCAATCACCAGCTGTCTTTGTTGTTCAAAATAATGGCTGGGCGATTTCAACGCCCCGTTCTGTCCAAACAGCCGCACCGACTTTAGCTCAAAAAGCTGTAGCAGCCGGCATTCCTGGTATTCAAGTGGATGGGATGGATATTTTAGCTGTTTATGCAGTTACAAAGGCTGCTAGGGAATATGCGATTGCAGGTAATGGACCGGTACTAATCGAGACTGTTTGTTATCGTTTTGGTCCTCATACCCTTTCTGGAGATGATCCAAAACGTTACCAAGCAGAAGGCTCTCAAGCAGAATGGCGCGCTAAAGATCCTTTAATTCGTATGCGTAACTACCTAACTGCTAAAGGACTTTGGTCAGAAGAACAAGAAGAAGAAGTTATTCAAAGGACAAAAGAAGAAGTTAGAGATGCCATTAAATTAGCTGACCAAGAACCAAAACAAAAAATCTCAGATTTTTTAAAAAATATGTATGAGACACCAGATTTTGTAACACAAGAACAAATTAGTAAATTTGAAGCAAAGGAGAATAAATAATTATGGCTAAATTAACAATGATTGAGGCTATTACAGAAGCCTTAGCCAATGAATTGCGCACAAACGACCGCACACTTGTTTTTGGAGAAGATGTGGGTAAAAATGGTGGGGTTTTCCGAGCTACTCAAGGCTTACAAGAAGAATTTGGCGAAGAACGTGTAATGGATACACCGTTAGCTGAATCTGGTATAAGTGGCATGGCTATCGGGCTAGCTCTTGAAGGATTCCGTCCAATTCCTGAGATTCAATTTAATGGATTTGTTTTTGAAACAATGGACTCTGTTGTAGCTCAAGCCGCGCGTACCCGTTACCGTATGGGAGCTTCCCGTAACCTACCAATTACATTCCGTTCTCCTTTTGGTGGAGGAGTTCACACACCTGAGCTTCATGCAGACTCATTAGAAGGTCTCTTAGCTCAATCACCAGGCCTTAAAGTGGTAATTCCTTCTAATCCATATGATGCTAAAGGCTTATTAATTTCAGCGATCCGAGATAACGATCCAGTGTACTTTTTGGAACACATGAAATTGTACCGTTCTTTCCGTGAGGAAGTTCCAGAAGGAGAATACACTGTTCCTTTAGGCAAGGCAAAAGTTGTTAAAGAAGGTACAGACTTAACTTTAATTGCATATGGTGCTATGGTACAAGAATCGGTCAAAGCAGCAGAAAAATTAGCTAAAGAAGGCGTTGATGTTGAGGTACTTGACTTAAGAACAGTTCAACCATTAGATATTGAAACAATTATTGCTTCGGTAGAAAAAACAGGAAAAGTAATTGTAGTTCAAGAAGCGCAACGTCAAGCGGGTGTTGGAAGCAAAGTGATTGCTGAGATTTCTGAACGTGCAGTTCTTTCTCTGAAAGCACCAATTGGATTCGTAGCTGCTCCTGATACCATCTTCCCATTTGGAATGGCTGAAAGAGACTGGTTACCAAATGCAGAAGATATTGTGGCCAAGGCTAAGGAATTAGAAGATTTTTAGACGATAAATGATTTCAAGCAGATGTTCCATCTGCTTGCTTTCGAGTCAAGTTAAGAAAAGGAGAAAAATTATATGGCATTCCAATTTAAATTACCAGCTTTGGGCGAAGGGATTATGGAAGGTGAAATCGTCTCTTGGGCGGTTAAAGAAGGAGACACAATTAAAGAAGATGACACTTTAGTCGAGGTTCAAAATGATAAATCCGTTGAAGAATTACCTTCTCCAGTTTCTGGAACTATAAAAAAAATTCATGTAGCAACCGGTCAAATTGCTCAGCTCGGTCAAATAATTGTTGAAATTGATGCGCCAGGATTTGAAAACGAAGCTAACCCTGAGAGCGAAGAAACGCCGGCGAGTCCAGCCAAAGAAGCATCTGATTCAAAAGTAGATCAAACAGCAAAAGTTAATTCGAACACAGCATTTTTCCAATTTAAATTACCTGCTTTAGGGGAAGGGATTATGGAAGGAGAAATTGTTTCTTGGTCCGTAAAAGAAGGTGAAACAATTAAAGAAGACGAAACCTTAGTAGAAGTTCAAAATGATAAATCAATTGAAGAATTACCTTCTCCAGTTTCTGGCATCGTTAAGAAAATTCATGTACAGACTGGTCAAATTGCGCAATTAGGGCAAGTTTTAGTTGAAATTGACTCGCCAGAACACAATGGTCAAACCGACAATTCAACTAGTAGGGAAGAACAAGGAGAAGCGCTAGCAAACTCTTATGATGATGCAGCCTCGCCAGTTGAGAAAAACCCAGTAATTGAAACGACGGTAACTAAAGAGTCACCACATGTTCAAGGGTTATCGGATGAAGAGGTAGAGAACCGTCGCGTATTAGCAATGCCATCCGTTCGTAAACTTGCACGTGATAGGGCAATTGATATCACACGAGTAGCAGGAACCGGCAAGAACGGTCGCATCACAGCCGAAGATATTAATAACTTCGCCGCATCGGCCAAAATGGAGTTACCAGTTAATAAGTCTGAGCAAAAAGTGGCTACTTCTAGCACAAATGAAGAAATTGCGGCTAAAACGGAAGCTCAACAGTCAAAATCTGAAGCCAAGCCATTTGTATCCAATCAAACTGAGCGTGAAGAACGTGTGCCTTTATCAGGCACTAGAAATGCCATCGCTAAGGCAATGGTCAATTCTAAGCATACGGCTCCCCATGTTACTTTATTCGATGAAGTTGAAGTGTCTAAACTATGGGAACACCGTAAGAAATATAAGGTCATTGCTGCTAATAAAGAGGTCAAATTGACTTTTCTTCCATATGTTGTGAAGGCTTTAATCGCAGCTGCTAAGCAATATCCAGTGATAAATTCATCAATTGATGATGTTTCTAATGAAATTGTTTACAAAAACTATTATAATGTAGGTATTGCGACAGATACAGAACGGGGACTATACGTTCCAAACATTAAAGAAGCTAATACTAAGAATATGTTCCAAATTGCTAATGAAATTGTTGAGCTTTCTGAAAAGGCTCATGATGGTTCATTATTGATGTCTGAAATGTCAGGTGGAACAATGACTATTTCAAATATTGGTTCAGCCGGCGGAAAGTGGTTCAGCCCGATTATCAATCATCCTGAAGTAGTCATCTTAGGATTCGGTTCGATTGTGCAACAGCCAGTTGTCAATGAAGCGGGTGAATTAGCTGTGGGACGTGTATGTAAGTTGTCATTAAGCTTTGACCACCGTATTGTTGATGGAGCAACTGCACAGCGTGCACTGAATGAAGTGAAACGTTTTCTTGCAGACCCAGAACTATTATTAATGGAAGGATAGTGATCAAATGGTAGTTGGAGATTTCGCAATGGAATTGGATACCGTCGTAATTGGAGCAGGTCCTGGAGGCTATGTAGCAGCTATTCGTGCTGCACAGCTTGGACAAAAAGTAGCAATTATTGAAAGAGAATACTTAGGAGGCGTTTGTTTAAACGTGGGTTGTATTCCTTCAAAAGCCTTGATTCAAGCAGGACACGTGTATCATCAAGCAAAACATGGTGAAACATTTGGAGTTTCTACTTCAAATGTGGAAATTGATTGGGAAAAAACCCAAAATTGGAAGCAAAATGAAGTCGTAGCGAAAATGACTTCTGGTGTGGAAATGCTTCTTAAGAAAAATAAGGTGGAGATTATTGAAGGAGAAGCTTTCTTCTCTGATAAAGATACTCTTCGTGTTGTCAACGGTGAAGAAGCGCAAACCTATACTTTCAAAAATGCAATTGTTGCAACAGGATCTCGCCCTATTGAAATTCCGGGTTTTGAATTCAAAGGCCGTGTGATTGACTCAACAGGTGGATTAAACTTGCCTGAAATTCCTAAAGATCTAGTGGTTATCGGTGGTGGAATTATCGGTACAGAGCTAGGAGGCGTTTATGCAAATCTAGGAACAAATGTGACTATCTTAGAAGGATCTAAACAATTTATTCCTTCATTTGAAAAAGATATGACACGTCTTGTTGAAAGAGATCTAAAAGCTTTAGGAGCCGAAATTGTCACAAACGCAATGGCTAAGAAGGCTGAGGAAAAGGGAGACCGTGTGGTTGTAACTTATGAGCGCAAAGGTAAAGAAATTCAAGTTGAAGCGGACTATGTAATGGTTACTGTAGGACGCCGTCCAAACACTGACAACTGTGGTTTGGAACAAGCAGGTGTTGAATTAGATGAACGTGGATTGGTTAAAGTAGATAATCAAGGACGTACTTCTAATCCAAACATTTTTGCCATTGGCGATATCGTTCCTGGAGCCATGTTAGCCCATAAAGCTTCATTCGAAGCGAAAGTTGCTGCATCAGCAATTTCTGGTGGAAAAGACATTGTTGATTATAAAGCCATGCCGTCTGTATGTTATTCTGACACTGAATTAGCTTCAGCAGGACACACTAAGGACTCTGCTAAAGAAGCGGGGATTGATGTAACTGTAACTAAATTCCCATTCGGTGGTAATGGCCGTGCAGTAGCTTTAGATCACTATAATGGTTTTGTTCGTTTGGTTACAAGAAAAGAGGACGATGTCATTATCGGAGCTCAAGTGGCTGGGCCAAGTGCCTCAGATGTATTAGCAGAAATCACCCTCGCAATTGAAGCCGGTATGAATGCTGAAGATATTGCCTTAACTGTTCATGCGCACCCAACGTTAAGTGAAGCAACGATGGATGCAGCTGAAGCAGCACTCGGCATGCCAATTCACATGTAATAACTCTATAACCCCTGATAGAACAACTTCTATCAAGGGTTTTTTATTCGTTTTCTAAAAGGGACAGTATTTAATAATCAACTAGGGGAAAAATTTAAGCCCCATGCAAAAATCATGCAGGGGGCTTAAATTTTAAGGTTAGACGATTTGCATCCTTAAAGAGGTGGCAGTGTTCCCAGATCCTTTTTTGGCATTGATTGGAATTGATGATAAATGACATAGCTAGCTAAGATAAAAGCCATTACGTCCGCGATAGGGGCTGCCAAAGGGACTTGTTCGACACCGAACTGGTGGCCAAAAAACAAAATGAGGGGAAGCAAGAAAAAAATCTGTTTACTAAGGGCCAATAATGCACTCTTAAAGCCATAACCAATGGCTGATAGGAGATTTGCCATTCCAATGTGCATGCCTATAATAACCGTCATGAATAAAAAGCTACGTAAGTAATGCATGGCATAAGTAAAGTATAACTCCTCACCATTACCAAAGATACGGATTAAAGGACGGGTGAGGGTTTGGAAGATAACAAACATTATTAATGAGAAAGCGGCTAAAACTTTCATCTCTAATTTGAAAGTGTCTCTAACGCGCTGATAGTTTCTAGCGCCGTAATTGACACCCAAAATAGGTTGAGCTCCTTGAACGATTCCGATGACAACACCTATGAACAAGGTGTTAATTTTAATGGTAATACCAGCAGCAGCGATTGGGATATCCGCTCCGTAAATAGAGTTGGCTCCGGCAAATTTAAGAGTATTATTGAGGACAATTTGAACGACGGTATTTGACAACTGAAAGACAAAAGAGTTGATACCCAGTTTAAATATTTGCCAAAGTTCGTTCAGCTGGATAGTTATTTCACGAAAATGAATGGATACTAGTTTGAATTTTGGAATATAAGCAAGAATAAAAAGTCCTGAGACTATTTGCCCGATAATTGTGGCCAAAGCAGCACCACGCATTCCCCAATTAAATCCGAAAATAAACAGAGGGTTCAATGCTGTATTGATTGCTGCCCCTACGAGAACACTTATCATGGAGTATTTTGCACTACCATCTGCTCTAACGAGATTTGCTCCACCAATATTCAACATAAAAAAAGGAATACCTATAGCAATAATTTGTACATATTGAACGGACAGAGGATAAACTTTTTCAGTAGCTCCGAAAAATTTCATTAGTGGACCTGCTTGCCAAAAGACTACAAGAGCGAGAAGAATTCCCGATAAAAGTAAAAATCCAAAGGCTGTTGCGAGTGTATTGCGAGCCGTAGTGAAATCTTTTCGACCAATAGTTAAATTAAAGTTAGCAGCGGCGCCAATTCCTGTGAGTAATCCGATGGCTAAACAGACCGTCGTTATCGGAAAAGCGATATTGGTTGCTGCATTTCCTAAATAGCCAACTCCTTGTCCAATAAAGATTTGATCTACGATATTGTAAAGAGAGTTGGCCAGGTTGGCAATAATACTGGGAATTGCAAATTGTTTAAGTAATTTGGACACGGGTTCAGTTTCAAGAGGGTTGTGTATGTTAGGAATTTCAAGCGAGGGATTAGTTTCTGTCACAAATTTCTTCCTTTCTTAGCAAATTTATTTTTATTATGATAATCGACTTCCCATTATAACATAAAAAAATTCTAAAGGTAAAACGATCCAATTAAACAAGAAAATTTGTGATCTAGAGTTGTCAAACATATGTTACACAAGGTGCTTCTAAAATGGCATGCTTATGTCTTAGCGTCTAGCCCTCAAATTCTTTATATCTGTCAAAGAGGAAAGCGGAGCGATCCTTGACAGAAATAAAGAATTTGAGATCATGGGCAAGACTAAGCAGGCTTGTTCCTAAAGTATTCGCGTACTACTTCATTGGGACTCTTAAAATTTAAAACCTTTCGATGGATATTATTGCCTCGGTTCACATATCGACGATGTGCTTTCTTCAATTCTTGCATACTCTTCAATTCTCGACGAATGTAGAATCGTTCCCCATCTTCTCGGTGACTTCTTTCAACTATGCCGTTCTGCCATAGAGAATAGGGACGGGTCTTGAGATACTCTATCTCCTTACTCTCTGATATCTCTTCAAAAAAGTATGCTTAACGCTCAAAATAGTCCCGAAAGTGGAAAGAGAGTTTACCAACACTCTTTCACCGGAGCATTATGCCTTTCTAAACAAGCAAGAAACAGAACCATGAATGAAAGATAAAAAGATACGTTGCAAATAAAACACTATTTTTAACATTTTATATTTGAGGCGTTCAAAATATTGAATGTGAGGAGTTTTTGACGGTAATTAGTATGCTCTATTGACTAGGATCCGCTTTTTGATTGAGTAGAACAATGTATCTCATTAAGAAAACGTTTTATATTCGAAATACTTTTTCATTTGCGTAAAAATGCGTTATATTAGTATTAACCGAAATGAATTTGTTGGAGGTGTAATAAGATGTCTAGTTATTCCTATCCATTAAATGAAGATTGGTCAAGTCAAGAAATTACGATCGTTGTTGATTTTTTAGCAGGGGTTGAATCCGCCTATGAAAGAGGAATTAGAGTAGAACGGATTAAAGATAAGTATCGAGCATTTAAAGAAATTGTCAATTCGATAAGTGAAGAAAAACAAATTGATCGTGAATTTCAAGCGGCTTCGGGATACTCTATCTATCGATGCATGCAAAAAGCTAAAACATTGAAGGATTCCCAAACGTTAAAAATGCCTTAGGAGGTCACTATGGATTTTCAATTACATCAACGTGTAATATCTTGGTTAAAAACAGCTGGGGACTCGTTGATCGCTTCCTTGAATACCAATTTAATGGTTGAAGAAAAAACGAACGCAAGTGATTTAGTCACACGGATGGATAAAGAAGTAGAAGCCTATTTTACCCAACAAATTAACACTTACTATCCCGACCATCGTGTATTAGGCGAAGAAGGAAAGGGACATTCGATTAAAGAGACTCATGGAGTCTTATGGATAATTGACCCGATTGATGGAACTTTGAATTTTGTCAAGCAAGGGCGTTTTTTTGGCGTCATGATTGGTATATATAAAGACGGTCGGCCGCTAGCGGGCTATATCTATGATGTAATGCAAGGCGATCTTTATTATGGGTTTGTCGGTCAAGGCGCTTTTTTGAATGATCGTCCTCTGATACCATTAGAAATTAATTCGTTAGAGCAAGGGCTTATGGTGACAAACGCCCACATTTTAGTTGAAAACCAATTTAATAGTCAAGCATTATTACATGCATCTCTGGGTTCAAGGTCTTATGGTTGTGCAGCTTATGAAATGATTTCCGTTATTAGAGGGGAATCCGCTTTTTATTTAGCAAGTCGTTTAATGCCGTGGGATTTTGCAGCGGGAGTAGCAATTTTAGAATCTTTAGGTTTTAAGTATAGTCAACCTAACGGACAGGATCTGAACCTTTTAACAGCGAATCCTGGTCTCTTCTCTAACGCTGCAGTTTATGAGGAAGTATTACAGATAATTAATTCAAAAGAAAATTAGGAGAATTTAATGAAAATAAGAAATGACATAAGAAATATTGCAATCATTGCCCACGTTGACCACGGTAAAACCACTTTGGTTAATGAGCTCCTTAAGCAATCGGATACTTTAGATGCTAGAGCTCAGATAGACGATCGTGCAATGGATCGCAATGATATTGAAAGAGAACGTGGCATTACCATCTTAGCTAAAAATACAGCTGTAAATTACAAGGGAACACGGATCAATATCATGGATACGCCTGGACACGCAGACTTCGGTGGTGAAGTAGAACGTATTATGAAAATGGTTGATGGCGTTATCTTGGTAGTAGATGCTTATGAAGGTACTATGCCTCAAACACGCTTTGTGTTGAAGAAAGCCTTAGAAGAAGGTAAGACTCCTTTAGTGGTTGTTAATAAAATTGATAAGCCATCGGCTCGTCCGGAGGTAGTTGTTGATGAAGTGCTTAACCTATTGATTGAATTAGGCGCAGATGATGATCAATTAGAGTTCCCAGTTGTTTATGCTTCAGCTATTAATGGGACTTCTTCGCTTTCTAGTGATTTGCAAGACCAAGAAAATACCATGGATCCAATTTTTGAATCAGTAATTGAACATATTCCAGCACCAATTGATAATTCAGATGACCCACTGCAGTGTCAAGTCACCATGCTTGATTACAATGACTTTGTCGGCAGAATTGGAATCGGTCGCGTTTTCCGTGGCAAGATCAAAGTTGGGGATGCGGTAACGGTTATTAAGATTGATGGCTCTAAGAAGAATTTCCGGGTGACAAAATTATATGGTTTTCTTGGATTAGACCGAATTGAAATTAAAGAAGCGATGGCCGGAGACTTAATTGCAATTTCTGGAATGGATGATATTTATGTAGGAGAAACGATTGCTTCAGTTGATAATCCAGAGGCTATGCCATTGCTTCATATCGATGAGCCAACTCTAGAAATGAACTTCTTAACCAATAATTCTCCATTCGCTGGCCGTGAAGGGAAGTATGTTACTGCGCGTAATTTGGAAGATCGTTTGATGCAGGAATTGCATACAGACGTTTCTTTAAATGTTACGCCAACAGACTCGCCAGATACTTTCAAGGTGGCTGGACGTGGGGAGTTACATTTATCGATCTTAATCGAAAATATGCGACGTCAAGGCTATGAATTCCAAGTCTCACGTCCGCAAGTGATTATAAGAGAAATCGATGGCGTTAAGTCAGAACCATTTGAACGTCTTCAAATCGATACCCCGGAAGAATACATGGGGGGCATTATCGAGGCTATCAGTAATCGTCGGGGTGAAATGGCAGATATGGTTCACTCTGGCAATGGACAGATTCGTCTGGTCTTTTCAATTCCAGCTCGTGGTTTAATTGGTTTCTCAACCGAATTTATGTCTTTAACAAGGGGATACGGCATTATGAACCATACTTATGATGAGTACCGTCCGGTGATTAATGTAGAACTTGGTCAGCGTCGTAACGGAACCTTAGTTTCCATCGATAGCGGTCAAGCAACCACATATTCAATTATGAATCTTGAGGATCGTGGAACGATTTTTGTTGAACCTGGTACGGAGGTATATGAAGGAATGATTGTTGGCGAACATAATCGTGAGAATGATTTGACGGTTAATATCACTAAAGCAAAACAATTAACGAATGTCCGTTCAGCTAACAAAGACCAAACAGCTGTGATTAAATCCACTAAAAAAATGACATTGGAAGAAGCTATACAATTTATGGCAGATGATGAATATTGTGAAATTACACCAATGGCAATCCGTTTACGCAAACGTATTCTAGACAAATCAACCCGTGAAAAAGCGAAAAAAAATAAAAAATAATATAAACATAGAACTCGAAGATAATAAAAGAGTATCTTTGGGTTCAATGCCTTTGTGAATAGATATATAAGCATATTTCTTTGTCTGACTATAGTGGCATGATATGATAAAGATCATAACAGAATTAGGAGGAGTAAAAATGACATTCAAATTACCTGAATTACCCTATGCATATGATAATTTAGAGCCCGCTATTGATCAAAAAACCATGGAGATTCACCATACTAAACACCACAATGGTTATGTTACTAAATTAAACGCAGCCGTTGAGGGAACCGAGTATGCTGACCAATCGATTGAAGAAATTATCAAGAGCTTAAAATCACTTCCAAGTGATATTCAAACAGCTGTTCGCAACAATGGTGGAGGCCACTATAACCACTCGCTATTCTGGGAATCATTACAAGCTCCTCAAGAAGACAACAAGCCTTCTGGAGACTTAGCTAAGAAAATTGATGAAGAATTTGGGTCTTTCGAAAAATTCCAAGAAGAATTTACAAAAGCTGCAACCGGTCAATTTGGATCAGGTTGGGGTTGGTTAGTTAAAGATGGCGACAAACTAAAAGTTTTAGGCACTCCAAATCAAGACAATCCTTTAACTGAAGGTTTAACTCCTTTATTAGGTTTAGACGTTTGGGAGCATGCTTACTACTTAAACTATCAAAATAGACGTCCGGACTACGTTAAAGCTTTCTGGTCTATTATTAATTGGGACAAAGTTGCAGAACGCTTTTCAGCATAATATTTATGAATAAATAAGTATAATGATTATTTTTAAAACTATCTATTTAGTTTTCACTTACTTTCCAAGTTTTTAAACTTAAGAAAAGTAAGTGCTTTTTTAATTCCTAGTCAGAGTAAATCCCGATCTTATTTTCATAAATACCCACTACTGATGCTTTATGCTATAATGTTTTTAGCGAATTAGAGAGGAATAATTATGGAAAACAAAGTCTTTCACATCACTCCTAAAACTAGAGAAGTAGTTTCTAAAGAAATGAATAAAGAGCGTTTTATCACAAGCTTTAAGAAAAAATTTGATCTATATGGAAAGGGCGATAAGTTACTAAGTCTTATTGTCATTGTTTTACTACTTTTTTCCATGTTAGCCGTCTTTTCTTCTACCATGTCACAAGATCCATTAGCCATGGTGAAGAAGCAAGCCCTCTCAATTTTGATTGGTTTTTGCATGATTTTACTCGTTCGGCTTGTTCCAAACGGATGGTTTTCTAACATCTTTTTAATTAATATACTCAATTTTCTAACAATGGTTTTAATTTTTTATGCTACTTTCTTCGGTCAGGAAGGAGGAGGGGCATCTTCTTGGATCAATATTGGAGGATATAATTTTCAACCTTCTGAGCTATTTAAAATAGCTATGGTGCTCACATGTAGTCGACTGGCTGTTTATTTTAAAAGAACTTATCTGATAGCACTAGAAAAGTCTTCTTTTTGGTATATCATTTTGCCCTTTGGTTTAATGATAATATCGGCAATGTTTGTTTTAATTCAGCCTGATGTAGGCACAACAGTACTTATTGGTTTTTGTGCTTATTCTCTGTTTATGATTTTTAATTTATCAAGAAAGAAGAATATTCTTTCTCTGTTATTTTTTATTGTTGTTACTATAGTTATCTATATTGTTTCAATATACTTTGCAGACTATTTTGTGGGTACTGGAAGGCACTTTTTTGAACGTTTAGGATCTTTCATTGATCCGTTTAAATATCAACATGGGACAGGCTATCAAGTCATTCAATCCTATAAAGCAATCGCTAATGGTGGCCTTTTCGGTGTGGGCTTAGGTCAAGGAGTAATAAAAGAAATGCTTCCTGCCGCTCATACAGATTTTATTTTATCAGTGATAGCAGAAGAGACAGGATTGCTAGGGGTAAGCGCTGTAATCTTAACATTACTTGGTTTAGTTTTTTACTTACTCAGAACAGCCAGTATGATGAGTAAATTGTTTCACCGTATTTGTATTACGGGATTTGCTATTTTAATCTTTACGCAAACATTTGTAAATATTGGAGGATTGACAAGTTTAATCCCCCTTACTGGAGTGACACTTCCCTTTATATCGTATGGAGGGACGAGCATGGTAGTCAATTTGATAATAATAGGCATTGTTCAAAAATTCATCAGTGAAGAAGCTCGGATGAGACAAACAACTAATCGCTCAAAAGTATCCAATTTGAAAGGTGGACGCTAATGACATTTGAAGCAGTAAAAAGAAAATCGCTTGTTGTATGGTTATATAGTCTTAAACAATGGAAGCAATTAAGAAAATATGGCACAGTACATTATTTAAGTGAACGCTTGAAATATGCCATCATGTACGTGAATGATTCTCAGCTTGATGAAACTTTATCTTCTTTGCGTAAATTAAATTTTGTGCGGGAAGTAGAGGTTTCATACCGAGATGATATCGATATGACTTTTAAAGATGCTATAAAGGATCGAATTGATCCTGATTTAAAAGCAGAAGAGGAAGAAGAGGTTTCGTTTGACGAATTCTTTAAAGATCTCGCCCAAGAAATCGTCCCAGAAGCAAAAGATAAGAAGTAGGTGGTATGATGCGAGTCATTGCAGGAAGTTATCGATCTCGTCCTTTAAAGGCGGTTCCCGGGAAAAACACACGGCCTACAACCGATAAAATAAAAGAATCGATGTTTAACCTTTTGGCTAATCGATTACCGATTGATGGCTATTGTTTGGATTTTTACGCGGGATCAGGAGCTTTGGCCATAGAGTCTGTTTCAAGAGGACTGGCAGGAGCTGTTATGTGCGAGAAAGATCGGCGAGCCGTTTTAACGATTAAAGAAAATATAAAGATGACAAAAGAAGAAGAAAAGTTTGTACTTCTAAGTGGCAAAAACCGGACAAAGTTATTAGATTGGGGTCTAAAAAACCAACGAGCCTTTGACCTTGTATTTCTTGATCCCCCTTACGCTGAAAATCAAGTTGAGCAAGACTTAGAGTGGTTAATCAAAAATGATTTTCTAAATCCGAGTTGCTTAATAGTTCTTGAGGCTGACGAAGTGCATTCCGTAAAAGAAATCCCTAATTTTCTTGAATTAAAAAATAAAAAATATGGGATTACAGTCATTCGAATATATCAATACCAAGGTGAGGAGAGCGAAGAGTATGAGTAAAAGGGTAGGTGTTTTTCCTGGTTCATTCGACCCCTTAACATATGGACACTTAGATTTGATTGAGCGATCCAGTCAATTGTTTGATGAAGTAATCGTATTAATTGCAGTGAATACCACAAAAAAGACCGTCTTTACAGTTGAGGAGCGAAAGCTTTTAATCGAAGAGGCTACAGCAGCATTTAAAAATGTAAAAATTGATTACTTAGAAGATGGCTTAATTGCTCATTACTATCAAAAAGTTAAGGCGATTTCCCTTATTCGGGGAGTACGCTCGGCACAAGATTTTGAATATGAAGCGAATATTGCGACTGTTAATCGAACCCAACTCCCAGGCCTTGAAACAGTTCTTTTATTTGCGAATGAAAATTATCGCTATTTAAGCTCCAGTTTAATCAAAGAAATCGCTTATTTTGGTGGAGATATTTCGCAAATGGTTCCTCCAAATGTTGCCCAAGCACTTGCTCAAAGGATAAAATAAAAAGAGATATCCAAAGCTTATTTTAAGACCCTCAGTATTTTGATGCTGGGGGTCTTAAAAGCGCCTTTAAGAAATTCTCCTTGTATTTAAGATTGTCAAGTGAGGAGGAAAGTCATGAAGTCTTATTTTGAAGAAAGTCAAAAAGCGTCTGTTTATGCAAAAATTAGAAATAAGCCATTTTTATTGATATTAGTTGCTTGTGTATGTGTTTTTATGATGCTAAATCAAAACAATTTATTAAGGGATACTGTTGATTTACAAGCAGAAGAGCATTCACTAGCATTGGAAATGACCAGTCAAGAAAATGAGACCACTGTATTAAAACAACTTTATGTAGATTTGAAGGGAGCGGTTATGAAACCAGGAGTTTATCAATTACAGCAAGGATCACGTTTAATTGATTTAATCGATAAGGCTGGAGGTTTTACTGAAGATGCGGCACAAGACAGCTTAAATTTAGCGTTACTGTTAGAAGATCAGATGATGGTTACAGTATATAGTCAGTCGGAATGGGATACCCTAATCATAAACGAGCAATCACAGCAGAAAACATCGGCCTTAAACCAGGAGTTAATGTTGGTAGGATCTTCTAATAAAGAGGAGAGGCAAACACTCATTAATATTAATACAGCAGATCAAGCAGAATTAGAAACTTTGCCACAAATCGGTCCTTCTAAAGCTCAAAAAATCATTCAGTATCGCCAGGACCATGGTTCTTTTCAAGCCACTGAAGATATTTTACAAGTTTCAGGCATCGGTCCAAAAACCTTTGAAGGATTAAAAGACCTTATTACAGTAGGGCTTCAGCAATGAATAAATTGACAAGTTGTCGTTATCACTGGACTTTAATTGCTATGCTAATTAGTTTGTTTTTATTGTTTCTTATACATTCCACCTTGTCTTTCTTCATTCTATTTTGTTTAAGCCTTATACGAATTATTAAGTGTGATAATAAGGCCGTAATCATTTTAGCTGTCTTTTTTTTATTGTTAGTGTTCGTAAGGCATCGGTTTTTAGAAAACAAGTTACAAGAACAACTTTCTATGCTTAATGACCAAGAAAAAATTGAAGCCACTATAACTATCAATCCAAACCAAATCCAACAAAGTGAAAATACCTTTTATGGTGAAGTCTTCTTAATTATCGAAAATGATACCACTTTCCCTGTGACAGTGACCTATTGGAATGAGGAAGCTTTGCAAGAAAATTTACCTGACTTAACCCTTAGCTCCTATCGTTTAGAAATAGAAGGCGAAATTAAGCAAGTAGAACCTAATCGCAATTTTGATCTTTTTAACTATCAAAGTTACTTAAAAAGAAAAGGCATAGCTTGGGGGGTGGAGGTAAAGAAAATTAAAAAAATTTCATTGAATCAATCTAATTTAATCAACCACCCCTTAGAATTACTTGCTAATGTTAGAGCAAGGTTAACACATTATATAAGAAAATGTGGTCAGATTCCTTTAGTTAGTATTCATAATAAATTACTCTACAATTTAAATTCCACAGTTTATCAAGATTATAAACAGGCCTTTATGACTTTAGGAATTTTACACTTTTTCTCAATCTCAGGTTTTCATGTCAACTATCTCCGAAGAGTTCTCAATACTATCTTATTAAGAATAGGTATTTCTCCTCTAGTAAGTAAAAAAATCAATTTTATACTTTTAACCTTTTTTGCATGGTTAGTAGCTTGGCCTATAGGTGTTATCCGTTCTATGTCGGTTATTATAATTAATGATTTACGCAAAAGGTTTGATTGGCCACTTTCTTCTTTAGATGTTTTGTCAGTAATTTATATAACCCTCCTAATTATTAATCCCTTCAATATAAAAAGTTTAGCCTTTCTTTTATCATTCATAATGTCGTATCTGATTTATTTTTATCAAGGAAGTATAGTCGATAGCCTTTCAACTACTTGGCAAGAAAAAAGTGAACTAACTTTATTTTGTTTCTTATTTTCATGGCCCCTTTTACTCTCAAGTACTTATACCATTAATTTTTTACAGCTAGCAGTCGTGCTTTTATTTACGCCTATATTCGAAAGATGGATTTTGCCAAGCATGTTCTCTTTTTCAATTTTATTATATGTTAGTCAGTACTATCCAGCTTTATTAAAGTTCATTACTTATCTATCTAATGTCTTCCAAAGAATGTGGGAATTCCTTTCGCTTCATTCTGTTATAGAAAGCGGGACAATCTTATTAGGAAACGGAAACTTTTTCTTACCAATCTTTTTACTTGGTATAGCTATTATTTGGTTTTATTATTTAAAAAGCAACCCAAAATTAGCTTGGCAATCTTTAATTATCGGTTATTCAATCGGAATATTATTTTATCCTTATCTTGATCCACGTGAGCGAATCATCGTTTTAGATGTAGGGCAAGGAGATGCTTTACTCTATAAAAAGGCTTTTTCAAAAGAGGCTTGGTTAGTTGATACCGGAGGGAAGATGGCTAGCTACCAGGAGAAAAATAAATTGGATACTCAATTTGCTTTAAAAAATGTCATTCCAGCTTTAAAATCACAAGGAATTGCTAGTTTGGAAGGCGTCATTATCACTCATCCAGATATCGACCACCTTGGTAATTTGATAACACTTATCCAAGAGATTGAAATAAAACATCTGTATTATTCAAAATTCACTAAAGAGTCAGCAATATGGCAAACCATGGCAAATAAAATTCCTAATCAGACCCAGCATCACATCTTAAATCCGGGAACTAAGGTGAGGGTAGGAGGCAATCAAATTGAGATAATTTGTTTGGATATGCCTGCGAGTCTTAAAGATGATTTTAGTAATGCTTCTTCGCTAATCACTTCTTTTGTAATAGACGATAAAAAATTTCTTAATATGGCAGATCTACCAATTGAGCTAGAAAAATCTTTGTTACAAGTTTTTTCAAGTGAAAAAGTAGACGTTTTAAAAATTGGTCATCATGGTAGTAAAACTTCTACTAGTGAAGATCTATTAGACCAACTGCAACCAGAATTAGCGCTCATATCATCTGGGAAGGACAATCCTTATAATCATCCTCATAGTGAAACAATTGAAAAATTAGAAAAAAGACACCTTAATTATTTAGATACACAAGATGTCGGTGCTATCGAAATTTCATACTTACCTTTTTATGGCTGGTCAATTAGAACAGCAATAAACAAGGAGAACTTAAATATACAGATTAGAAATTCACATTTACTATATTAGCGATATATGATATATTTTAAAAAACTGAAGTAAAGGGAGGTTTGTGATGAACATAATAGTCTTTATCTATGCATCTATAGTGTTTATAACTGGCATTTTAGGAATAAAAAATGGGCTCAATATTTCAAAGATAACATTGACTGTTATTGATTTGCTATTTCTTTTGACCCTAATGAATTTATGGTCAAGCTTGAAACCTTTAGACATTGCTATTTCTATCTTGTTACTAGCCCTTTCCATTACGCTCTATCGCGATCGATTGGTAAGTAGTCGACAAGCTAATATAAGCCATCATCTTTTGCGTTTAATCATCCATTTTATTCTAATATACTTTTTATTTAACTAAAAATTGACAGATAATTCTTCTTTCGTTACATTGGAAGCAATATAAAGGAGGAATTCTATTGGAAAAAATACCAAGTTTTACCATCAATCATTTAATCTTAAAACCCGGTATCTACTTGTCTCGAACAGATGAGATTGGTGGAAGAAAACTACATACTTATGACTTACGTTTCACAGCACCAAATGTTGAACCCGTAATGAATACAGCAGAAATACATACAATTGAGCATTTAGCAGCAACTTTTTTACGTAATCACGAAAAATATAAAAAGGAAGTCATTTATTTTGGACCAATGGGCTGTCGTACGGGCTTCTATTTAATTTTAACGGACGCCTTAGAAGGGCTAGAAGTTTTGAATTTAATTAAAGAAACCTTTAAATTCACAGCAGACTTTGAAGGGGAGATACCTGGTGCTACTGCCAGAGATTGTGGAAATTATCTCGATCAAAACCTACCAATGGCTAAATATCAAGCAAAGCGATATGTAAAAAATCTTGAAAAAGTGACTGATTTAAGCTTTACTTATCCCGAATAGTTTTTCAAAAATAAATGCAGGTTTATAATGGAGTTTAAAATGAAACTTCAACAAACCTGCTATTTATTTGACTGTGTAGTGATATAATTAATCAGTAATTAATTGGTCTCTTTCAAAGTCGAATTCAACTGCTGGATATTGAATGGTTTGGTGAAACAGCTCTTATAACTTTTCGCATCCAAATCACATCAATAAAGCGTTCAGCTTTGCGCACTAATTTTGGGAAAGTAAGCATAGGTTTAAAGCCTTCTTTTTCATGAAAGCTTAGAGAGCGATAATTATCAGCGACAATGGTAGAAATGATGTATTCGATATTAGTTTGAGAGAGCATCAACACTATCACCGTATAAAGTTCATGACCGCCCCCCTTTACTGGACAACCTTCAGCTGTCTAGATTGAAAGTAAAGTAGCCTGAGGCAAAAAGGCTTTATAAAAACCACTAAGGTAAGCAAAGCCAATCACTTCATTTCCATGTTGAAAGCCTAATTTACCATCGGTTTTATAGACAGTTAGTCGTCGACTAATTGAGCGACGTGTTAAACCGAGCTCCACCTGGGCTCTGGCTTTTGATTTTCGGCCCTGTGCAACCGATTGAATGACGGCATATTTTCTTTGTTCGAACATTATTAAATAACTCCCCATCTAACCCCCTGAAGGAAGTATAACTCAGAAGTGGGACATTTTGATTTGTGTTCTCTTGAGACATTATCATTTACGTTTAACACAAATTTTTTAGATTTTTATTGGAATGGATTGACTAATTTTAATAGATAAGATATAATTATTTCGCTTTCGAGATTAAAAATTTTAAGATAAGAAGGTGAGAGTAGATGTTAGATCGAGATACAGAAGTTTTAAAAACATATATTGGTATGATGAGAGCACATGCCTACTTTGAGAAATTGGTGAAAAAAGATGCGAATCATTCAGATATGAATGTGACGGAGTTTGCTGTATTAGAATTATTATATAATCGTGGCCCTCAACCAATTCAACAAATTGGGAATCGAATTTTAATTGCTTCCTCTTCAACCACTTACGTGATTGATAAGTTGTGTAATAAGGGTTATGTGGAACGAAAGCCAGATTTAAATGACCGTCGTGTAACTTTTGCTGAAATTACAGCAGAAGGTACTAAGTTGATGGATGAGATTTATCCTGAGCACCGTAAACATTTGTTAGAAGTTTTTGAAGAATTCACTACAGATGAAGTGCTCGAAATGAAACGCTTATTACAAAAGTTAACTCGCTATGAATAGCCTGCTTGATCCCCTAACTCTTTTAGTGAGTTAGGGACTTTTTTGTTAAATGTAGCGTGTATTAGGATAGTCTTGCTTTTAACTTTAATTCTTTCTATTATAAACTAAAAAGGCAAATCGGATTTAGAAAGGACAAATTATTGATGAAATTCTCGGCTTTAATTCTTTTATTATTTTGTTTATCCGCTTGTCAAAAGGCGCCTTTAAACGAAGAAACAGAATCAAAAAAAGTACAGCTTGATGAATTAGAAATACTAGAGAGTACTTACGATGAAGATTCCACTAAAGAAAGTTCTTTAAAAAAGGATGGTACTCGTCAAGCTTGGACAGATTATTCTAACTATGCGGAAGTCGATGAGGATGGCTATGCCTACTATATGCAAGAAAACCCTGATATTTCTTCGGAAATATTTCCTTTATACGATAGTAGTGATCATAAAGTTCTTTTATTTACCTTTGATGATGCGCCTCAAAGACCGAATTCCTATGCACTTGAAATTGCCCAACAATTAAAAGCTAAGGATGTAAATGCTATTTTCTTAGTGAATGGTATGTTCTTAACAGAGGAAAAGGGGAGAAAGATTACCAAGCAAATTTATGATATGGGATTCGAAATCGGTAATCATACTCAGCATCATCCTAACTTAAAAGAAATGACCTACGACCAGCAGTATCAAGAAATTAAACAAACAAGTGATTTGGTTGAAGAAATTACAGGAGAAAAACCAAGATGGTTCCGCCCGCCTTTTGGTTTGTTTAACATGGATACCTATCAGATATGCCAAGAACTAGAAATGCAATTAATGACTTGGAATTTTGGATATGATTGGATGGATGAGTATTTAGAAAGCGAAGCTTTATTAGAAGTGTCTTTAAATAATGATTATTTAAGGGCAGGAGCAAACATTCTTATGCATGATCGTCCATGGACTAATGGTGCTATCTCGAGGATGGTAGACGGTTATCGTGAGCAAGGTTACCATATAGTTGATCCTTTATTAATTCGTAAACCAAATTTTGAAAAAGAAAGCTAGGCGAATCGATTGAAAAAATATTTTCCTCTATCTTTTTATTTTAAACTCTTATTTATAATACTTGGACTAAGCACCATCTATCACTTTCATGAAGAAATGATCGATCAAGCTTTGTCTCAAGAAGGTTTATCCACTTATCAAAGACTCAGTAAAATATCTGAGGAACTGATTGGAATTGAAAAAGTTCCAGATGAAGACTCTCCCGATATAATTAATCAGATTCAGTCGTACCCAGGGAATAAACAACCCATCCAGTATCCACAAGCAGTTTTAGCACATCCTCGATTTATCAAAGGCCAGCAAATGGCAGACTCTTTTAATAAGCAGTTAGATATAAGTCAGCTAAACAGGTCATTTATAGAAGCAATTAACAGAGTTTATCTCCCACAACAAACAGTCTATCTAGCACCATATTTGTCAAATGGGAATCTACTTAGACTCGATGAGTTAGACAATTATGTATATTTAGATTCTAAAACTACAGAGGGACTAAATTTCCGCGAGCGTTTTTACGAGATTGAAAATAATCAATATCGGATTGGCGAAAACTTATATGAGGTTTTTATTTCGTCTGATGATATTCATTTAGATACTTGGTCTAAAGATGAAGCAGTATTCGCTCAATATTTAGCCAAAGCTTTTTTCGAACAAAATGAAGATTTTTCTGACATGCGGTCGGTATTTATATCTGCTAAAGCTTCAGCCAGTGATTTTCGTCTAGATGATTCGTCCTATGTGCGGATTGTTGTGGTATTAAACTTTGACACACAGAAACTTTAAATAGGGAGGATAATATGAAAAGTAACAATTACCTTAGATGGTCTCTTGCATTAGCAAGTATTTCTCTAGCTTCTCAATTACATCAAAATTTTAAGCATCCACTTCCTAAGATTAGTCATGCTGAAAGATTGCTTGAATTAGCTGAAATTGAAAATTCCATGGATTGGTTGCAAGAAGAAGAATATGAGAAGAATTGGGATGAAAAACTAAGCCCATTTATCGATAATTTAAGACAAGAGGGATCAATTAACCAAGGGGCTTATCACTTAGCTTATGACTTCTATGCTTTAGAAACAGCCAAAGCAACTTGCCTTATTGTCCATGGTTTTAATGAATTTAAAGAAAAATATCGAGAATTAGTATATTATTTATTACAATCAGGAATTCAAGTACTGACTTATGATGCACGAGGACATGGGGAATCTAAATTATCACCTAACCAAACCCAAATTGATATTATAGATTTTAACGTTTATATCAATGATTTAAAATGCCTAGTAAGAAGGGTTAAAGAACTGGGTGGAGAAGAACAGCCTCTCTTTATATTTGGACACTCAATGGGTGGGGCTGTCAGTTCTCGCTTTGCTCAATTATGGCCAGATTTAGTAGATGGTCTTATTTTATCCTCCCCAATGCTTGCGATTGATACTAAGGGAATGCCAATGGAATTGGCGCATATGAGCGCTAGCTTGATGCAAAAAGTCGGCCGGGGTAAGAATTATTTACCTGAAGATTCAAATGGAGGAATAGATGACCATTTAGTTTTCAGAACACCCAATCAGCTGTCCAATTCTGAAGTAAGAGGGCGCTTCTTTTTTGAACTCAATAAAAAACTTCATCTTTATCCTACCAAGTCAGGCTCTATTAACTGGTTGAAGGCATCTTTAGATGCTTTGCAAACTATCCATCAAGAAAAAGAAATCAAGAAAATGACTTTTCCAAGTCTCATCTTCCGAGCAGCTAGTGATAAGATTGTAAAAAAAGAGGGTATCTTCCATTTTTATAATTGTCTTCCAAATTCATTAAACTTCCTTGTACCTTCAAGTGAGCACGAGATTCTTTTAGGACATGATGATCAAGTGAGAAAGATAGTGAGTCAAATCCTTCACTTTATTAATAAAAATATATAGTAAACAAAGAAGGCTGCCTTAAGGGATGTTTAAGGCAGCCTTCTTTGTTTGAATTATTTGGTTTGGTAGCCAACAATTAGACCATTTCTTTGAGCATAGAAAGTGCATAAGCCAGAAGAAGGTAAAATATTAATTTCTGCATGTGGAAATTCTGCAAGAATCATTGACTGAAGTTCTTGGCTCGCTTCCGGGTTTAGGACATGGTTAATAAATATTTTCCCTCCATTAAATCCCTTGCTTTTTATTTCTGCCCAAAGTTTTTTCATTGCTTTTTGATGGCCTCTAGCTTTTTGAGCAAGTTCAATCGTACCCTCAGAACTTCTTTTTCCGATTAAACGTATATTTAGTAATCCAATCATGTTTCCAACAATTTTAGATATTCGGCCATTTTTTACTAGATTATCAACAGATTCTAACAAAAAATTGACATTTGTATTTAAATGTTCTTTTTCAATTCTTGCCACTACCGAATCAAAATCAGTCTCTTCTTTAATGATACTTGCAGCAAGAGTAATAAGTAGGTCGATTTCAGCTCCAGCCGATCGACTGTCGATGATTTTAATATTAGCATCAGGACTTTTCTCTAAGGCTAACTCTCTTCCTAAACAAGCAGCATTGTAAGAGCCTGAAACACCTGAAGATAAAGTGAAACATAAAACATTTTGATTGGACTCAAATGTTTGTGCATAACTTTCAGGGCTTGGACAAGCAGTTCCAGTCTGTTGGCCACTTTCCATTTTATTAACTAGAGTTTGGGTATCCACTTGATTGTTATCTTTATATGTATGCTCATCGATATTCAGTATTAAAGAAACAACTTCAAACTCTATTTCCTCGTTGATATCTTTGACAGAACGAATACTCGCGCCAGAGTCAGTTACTATTTTCCACTGCATAATATTTCCCCCAATTATGGTCAATTAATTATCAGTAGTATAACTAATTTCAGAATCAGTTTCAATTTATTGAAAGTTTAATTTTAACACTTGCTAAAAACAGCATATTATCGGTAAAATAGGAGTTGACATACATTTCATGTGAGGAGGAAAGATTATGTTAGGAGATCTACATCGGTCCAATTTAATCGTCTTAGTTCAAATAGTTTTTTCGATTGTAGGATTAGGCTTTGCCTATATAGGGGCAATTGAGTATGGTTTAATATCTATGATGATAGGAGCCATTCTTAATGAGTATTCAATTGATATTTCTGAGCAATTTGACCAGACAGATGCACAACTAGCTTTTTCCACAGAGTTAGAGGTTATAGCTGATTTTCTATCCTTTGGTTTGATTCCAATTGGATTATTATTAACAGCTACTCAAGGTGGAATATTAGGTATGATTACTATTGCAGTCTACTTAACTGCTGTAGCCATTCGTTTAGCACATTTTAACCGTCCCTTGGAATTTCAAGCTTATCAAATAGATGAAGAGAATTTCTATTTGGGTCTTCCCTTAATTTCAGTAGCTATTGTCTTACCGATACTTTATTTACTTAGTTATCTTATACCAGCAACTGTCTTTTCAGTGCTTATCATGGTTGTTATGATAGTCTTAGCTGCCGGTTATGTGATTGCAAAACCAATTCCGCGTCTAAAAAAAGAATGGATGACTTACCTTATATTTGGTGTAATATTCTTAATTGTCGCTTATATACTTTTAGGTATTTTTAAATAGTCCATTTAAAACCTCCTTTTGTTATTAAGAGGAGGTCTTTTTATAACGAGTTAAAAATGTAACTGCAGAAGGATAGTTAATTAAATTGCATGTTTTATCTATTAATAAAATAGCATTGATAGCTGAAAAAGCGATATATCAGAGTAGTTTATATCAATACCAAAGAAAGCGTATTGAGCAAAGCGGTAGCTATTAAGATTTCTTTCCGAATAAATGAATCATCAAAAGTTTACATTAGCAAGTAGGGGACTCTTTGGCAATAGATTTGGAGGTATATTTTTTGCTACAATGTTCTTTAAAGGTGTTTCTATGAACGTTGGATTAATCGATGGCTAATAGATTGTGAAATGCTAGATAATGAACAAATGTATTGTCTAGCCAGTCTAGATGACTGTGTCTATCTTCCTTTTTACCGTTTATAATGAAATACGATAAACTAACGATTATCTTTCTTAATTTTAAGACATATTATCAGTGATTATTTTCAGGGAGAATTCCCTTTAGAACAGGAGTAAATTATGACAGATTCAACAAAAGAGTTAAAAATTAACAAACAAATAGATCGACTATTGGATGACCTAACGGGCGATGAATTAAATGAAGATGTTATTAAAAACATTAAATTTTTAAATGACAGTTCCTTAATGATTGAAGACGAAGAATACGATTTGATTATTAATCATCAAGAAGCTTTTGACTTTGAAGCCTTCTATAATCGCTATCAAGACCTCTTCGCTAAGTATGATTATATTGTTGGTGATTGGGCTTTTAATCAGCTTCGCTTAAGAGGATTTTATCAAATCGGAACACCCAAAGTGGCTTTCGATCAACGTATTGAAACGTTAGAGGATTATATCAATGAATATTGTAATTTTGGCGCCAAGTATTTTGTTATTGGAAAAAAAAGCTCTATCGCTGAATATCCTCATTTATTAGATCGATTGAGGGCGGGCAAGATAAATAACATTCAAAGTAAGACACTTTATCCAAGAACTTCAAATAAAAACACACGGGGACGTAGCTATCAAAAAAGAACGAATCGAAAAATTCAAAATCTCGGCCATCGTTCTAAGACTGTTACCCCTAAAATTAAGAGAAGAAATGAAAAAAGCCACTCACTAAGTAAATCTGAAAGTAAAAACAATTTGACTGTCGGGTCTAATAAGATGAATAAGCCGACAAACAGAATCAATCATAAGAAGGATTTCGTTATAAAAAAACGCCCCAACTAGCCTTTATTAGAAAGCGAGGATCCATAGTTTGACTGACCACATTAAAAATTTTGCCAGAGTTTGCTTATTTTGCCTAGCATCCTTAACTGGGGCAATCTCATTGACCGTTTTTCTATCGCCAGTTATTTATAGAATCTTTAATCAATATTTTAAATTGCATGAAACAGTTGGATTAACGAGTGAGCAATTAAATCAAAATTATCAAACAATTGTTGATTTCTTAACCCATCCGATGGAAAGTCAAATGCTATTGCCTGATTTTGCCTCTTCTGACGGAGGGATTCAGCATTTTGCTGAAGTTAAAGTTTTAATCCAGCTAACCATGATGGCAGCTTTGTTTTTAATTTTTGTTTTAGCGATTGTTTTGATAAATATTCGCAAGCAGAGGAGACGTAATCCCTATCTTAAGATATATATGATGCTAAGTTACATGTTGCCAATTGGTTTATTATTTCTAGCAGTTATCGCTTTTGATAAAATCTTTATTCTTTTTCACCAAATTTTCTTTAAAAATGATTTATGGCTGTTTGATCCTTTAACAGATCCTGTCATTAATGTGCTTCCAGATAGTTACTTCTTTCTATTACTAATTGTTGTCGTTATGCTATATGAATTATTGTTAGGAATTATTTATTTGTTTATTAAAAAGAAAATATAAAAAAGATAAGCTCAGCTGCTGAGCTTATCTTTTTTTAGCTTATAAATGACTTGGTTTTTTTGGAGGAACGGAAATTTCATCAGTTTGTGGTTGTGCGTGCGCAATTCGGCTTGCAGCGGCAGCGGCTAAGGCACCCACGATGTCATCAATAAATGTATTGCACCGCTGATCTTTTTCATCATTTAGTTTACCAATAATGCCCGGTTTAAGCTTATCTAAATAACCGAAATTAGTAAGACCGATTGATCCATAAACATTGACGATTGATAGAGTCAGAATTTCATCTATTCCATAGAGGCTCTCATCACGCATTAATAAGTCACATAGAAGTGGAGACAAAAGTCCTTTTTCAGCAGCAATATCTAATTCAATTCCAGTTATAATAGCATTTTGAACTTCTCGTTTTTGCATCACAGCATGTAAATTATCAATGCAGTCTTGCATAGTTAAAGTCTCAACATAAGTATTTTGTAAATCGTAGACGATTTTAGCGATTTCTTCGATGCTAACACCTCTTTCAGCTAGCAATTCATAGGATCTGGATTCTAGGTGTTTTAAGTGAATATAATCTTTAGTCATTGAACTCTCCTTCAAAAATAGTTGATGAATGTAAGGGCGACGGTCGATAATTAGGATCGATGAAGTGTAAGGCTTGATTAACAGCTAATAAGGCTTCACCAAATCCAGCTGCAATGATCTTTACCTTACCAGGATAGTCAGCAATATCCCCAACAGCGAAAACACCAGGCAAATTAGTTTCCATTAATGATGAAACTTTGATTTGGTTGCGAGAAAGCTTGAGTCCCCAATCTTTTATATGGCCTAAAGAATTAGAAAAGCCATAATTGACAATTAATTGATCGAGGCAAAGTTCTACTATTTTTTTTGATTTCACCTGCTGAAGCTTGAGTGATTCGAGCTGGTGATTTTTACCCTCTAAGGTTAAAATTTTATAGGGGGTTAGAATTTTAACAGACGAGGCATGTAATTTGGATACTGAGCTTTCTAAAGCTCGAAAGTTTTCACGTCGGTGTATTAAATAGACTTCTTTAGCAATTGGTTCTAGGGTGAGTGCCCAATCAACTGCAGAGTCTCCTCCTCCACATACTGCTATCCTCTGATGCTTAAAATGTTCAGGTTTTTTAACAATATAATGTAAGGAATGATTTTCGAAATGATTCGCATTATCCATTCCAAGCTTTCGGGGTTGAAAAGCTCCATTACCTGCTGCAATGATAACGGTCTTTGAGTAATAAATTTCTTTACTAGTTTGAATTGTATAGATGCCATCTTCTCTGGGAGAGAGATTTAAGACTTCTTCTCCCAAAGAAATATCTGGTTTAAAATGATTGACCTGTTCAAATAGTTTTTGACTCAAAATATTCCCCTTAATCGAAGGATAGGCAGGAATATCGAAAATCAACTTTTCACCATAAAGATGATTTGGTTGCCCCCCCACCTCCTCAAGTGACTCAATAATTTTTACTTTTGCGTTTCGCATATGAGCGAAGAAAGCGGTATAAAGGCCTACAGGGCCTGCACCGATAATTGTTATATCATAAATATTTTCCATAATTTCTGCCTTTCTAATAAAAAAACGCAAGGAATACTAAGCGCATGACTACTGCCACAAATCCGCCTGTAATAATACCTGCAAATACTTCTGTTGGTTTATGTCCAAGGTATTTAGTAACTATAAGGTCTTGATAATTATCAATAATTTCAGTTTCAAATTCAGAGTCTTCTAGTTTTTCTTTAATTGATTGAACATTTATATCCTCATAATTTGATTGAGAGAGACGTTTAACGATAGCATCAATTACAAGGCCTTGTTCACCACTTTGACGTCTGACCCCCATAGAATCGAACATGATAATAACACCGAATACAGTTGCTATGGCTACGTGTGCTGAAGCAAAACCGTATTCAAATATAAGACTGGCAATTAAACTTGCGACGGCAGCCGAATGCGATGAGGGCATGCCACCAGTAGAAGTGATTATATCTAATTTAGGACTTCGCTTTGAATAATAGGCAATTGGATATTTAATCATTTGCGCGAAAAAAATGGCGGTAAAAGCAGCAATTAATGGGTAATTCATAGCATCCTTATCCTTCTTTTTATTTTTAACACTAACTATCTTAACAAAAATAAGACCCTTTAACTATAAATTTAGTTTTTTTTCGAGTAAAATGATAGAGAAAATAGATATAAGGAGCGATAAAATGAATAATTTTCCACAATTAAAGACAGAGGAAATACAAAGTCAAGTTGTTTTACATACTAATAAGGGTGACATTGAATTAGCATTATTTAAAGAACAAGCACCCAGGACAGTCGAAAACTTCATTACTTTAGCTGAAGAAGGCTACTATGATGGCGTGATTTTCCATAGAGTTATTAAAGATTTTATGATCCAAGGAGGAGACCCAACAGGAACAGGCATGGGTGGTGAAAGCAAATGGGGAGAAAGTTTTGAAGATGAATTTTCAATGCATCTTTTTAACTTTTATGGAGCTCTTTCAATGGCTAATGCAGGACCAAATACAAATGGCAGTCAATTTTTTATTGTAACTGCACCAAATGTACCGGCTGATATGCTCCAACAGTTAAAAGACTTAGGGTTCCCTGATGAAGTTGTGAAGGCTTATGAAGAAAAAGGAGGAGCCCCTTGGTTGGATCAACGCCATACTGTCTTTGGTCAAGTCGTTGGAGGTATGGAGAATGTTTTAGCTATCCAAAATGTTACAACAGGGCCTCAAGACAAACCGGTTGAAGATGTGATGATTGAATCCGTTACCGTTTCTAAATAAGTGAGAAAGCACGGTAATCGATATGAAGTTTAAAATAGGAGATATTATTGAAGGAGAAGTAACCGGTATCCAGAACTATGGTATTTTTATAAAGCTTTCTGATGAAGAACAGGGTCTAGTGCATATTTCCGAATGTAAACATGGATATGTAGGGGCTTTAGATGAATTCATTAATATTGGAGAAAAAGTTAAAGTAGTTGTAATTGATATTGATGAATACAGTAAGAAAATTTCTTTATCCATGCGAGCACTAGATAAAATTAACACCCCATTGTTTCCTGTTAGAAATCGAAGAAAAAAAAGACGGAATTTACCAGACATAGGATTTAAGACCATAGCAGATAAGATGCCACAATGGATTGATCAAGCAATGCATTCTATTGAAGAAAATGAGTTTAATACCAAGATAGAAGTTTAGGAGGTTTATAAATGGAAACAATTAGCTTTGATTATTCGAAGGCTTTGAACTTTTTTCAAGAAAAAGAAATGGAGCACTTAAGTGGGTTCGCAGAATCCTCTTTACGTGAACTTAAAGAAAAAACAGGGGCAGGTTCTGAATTTACGGATTGGATTGATTGGCCACTTGATTTCCCCCAATCCGAAATAGAGCGAATTAAAGGAGTAGCTCAAAAAATTCAAAAGAACTCGGAAGTATTAGTAGTAATCGGCATAGGCGGATCCTATTTAGGAGCTAAAGCAGCCATAGATTTTTTAAACCATACTTTTTATAATATGATGGCTCCAAGCAAAAGTTTGCCTCAAATACTTTTTGCTGGTAACAACATATCATCCACTTACTTGAATGATTTAATAGAAGTAATTGGAGAGCGTGATTTCTCTATTAATATCATCTCTAAATCAGGAACAACTACGGAACCAGCAATTGCTTTTCGGGTTTTAAAAGAAAAACTAATCAAAAAATATGGAAAAAAAGAAGCTTATCAAAGAATTTATGCGACAACCGATCAAGCTAAAGGAGCATTAAAAAAAGAAGCCCAACAAAATAATTATGAGTCTTTTGTAATCCCAGATGGTATCGGTGGGCGCTTCTCAGTTTTAACACCAGTGGGCTTGCTTCCGATTGCTGTAAGTGGTGCAAGCATAGAAAGGCTGATTGAAGGGGCAAAAATTGCTAGAGAGCTTTATCTAAATGAGGATTTAGCAAAAAATCAAGCCATGCAGTATGCTGTTATAAGAAATATTTTCTATCGCAAAGGAAAGGTCAATGAATTGTTAATCAACTATGAACCAGCTTTACAAGCTTTCGGTGAATGGTGGAAACAGTTATTTGGCGAGTCTGAAGGAAAAGATCATAAAGGAATTTTCCCATGTTCAGCTAACTTTTCAACAGACCTACATTCAATTGGTCAAATTATTCAAGATGGCCAACGAAATATATTTGAGACGGTATTAAACTTCCAAAAAGTTAGGAAAGATTTAACAATCCCTCAATTAGAAGAAGACGTTGACGGTCTTTCATATTTAGAGGGAGAAAAAATGTCAACTGTTAACCAAATGGCTTATCAAGGAACTATGATTGCCCATACGGACGGAGAGGTACCTAATCTTATTATTAACATTCCAGCAATGAATGAAGAAAGCCTCGGTCAAATGATTTATTTCTTTGAAATGGCAGTCGCTATTTCTGGATACCTTAATGGTGTCAACCCATTTGATCAGCCGGGAGTCGAAGCCTATAAACGTAATATGTTTGCCTTACTTGGTAAAGATGGTTATGAAGAATTAACAAAGGAACTTAGTCAAAGAATATAGAATTATCAATCGATAATAAAAGTTAAAACATTTGAGATGGTCGGACTATAGATCGTCTCAAATGATTTTTATTCATCAGAGGTTATTGATAAAATTGAAGAACAAAAAAGAATTCACAAAAAATTTATAAAAAGTTAAAAAAGCTATTGACTTAAGCTAACAACCCATGCTATATTAATTCTTGTCGTCACGAACGAAGAGCAATGCATCTTGAGTTGCTAAAAATAAAAAACTTTGAAAAGTATTTGACATTAACAAACAACTCATGTTATATTATTTCTTGTCGTCACGAACGACCGAAACGAAAAAAGTTTAAAAAACTTTTTAAAAAGGTTTGACAAAAAATCTAAACCATGCTAGTATATAGAAGTTGTCACTTATGGCAGCGAAGCTCATTGAA
>NZ_JBNUPK010000009.1:0-62831 GCF_050409465.1 Facklamia sp. P12950
ATAGCTAATGAACTCTGCGTTTATTGAACGTTGCACTTGTTATGATAATTTATCTTTTTAAAACAAACCAAGCATACAGTGCAAATCCTCCTATCATAATAATCAAAGTTAAAATTTGCTTTAACTCGTAGGGAAGAGGCGATAGATTTAAAAGATATTCTGGTAGTGTAATTAACAAAAGTGTTACGAGTAAAACCGCTGTTTTGGACCAAATTGATAATAAAATTAAGTTCAACACCATAATAGACCCAATGAGAAGGCTGACGGTGGAGTCTAATGTTATAATTGGTGTTTGAGTCATACTATCTACATAATATAAAGCAACATAGGCAGCTATAGTTACAAGTGAAATAATAGCAAATACTAAATACTTCATTTTGTCTGATAATCTAGCTGGAATAATATTTCTAAAAGCAGCAAGCACTGCAACAATAAATGCTCCAGCAATAACTAAATGACCCATAATCTCTAGAATCGAAAAAGAGAATTCGCCTCTCATCAAATTAGGTAAGATAATGAAAGAATAGGATGCAACCATAATGCCAATAATATTCTTAATAGCAGAACGGTGATCAACTAACATTTCATTGGCTATTGACCTCATATAATCTTTAGGCGACGAACCAATAATATGCTCAATCGGCTTCCCTTGGCCTTCAGCTTGTATGAGATGATCTTCTAACTCACTAACTATCTCCTCAATCTCATTCGTTTCCTTACCTTTAGAAACTAAGTATACGGTTAGATTTTCTAAAAACTCTTTACTTTGTTTCGATAGTTGAGTATTATTTTCCATTTGTTCCATCTCCTTTATCACTATCCGTGTACGACTCTCTATTTAAAACCTTGTTAACGCTACTTTGAAGGTTTTCCCAGCGCTTAATAAAATGATCCAATTCATCTGCGCCTTTTTCAGTCAGGGAATAATATTTCCTTTTGGGACCTGCAGTGGATTTTTTTAGTGTCGATGATACTAAACCCTCTCTTTTCATTCGCATTAATAAAGGATAGATCGTACCCTCACTCATCGAATGAAAACCATAACGGGATAATTTTTCTGCCAGTTCATAACCATATGCTTCTTTATTTTTTATAATCATCAGAATGCATCCATCAATGACTCCTTTTAACATTTGTGTAGAAGACAAATTACCCCTCCTTTTACAGAACGAATTCACTATCTTGTATTACATAGTATTTTAAGATTATTATACAGCTAGCTACCTTGTAATGCAAGAGTTAGTTTAAAATTCAATTACCCCTTCTTAAAGATGAGGTGACTCTTCTAATATTAAGTTTTGGTGAATTGTAAAATGAACTTAGCCATATAAATTAGAAAAAGAGCCAGTGAGTCTGCTAATCTATGTAGTAACAACACAGACATAGAATAGCAGACTCCACATGGCTCAAACCGAGCAATCGCTCGGTTACTCGGACGTTCACCTCAGACCATTCATACAAAAGTGAAACGCGGGACAGTTACTCAGAAACGCAAACAATCTGTAAACGGAAAGACTTATCTCTACTTCAGGGATGTCTATAGTGCTGCTGCGGGACAAGCGGCGTATGACCCCTTGCATGAGGGAACGGGACGACAACCTAAGTGGGTCAATAGTAAGGACTTTATCGATTGGGCGGATAAGGCTACTCAGTGAGAGGTGGAGCCCTGATGTGGTTGTTGGTTACGCTGAACGTCATAAATTGTTCTGTGAAGACTTGATCCCTTGCACAAAAACGCTTTATAACTGGATCAATAAGGGGCTCATGCGAACGAAGAACATTGATTTACCTGAAAAGGTATCACGCAAACCGCACAAGGCTTTTGAACCTGGACCCAGACGTCGCAAAATCCTGGGCAAATCGGTTGAAGAACGCCCCCAGAAAGTGGAAGACCGTGAGGAATGGGGACACTGGGAAATCGATACTGTGGTAGGTCCGCATGGTGAAGAGGACCCTGCCTTATTGACGTTGGTTGAACGACACTCACGCTTTGAGTGGCTTATTTTGATTAAGAATCAGACAAGTCAGGTCGTTTATCAAGCGATCACTCAACTCATGAACTCCCTAGGAGAGTAAGCTGAGCGACTCTTTAAGACTCTTACAAGTGATAACGGTTCAGAATTCAGCTCACTCACAAAAGCCGTCTCCTCTGTAGCTGAGGTCTACTTCGCTCACCCTTACTCATCTTGGGAGCGTGGCACCAGTGAAAACCAACACCGTCTCGTTCGACGCTATATACCAAAAAGGGAGTCTTTAGCTAGGTATACACAGGTAGATATTGATCGCATTCAACAATGGATGAATGACAGGCCCCGGAAGCTATTAGGTTACGCCACGGCTCACGAAGTGTTTGTTAAGGCGTGGAAGAATGAACAGAAAACAGCTTGACGTGAGGGCTTGACAAGGAGCCTCCTTCGCCATGGTTTCCTAGCGTAAACGCCAGATAAACCGCTCAGCCCATCAGGCTACCATGGCTCAGCTCCTTATCAAACCCTCACAGAAAGATTAAACAGCTACACGGATCATTGAACTCACACTTCTCATGGGCGAGGACTCCTTTGTACTAGGTGGCTAAGTTGTATTTGCAATTTATATCTAAATAACAATTATAGTACGCGTCATAAGCAACATCTCTATTTTTAGTTTGCGTCTTGGTCGCGTATAAGGAACACCAGTGTATTTTCATATTTTTATAGAAAATGTGCATTGATAGGCGTTGTGTACCCTGCATCTGCTATTAAATAAGTCGGATTAAAAGAAGGGATTTTTTCAAATAAGAAGGGGAAAGCCAGTGTATCGTAGGTATTTCCTGAATGGACACTATAAGCTAATACCCATCCCCTTGCGATCGCAAGCTGTTTGAATAGTATAGGCAAAAACTTGGCCATGGTCCCCTTTATGAAACCACCCTACCTCCGGATCATTGGGACTGATTGTTTGGGACTTTGTTAAGGTCTCCTTTTTTGTGTTTTTTAGCGACTTTTTTCTATGAATCATCCGATCTGCTTGAACAGCTTCCAGCATTTCATCTGCCAACCATTTGGCTTGTACCGGCACTTCTTCGTTGGTATATTTTCGGCCATTCGCACAAGCTTTGACGTGAGTACATCCATAAAAACTGCTTGGGTATCGACTACTCCTGCCTCCAAACACTGCGTGAGTATCTGGCTAAAGATCTGTTGGGCGATACTTGTTCCTTCAAAACGCCACTTGTAATTCTTTCCAAAGGTTGAAAAATGGGGCACTGAATCCGTGAGAGATAATCCTAAGAACCAGCGATAAGCAACATTCACTTGAATTTCTTGAATGGTTTGGCGCATGCTTGGAATACCTTAGAGATGTTGAATGATGAGATTTTGATAAGCGTAATCGGATCAAAACTTGGACGTCCACTATCCAAACAATAGACATCTTCTACTACAGCATAGTTGAATGAAAAATCTATAGGGCGATCAATTTTTCTCAGAAGATGGTCTTCAAGAACGAGTTCTTCAAGGGCATGAAAAGCGATCTGATTACGTGCTTCAAATGTTTTACTATCG
Organism: Facklamia sp. P12950; assembly: GCF_050409465.1. Lineage (NCBI taxonomy): Bacteria > Bacillati > Bacillota > Bacilli > Lactobacillales > Aerococcaceae > Facklamia > Facklamia sp. P12950. The sequence goes on from NZ_JBNUPK010000009.1 coordinate 3,543, forward strand.
GCATTGACTGACATCATGGAAATCACCCATTTTCTCTTTATTATACATATAAAAGCCCTCTAAATCACTATAAGTTGTGATCTAGAGGGTTTTATCTACATACTGATATCTCCCTAACGGAAGATGTTTAAGTATAAATGATATTCATATAATAAAAATAGGTGCATCATTTATTTACGTTTTGGTCCCAAATATTCTGAATCATCAAAGCCTAAAATTACTGAAAAAAGTGGGAATCCGAAAAGAAGCCCGAGACCATATCCAACACCCTTTCCAAACACTTTTGCTAAGTCTAAACAAAACATGATGATAAAATAGATATTTGCTAGCGGAACTAATAGCCATAACACTTTCCATCCATTACCGTATACAATTTTAAATTGAATATATAGTTGATAAATAGGGATCAGTGACTTCCACCCAGCTTCACCAGCCTTTTCAAAAAGTTTCCACATACCTACAATAAAAATAATTACAAATACCATGTATAGTATACTTGAAAAACCGTCTGACATATTTCCCATTTACTCACTCTCCTTCTTATATTTTTTAAGTGTACTATATAAAATTAAAAATAACAAATAAAATTTAAAAACAAAAAACACCTTCCAATAAAGGAAAGTGTCTTGAATATCTGCTGTAATAATGATTGGTACTCGATTCCTGCGGAATCTCCGTCCCATAGCACATTCGTAAGGGAACAAGTTCGCAACGACTGTCCTAACGTTTTGAGAATTGAGAAGCTTTACGAGCTTTCTTAAGACCTGGTTTTTTACGTTCTACCATACGAGGGTCACGTGTTAGAAGTCCAGCTGATTTTAATGCAGGACGGAAGTCTGGATCGACGTTTAATAATGCACGTGCGATTCCGTGACGAATGGCACCTGATTGACCAGAGAAGCCTCCACCTTTTACGTTCACAATAACATCATAAGATCCTAAAGTTTCAGTAGCGTTGAATGGTTGGTTGATTACTTCGTGTAAGTGAGCAAATGGAATGTATTCTTCCAAAGGCTTACCATTCACAGTGAATTCACCAGTTCCTGGTACTAAGCGTACGCGTGCTGATGAGTTTTTACGACGACCTGTTCCTAAGTATTGTACTGTAGCCATTTAATCCCTCCTTATATTAATGTATTGATGTCTAATTTTTTAGGTTGTTGAGCGGCATGGTTATGCTCTGAACCTTCATAGACAAAAAGTTTAGTGAATTGTTTGCGACCTAAACGGTTGTCTGGTAACATTCCTTTTACTGAACGTTCGATTAAGCGTGTAGGTTTCTTGTCGCGCATTTCACCTGCTGTAGTGACACGCATTCCACCAGGATGTCCTGAGTAATTATAATATTTCTTGTCTGTTGCTTTTTTACCAGTTAAGGCAATTTTTTCAGCATTAATTACGATTACAAAGTCACCTGTATCCACGTGTGGGGTATAGGTGGGTTTATTTTTTCCGCGTAAGATTGATGCAACAACAGTTGAAAGGCGTCCCAATGGGATATCTGTGGCATCTAATAATACCCAGTTGCGTTCAACTTCGTTCTTTTTAGCCATATATGTTTGACGCACGTTGTTTTCCTCCAATATTTGTCTAGTTGTTTACGGTTACGATGAGTTTCCGGGGCTCATGTGTGGGGTAAACAATACCGTCAACTATTATATTCCTTATTAACCCCTAATGTCAAGCGATTTTCTCACACTGCTTCAAATTTATTTTGCTTTCGATCAACAGTCATTTGCCTTCATGGTATAATCATTTCAAAGGAAGTGAAATTTATGAAAGCTCAAGAAAGACGCCAAGCCATTTTAGCATTCTTAAAAGAACAAAGCGAAGCGATAACGGCCAATGAGTTAGCTAGTCGTTATCAAGTCAGTCGTCAGGTAATTGTTGGAGATATTGCTTTATTACGTGCCCATCATAAAGTAGAAATTTTAGCCACTAATCAGGGATATTTAATTCCTTCTTCCCCGATTAACAATACTGCTACTAAGGGGTATACGGGGGTGATTGTTTGTCGTCATGATGATAGTCAAATGCGGCTAGAGTTAGAAACAATATTAGCCTATCAGGGTAAAGTGCTTGATGTGCAAATAGAGCATCCGGTTTATGGTTTATTGTCTGCTGCCCTTCATATTCATTCGCAAGCTGATCTTGAAGCCTTTCTAGAACGTATGGCAACTTATGAAGGTGAAATGTTAGCATCCTTAACGGATGGTATTCATTCACATACCATACAGGTGCCTAGTCTAAAAGAATTTAAGCTAATCGAAAATGCTTTGTCACAAGAAAAAATCCTCTATGTATAGACAGGTGTCTTGACACCATTATAGATTGTTGTTAAACTGCTTTTATAGTAAATTTTTTGGAGGTTCTTATGTCTCAAACTACTCGCTTATCTAAAACACGCCAATTGACGTTCGCTAGCTTACTCACAGCAATTGGTATTATCATACCAATGGTTATGCCACTTAAAATTGTGATTCCTCCTGCTTCTTATACTTTGGCTAGTCATGTGGCAATTTTTATGGCCATGTTTATTTCGCCTTTTACAGCTGTTTTAGTAAGTTTAGGTACTAGTCTGGGATTTCAATTAGCTGGCTTTCCTATGATTATTGTTGCAAGAGCTGCTTCGCACGTTGTATTTGCTTTTGTTGGCGCTAAAATGCTTCAACAAAAACCGCAATGGTTAGCAACAAGTCGCAATAAATGGACGTTTTCTTTCATCATCAACTTAATTCATGCGGTTGCTGAAGTATTCGTCGTCTATGTGATCACCCAAGCTGGTTTTAGCCAAGCCAGTGAAAACTTCTTATATGTTTTAATTGTTCTAGTGGGTGGAGGAACTCTTATCCACGGCATGGTTGATTATTTCTTAAGTGATTATTTCGCTAAACAATTAGCAACACGAGCTAAAATTCCTGTCTATCCAATGGTATAGTAAATTCTATATACTAAAAGGCAAGTGGAAACACTTTGCCTTTTATTTTTTTCCTATGATACAATCAAAACAAATGCCTAGCGAGGAGGAAAATGATGAATCGCCCTGATGTTATTGTTATTGGTGGAGGCACTAGCGGAATGATGGCAGCAATCCACGCTGGCATGAATGGCGCGCGTGTGCTGTTACTTGAAAAAAATTATAAATTAGGACGCAAATTAATTCTTACCGGAGGAGGCCGCTGTAATGTCACCAATCGTTCACCTCGTGAAGTATTCATTGATCATATTCCAGGTAATGGTAAGTTTCTTTATTCTGTATTAGAACAATTTGATTCACAAGATATAATCGATTTTTTTCAAACACGAGGTGTTCGATTAAAAGAAGAAGATCATGGGCGGATGTTCCCCATTTCGGACTCTGCGCGCACCATTCGCGACTGTTTAATTAATGAGATGAAACATTATGCCATTGAAGTAATTGCTGGTGAACCTGTTGAAGAAGTTCTGTATAATCAAGAAACAGCTTCTGTTAGAGGTGTTCAAACCAGCAAAGCGACATATACTGCCAAAGCTGTCATCTTAGCCTCAGGCGGCAAGGCCTATCCTCGCACCGGTTCGACGGGAGATGGCTATCGATGGGCTAAAGACGCTGGTCACAGTTTGACGGATTTTTATGCCACTGAAGTCCCCTTATTATCCAACGATTCCTTTGTTCAAGACAAGTCATTACAAGGTATTTCATTGAGGGACGTTAATGTCAAAGTACTAGATAAAAAAGGGAAAACAATTGTTTCCCATCAAATGGATATGATTTTTACCCACTTTGGTTATTCAGGACCAGCTATTTTAAGATGCTCCGGCCATGTCAATTTATACCTTAAAGAAAGCCAAGAAAAAATTGCGAATCTAACCATTGATCTTATCCCATATATTTCATATGAAGAGCTCAAGAAACTGGCAGAAGAACAAAGAGAAAAGCAAGTTGATAACATTCTGCGCCAATGGTTACCTGACAAACTAAATGGCTTGATTCAAAAACAAGTAAGAATCCAAGAAAAGTCAGCTTATAAGCAAGTCAACCATTCTATTCAAGAAGCGCTGTGGAAACGAGTCAAAGCTTTTCCACTCACTGTTTATGGCAGTCAACCACTTGAAAAAGGTTTTGTAACGGGTGGAGGGGTTAACTTAAAAGAAATCACCCCTCAAACCATGGCGTCTAAATTAATGAAAGGCCTCTATTTCTGTGGTGAAATCATTGACATTAATGGATATACAGGTGGCTATAACATTACAGCTGCTTTTGCAACAGGTGCTGTTTCTGGACAACACGCGGCTTGGTTCAGTCTTTCTTCGTAAAGAGTTTATATTTTTCATTGCAATAAAAAACATCGCAGCCAAGGCTTGCGATGTTTTTGTCTTTATCTTTTTTTATTCAGCACTTGTTTCTTCAGTACTCTCAGCGTCGCTATCCTTATCTTCATCTTCTAATTCAAAAGCTTTCGGATTCGATACAATTAACACGCCATTTACAACCATTGATTCAGCTGGTAAATCGTTCCACTGTCTCAATTGGTCAATACTTACTTCATACTTGTCTGCTAAAACTTCGAGTGTCTCGCCAGGAGCTACTTGATGGTAGTCTACCCATGGATTAGTGACAGCAATTTCTTCACCAATATAGACCACGTTGTCAAGTAAACCGTTCCATTCACGAAGCGCTTCAACCGAAACTTCGAATTGATTCGCTATACTTTCTAAGGAATCTTCTTCAGTCACCTTATAAATACTCGGTGCCTTTTCAGGATGGGAAAGGGTTAATTCTGTTCCTTGCTCAATTTCTTTACCTTCTTCTAATTCGCTCCATTCAATAATTTGAGCTTCTGTTACTGGGTAAACCTCTAATAAGTCTTGAATTCTTTCGTCTTCCATTAAAGTATGCTTAATTGGATAAATTTCTTCTAATGGGCGAGCTTGTTTAAAGACTGTAATCGCTTGGCTTGGATCCTTCAAGTAAAGAATATCTCCTACTTCAATCGCATCATTTAAGAGGCCGTTCCATTGGCGTAAATCATTTTCATTAATGTCATTAGCCTTTGCAATATCAGCCAATTTTTCCCCTTCAGTCACTTCATGAGTCGGCAAGTCAATACTTTCAGGATCTAGCGCCTTGGTTCTCGGATCAGTGAGTTTATCTTCATCTTTTTGTAAAGTTTTAGGTTTGCGAATATTCACTTCGCGCGGCTCCTTTTTAAGAGTCTTTGGTTTTTCATTATTAATACCTAGCCCATCGCTTTGTGGTTGAGAATCACTGGATGTATCTGGCGTGGTGGTTAATTGATTACCTGTTGAGTTATTAGAAGTTGTGTTAGTTTGACTTGGTACATAATTGGAGCCTGAGCTTGGTAAATAAATCACTTCACCAGGGTAGATCATGGTATCTGTTCGACCATTAAAAGCCATCAGTTGACGGCCAGTCATACCATAGGCTTGAGCAATAGTATCAAAGTTGTCCCCCGCCACAACCGTGTAAGCATTGGATGAGTAAGACGGTTGACTTGGACGGTTGGGATTTGTAAGATCAGTTGATCCGTTAGATGTTACTGCTAGTTTATCTCCCGGATAGATTAAATCTGAAACTAAGCCGTTCCATGCCACTAACTGATTAACAGTCACACCATATCTTAAAGCAATGGTATAAAGGCTATCGCCTTTATTAACAACATACGAACCTTGATTGTTGGATCCTTGATTAGATCCCCCAGGTGTTACAGAAGTAGTTCCTCCATCAGCTACTGCTAATAAGTCCCCTACATCAATAAAGTCGGAGGACAGCCCGTTCATAGCCTTTAACTGACTAACCGTTAAGCCGTAGGCATTAGCAATTTTATAAAGACTGTCGCCTTTTTGAACCACATAAGTGGCTGGATCTTCTTTCACTACCGGTGGCTGACTTGGTTGATCTGTTGTATTTGAACCATTTAAAGCTAAACGATCACCTACATCTATATAGTTACCTGTGAGACCATTAAAAGATCGTAATTGATCGACGGATAAACCGAATTTATTTGCAATGGAATAGAGGGTATCCCCTTTTTTTACGACATAATAACCTGCCTCCTCTTGATTACTACTTTTGTCTCCTCCATCCATACTCACAATCAATTGAGCACCTATATCGATAGTTGTACTTGATAAGCCATTTAAAGCCATTAAGTCTTGTTCAGACAAACCATATTTACGAGCTATGCTATAAATCGTATCGCCTTTTTCGACCACATGGGTGGTATTGGCTGATGCTTGAGTCAAGCCCATTAAAGTGATAACAGACAAGCAAATAGCCGATTTATTGATCAGCTGTTGAATTGTTTTCTTCATCTATGAGAACCCCCTTTTTTTAATAGTTTTGTTTAGTAACTATAGTATAACATGACCCAATAAGCAGGCAAAGTTATTCTAGCGGAAATCATTTTAGATTCATACTTTTGTCATTAATTATTAACACGACAGTAAGATTATCTATTCAATTTATTATTTTTTTATATGAATCCTTATGCTATATAAAATTTTATATAAGTAGCTATTTTGGTTCGCCTTTCTATTGAAATAAGAATTACTATATGGTATTTTCAACTTGTTTGATAAATATTTTTTGGTGGTGATATTCTTGTCGTTAAATTTTAAGATAAGTATTAAAGTTGCTCCGTGTCATCGTCATTATTTTGCATTTCTTCATCAAGCGCTAAGTAAAGCTCATTACCTCCCATCTCATTATTCAATTATCCCCATACTCTTATGCGACTTAAGTTCAGCCCATATCAATGTTAATACTCTAATCATTGATAGCAACGGAGATTTTTGGTACTCCAACCAATCCTTAGAACAAATTTCACACAATATACTCCAAGACCAACACCTCTTCATACCTTTTAATAGTTGTTTAGATAGCCTTCTTTGGCTCAATTTACGCTATTGCTCCTATTTTAATACACTCGAAGATCATACTAATCGACAAACGGTTATCAAATACGGCTTCTTCTACTATCAATTAAATACTGATCGTAACTTATCTTTTATCTATCCCTTATCCATTCGATACCAAGCTTTATCTTTTAATAGCAATCGCCCTCATAACCCTCCTTCTATCTACTCTTTTAATCGCTTTGTAGATTTCAGCCTATAAATAGGCATAAACTTTTTAGTTAGAAAATAAAAAAACTTGATTGTCGCTACTAAACGACAATCAAGTTTTTTAAAAGAGTCCAAAGAATCTTTTTTTCTTTTTTCTTATTGATTTTGAGCGTTTAGCTTCTAACTTATGAATGGGATCTCCGTTAAAGATATCCCGAGCATTTTGTAAGAAATAGTCGACCTTTGCCTGACCAAAATCTTGTTCTAGTTGATTAAATGCAGCCTTCATATTAAATGGTCGAAAATCCACATGGTGGACGTCAGAAGCAATAACATGTGCTAAATTAAGTTCAATCATTTCTCTTGCTGTTTTTTGAAATTTTTCACCATATAAGCCCACATAAGAAGAAGAAGTGATTTGTGATAAACATCCCATCTGAATTAAGTCATATAAATCCTCATAATTTTCAGCTAATTGATGATTTCTTTCTGGATGCGCAATTAAAGGTGTTATTCCCATATCAATTAACTGCAATAGCATTTTAGGCGCAAATTCTGGGACTTTAGCAGTTGGAAATTCAATCAAATAATATTTATCCGATCCATCTAGAGATAATAAATCACCATTATAATAATCTTCCATAAATTGCTTGGTTAAGCGTATTTCTTGACCGGGATACACTTTAACTTGTAGGCCAGCTCTTTCGTAATCAGCAGATAATTTGTCCGTAAATTTTATAACATCCTCTTTATGATTAATAAATTGACCATTACGATGGTGGGGGGTTAAAACAATATGTTGGACCCCTTCTTCTTGACCCATTTTAGCTAGGTAAATAGAATCTTCTAGCGTTTGCGCCCCATCGTCTACTCCGGGTATAAGATGTGAATGTAAATCAACAATCATTTTTATTACTCACCCTTGCTATCTTTTTCGGAATCATGACCGTAACCATAACCATAATATGAATAATAGCCTGATCCTTCTTCACGCGGAACACCATTCATAACATATCCTAAAATATTCGCATTGACATTATCTAAGATTTCTTTCGCTTGGCGTACTTCCTCACGACGAACATAGCCATAACGTAATACCATCAAAATACCATCCACACGTGTTGCTAAAATTTGTGGATCAGCCACAGCAGTAATAGGTGGCGTATCATAGATTATCAAATCAAAATATTGATTCAACTCATGCATAATGGATGTCATACGAGCTGAACCGAGTAATTCTGAAGGGTTCGGCGGAATAGGTCCACACGGCAATAAGTAAAGACCTGTTTCGGGATTATGTTGAACTACCTGATTAAATTTGACCTCAGGATTGGCAATTAAGGTTGACAGTCCTTCTTTATTATCGATTCTAAAAGTTCGATGAAGGGTTGGCTTACGCATATCCGCATCAACAATCAAAACCTTTTTCTCTGTTTGAGCCATAACAACCGCTAAGTTTGCTGAAACGGTCGACTTGCCTTCAGCCGGAATACAAGAAGAAATTAGTAAACTCTTAAGCTTCCGATCGACTTGAGCAAATTCAATATTCGTACGGATGGCACGAAATTGCTCCGCATTAATAGATTGAGGAGATGTATAAGTAATTAAAGAGGTTCCAAATTCTTGATCTTTTAATAATTTGCTTTCTTTTTTCTTTCGAGTATTAAACATGCTAAACCTTCTTTCTAGTCCGTTTTTGTGATTTACTACTTGCTATACGAGAACTTTTCATTTCTTTATTTGAAAGTTGATAAATATGTCCTAAATCATTCATTCCTAGACTTGCCATAAATTCATCATCTTTGACGGTTGTGTCAGAAATTTCGGATAATATAATAATTAAGATGGCTATCGCCAGACCCATTAGGGCCCCAATAATTGAATAAATTGGCAAACTAGGAGAAACTCGGTTTGGGTTAAAAGAAGCTGGAGAAAGAATAAAAATGTTGGTATCTTCTCCCCCATAAATATCGCTGACTGTTTCTTCAAAAACTGTAATCACATTATAAAGAACATTTTGAGCAGCTTGAGGAGACTCAAGCTGAACGGAAACATAAAAAGCTTGTGAGTTTGGTGATTGTTCCACCGTAATAGCATCTTTTAAATCTCCTACCGAATAAGCCTTATTGGCATCATCGCTCACTCGATTAAGAACACTGTCACCCGTGATAATATCGCGGTAAGTATTAATCAACTGTGAGTTAGCTTGTAATTCACTGTATTGGATAGGCGATTGTCCCATTCGCTCTTCTGATTGATTCACTAAAAGCTGAGCCGTTGAGCGGTAATTAGGTGTTACAAATAAAATCATAAAAGCAATCGCCAAAATAATCCCTAAGAGTATTAAACTAAATATTTTAAAAGCATGCTTAGTAAATAATTTCCATAAATCTTTTAAGCTAATTTCTTCTTGTTGCATGTTAACCTCCGTATTGTGTGCTATCATTAGCAAATTTTATTATCTTTTCTTTCATAATTTTAGGCTGATGAACCGACTCTTTCAAACTTTCGACAAATTCCAAAGTCTCTTGTAGTGGAATTGGTACAACTTTTCCAACAAATATTTGATCATTTAATTGATTTTCAACAAGTTCTGATCCGGTCAATAATTCTTCATAAAGCTTCTCACCTGGTCGAATACCTGACTCTCGAATACCGATTTCTTCAACTGTATGCCCGGAAAGGAGAATCATTTTCTTGGCTAAATCAAGAATTTTAACAGGTTCCCCCATGTCAAGGATAAAAACTTCACCATCTTGGGCAAAAGTTCCAGCAAAAACAACTAATTGGCTGGCTTCTGGAATAGTCATAAAATAGCGAATCATTCTAAAATCTGTAACTAACACAGGACCTCCAGCGGCTATTTGCTTTTTAAAAGCAGGAACAACACTGCCTCGACTGCCCAGTACATTTCCAAAACGAACTGCACAATAAAGGGATGCTGACTGCTTGTTCATGCCAGTGATAATTAACTCAGCTACTCGTTTAGTCGCTCCCATAATATTAGGGGGATTGACCGCTTTATCCGTAGATATCATTACCATTTTAGACACTCTAGCTTGATCGACAGCTCGTGCGACATTGTATGTGCCCAAAATATTATTTTTATAAGCTTCGACCGGGTTAGCTTCCATTAAAGGTACGTGTTTGTGAGCAGCCGCGTGATAGATAATATCAGGTTGATATTCTTTAAATATTTCTAATAGACGGTCATAGTCTTGGATATCCGCAATAACCGGAATATATTGAATCATACGTTCGTTATAAGTTTTAATCATCTCATGATAGATAAGATAGATAGAGTTCTCCCCATGCCCTAATAAAATAACTTTTGCTGGATTATGTTTAGAAATTTGACGGGTTATTTCAGATCCGATAGACCCTCCTGCTCCCGTTATTAGAATGGTTTTCCCTTCTAATTCCTTTCTCATAGCAGTTTCGTCTAGTTCGATTTCCTGACGGCCCAAAAGGTCTGAAATCTTAATTTCACGCATGGATTCTTTTGGTTGATGGATTCCTAATAAAACGTCTTCAACTTTTGGCATATTATAAACGCGCACACCTAATTCGTTACAATAACGAAGTATTTCTTCATATTTTTCTGGTTTCAGGGAAGGAATAGCAATGACAGCTTTTACGATATTGTACTGCTTAGTTAATTCCGTAAGTTGTTCTAAGCCCCCTACTACCTCGACGCCTCCTATATTCATACCAATTTTAGAGTGGTCTTCATCTAGGATAGCAACCACTTTTTCGTTTCTTGGATGACGTTGGTAAGCATTCATAAAAAGTGATCCACCGTCTCCTGCTCCAATTAATACAATATTTTCTCTATTTTTGTTATCGATATTAGTGACTCTGTTTTTAGTGTGATAAATATATTGCCATAATATTCGTAAAGCACTGATTGCAACTCCTGCTAGACCTGCTACTATAATTAAATAGCGAAAAGAGAGCCATTTAAGCACTATAGATAAAATCAACCCAGAAATTAAATTGGCAAAAATAACAATTAAAAATAAAAGCGAAAAGTCGACCATAGTCGCATAGCGCTTTATACGTGAATCGACTTTAAAATGCTTAGAGACTGCATAATATAAACCAAAGGACAATAATAAATGTCCCACATAAAACTGCATTGGGACTTTGAATATACCTAAAAAAATGACTAAAGCAACAATTGTTGCTAGACAAAAAGCTAAAAGGTCACTGACTGCCCATATCAATCGTTTGTGGGCAAAAGGTAGGTTTTCTACCCATTGAACGAAACGAAGTGATAACGTCTCTTGGTTTCTTAACATGCTTTCATTCCTCACTATAATCTATTAGCTATATAGAACATTATCTTTCTCTAGTACGTCCTAATTTTGATAGCCATATTATCTCTATCATTTTACCGATATTATTAGGCACTTTCAATGTGTTTAAGGACAAATTTCATTAAAACTATCTAATTATAGTCAGGAAAATAAAAAAAGCAAACGATTTAAGGTTAAAACCACCTTAAATCGTTTGCCTAATCAATTTATTTAATTGACTTACATCATACCCATACCTGGTTGGGCAGGCATTTCAGGTTCGTCTTTAGGAATTTCAGCTACGACAGCTTCAGTTGTTAATAATAAAGCTGCTACTGATGCAGCATTTTGTAAGGCTGAACGAGTTACCTTAGTTGGATCAACAATACCAGATTGAATCATATCTTCAAACTGATCCGTTGTTGCATTATAACCTGTTCCTTCTTTTGAAGAAATAATTTTATTGACGATCACTGAGCCTTCACGACCTGCATTTTCAGCAATTTGACGAACAGGTTCTTCTAAAGCACGAACCACAATCTTCACCCCAGTTGCTTCATCATCAGTTTCTGTTTCTGTGGCAGCTACTTGATCTTTAATGATTAAGTAAGCTGCTCCTCCACCCGCTACGATTCCCTCTTCAACAGCAGCGCGAGTGGCATTTAATGCATCTTCAATACGTAATTTAACTTCTTTTTGTTCGGTTTCAGTTGCTGCTCCGACTTTAATGACTGCTACACCACCAGCTAATTTGGCTAAACGTTCTTGTAATTTTTCTTTGTCATAGCTTGAAGTAGTTTCTTCTGCTTGGTGACGAATTAAAGCTACACGTTCTTTAATAGCTTCGGATGAACCAGCACCTTCAACAATCGTTGTGTCATCTTTAGTCACAGTCACTTTTCCAGCTGAACCTAAGTGGTCGATGGTTGCATCTTTTAATTCAAAGCCTAATTCTTCAGAAATTACAGTAGCTCCAGTAAGAATCGCAACATCTTCTAACATCGCTTTACGACGGTCTCCAAATCCTGGTGCTTTAACTGCAGCTACATTTAAAGTTCCGCGTAATTTATTTAAAACTAAAGTTGGTAAAGCTTCCCCTTCAACATCTTCAGCAATAATCAATAACGGACGGCCAGATTGCATTACTGCTTCTAATACTGGAAGCGCATCTTGAATGTTAGAAATCTTGCGGTCTGTAATTAAGATATATGGATTTTCTAAATCTGAAATCATTTTTTCATTATCGGTTACCATATATTGTGATAAGTAACCACGATCGAATTGCATACCTTCTACAACTGATAATTCAGTCTCAATGGTTTGAGAATCTTCAATAGTGATTACACCATCGTTGCCGACTTTTTCCATAGCATCAGCAATCAATTCGCCAACCTTTTGGTCTCCTGATGATACAGCTGCTACTTGTGCAATCGCTTCTTTAGAAGATACAGGTTGTGATAATTCTTTTAAAGCTGCTACAGCTGTCTTAGTTGCTTTATCAATTCCACGACGAATACCAACTGGGTTAGCACCTGCTGTAACGTTCTTCATTCCTTCACGTGCAATTGCTTGAGTTAAAACAGTGGCAGTCGTTGTTCCGTCTCCAGCTATATCATTGGTTTTTGAAGCTACTTCTTGCACTAATTGAGCACCCATATTTTCATAACGGTCTTCCAATTCTATTTCACGCGCAATGGTTACCCCGTCGTTTGTAATAAGTGGAGAACCGTAAGTCTTATCTAAGACAACGTTACGTCCCTTAGGGCCCATTGTTGTTTTAACCGTATCTGCTAATAAGTCTACCCCGCGCAATAAAGCTGCACGTGCGTCTTCTGAGAATTTCAATTCTTTTGCCATTTATACCGCTCCTTTATATCTTTTTCTATTGAGTTCTTTATTAAATATCTTTTATTCAATAATTGCTAAAGCTTCTTTTAATTCGATAATAATAAATTTTTCACCTTGGTCTTCAATCTCGGTCGCTGAATAAGATTTATAGATAACTTGATCGCCAACTTTAATTCCGTCTTCTGATTCTATTTCAGGACCAACCGATACTACTTCACCAATTTGTTGTTTTTCTTGAGCAGAGCTAGGTAACACAAAGCCGCTTGCTGTTGTTTCTTCGACTTCCTTTGGTTTTAGAACAATACGTTTTGCTAAAGGTTTCAACATGAAAATCCCTCCAAATTTTATTATTTAGCACTCTGTTGATATAAGTGCTAATCACAATTAATATATTAGACCATCTTTGATTAAAAAGCAAGAAATAGATATAAAAATCTCATTATTTTTTCCTAAAACCATAAAAAAACTTCTCACTATAAATAGTAAGAAGTCCAATCATTTTCTATTCTCTTGCTAACTGATCAGCAATTTCTTCTTGGTTAATGAAATAAATCAAGGTCTGCAGTTCATTGGTTAAATCAACATTTTGTACGCGAACACTTTCAGGTACTTCAAAACGTAATGGGGTAAAGTTCAAAACTCCCTTTATACCAGCAGCTATTAATCGTTCCATTATTTCGTCTGCATATTCTTGAGGAACAGTTAAGATAGCCACATCGATTGCTTGGATTTCTAATTGCTCTTCTAACTCATCAATCGAATAGATAGGAATGCCCGAATGGACAGTTCCAATCAAATCAGGATTGACATCAAAACCGGCACCAATTCTGACATTATTAGATTTTCTAAAGTTATAGTTTAATAAGGCATTCCCTAATGATCCAACTCCGATCAAGGCAGTGGTTGTTAGACGATCTTGATTGAGTGTCTTCCCAAAAAACTGAAGCAAATATTCCACATCATAACCATAGCCTCTTTTCCCAAGGGCTCCAAAATAAGAAAAATCACGCCGAATGGTCGCACTGTCAACTTTAACAGCATCACTGAGTTCGGTTGATGAAATGCGCGTCTTACCAGCATTGTATAAGTATCGCAAATAACGATGATAAATTGGCAAACGCTTGGCCGTCGCTCGTGGGATTTCTTTCACCATTCTACTTCCTCCGTTCATCCTAACTTTCACTTGTTTGTGTGTTTTCTCACAATTTGATAAGTCTAGTATATCATCAAACGAAGATAATGCCAATCAGTAGAGAGTCTTTTTTAAAAAAAATTCACAAACTTTTTAAAAAGCCAGTTGAATCGAAACTAGTGAGAGTTTAATAAGCGTGCTATAATGGGAGAGATTGAACAAAGGGGGATGGCCCGTGATTTTACTACAAGCAAACAATATCAGTCGTCGTTTTGCCGATGTGACTTTATACGAAGACGTTAACTTTTCGATTCAAGAACGTGACCGAATTGCATTGGTCGGACGTAATGGAACGGGTAAGTCAACTCTAATTAAACAAATCATTGGTGATGAACCCATCAATGATGGTCAATTTAGTCGTGCTAAAAAGCTAAACATCGGTTACTTAGAACAACATATAGCAGTAGATTCTCTTTTAACTGTTTGGGATGAAATGCTGTCTCTTTTTTCTAAAAAATTAGTTATGAGAGACCAAGCCCAAGAAATTGCTGACAAACTAGCGAATCTAGCTGATCAAGGTGATACTCAATCTATTTTATATCAAGAGACCTTGGCCCAATATGATCAAATTCAAATGGAATTACAAGCAAAAAATGTCTATCAAATCGAATCTACTATTCGAACTGTTCTTCATGGGTTTGGTTTTTATCCGGAGGATTATGATCAACCTATTCAAAGTCTATCTGGAGGCCAAAAGACTCGTATCGCCTTAGCCAGACTCTTATTACAAGACTATGACTTATTAATTCTGGATGAGCCTACCAACCATTTAGACATGCAGACTTTAAGCTGGTTAGAAAAGTTTTTAACCACCTATCAAGGCGCACTTTTAATCGTTTCTCACGATCGCTATTTTTTAGATAAAGTCGCAACTCAAATCTATGAAATTCGCGACCACCATCTACATCATTATCAAGGTAATTATTCTTTTTATGTCCAAGAAAAAGCAGCTCGCATGGAACACGCTCAAAAACAATATCTCAAACAGCAAGCTGAGATTAATCGTTTAGAAGAATTTGTCCAAAAAAACATTGCCCGTGCTTCCACTACTAAAAGAGCCCAAAGCCGACGCAAACAGTTAGAAAAGATGGACCGCATTGAAGCACCTAAACAAGATGCTAAGGCTCCTCGTATTCAATTTTCAATTGCCAAAGAATCGGGTGAAAAAGTTATTCAGGCAGAAAATTTGAGTATTGGTTATTCTCCTACAGATGTTCTTTGTCAAAACATCAACCTTGACCTGACCAAGCAAAATGCTATCGCTATTGTTGGTCCTAATGGAATTGGGAAAACAACTCTTCTAAAAACTCTTTTAGGCTATCTTCCAGTTATCGATGGTACAATTAAGAAGGGAACCAATGTCCAAATTGGCTACTACGACCAAAACGTCAACCATCTGTCTGGCGACGTTACCGTACTCGAGACCCTTTGGCGTGCTCATGATACAACAGATGAGTGGAAAATCCGTTCCATTTTAGGCTCTTTTCTTTTTAGTGGAGAAACGGTGGAAAAGAAAGTCAGTCTGCTCAGTGGTGGTGAAAAAGCTCGTTTAGCCTTAGCTCTTTTAGCGGCTGATCACGATAATACCCTATTGTTGGATGAGCCAACCAACCACTTAGATATTGATTCGAAAGAAGTCTTAGAAGAAGCACTCATTAACTTTAACGGAACGCTGCTATTTGTTTCTCATGATCGTTACTTTATTAATCGGATTGCTACTCATGTTTTAGAAATAGCTGCTGACAAGAGCCAGCTTTATCTTGGCGATTATGATTACTATTTAGCTAAAAAAGAAGAATTTGAAGCCTTTGAAGCAGCTGAGGAAAATAAGAATGGGCAAAAAGAAGAACTTATCTCTGCTGGTCAGCTGTCTTATGAAGAAAATAAAAAAATAAAAAGTGAACTAAGAAGACTACAGAAATTAGCAGACGAAGCTTGGACTGATAACGAAGCTCTTGAAGAAATGATCGAAAAAGATAAAGAAATGATGCTCGAAGCAGCAAATGCTAACGATCATCAAGCATTAATTGCTATTGATCAGAAAATAAAAGAAAAGCAAGAAACTAGTAATCAGTTAGTTACACAATGGGAAGAATACAGTCTGGCTATTGAAGACTATCTTGAAAAATACCCCGATTTAAAATAAATTTAAAAACACACACTGAAAATTTCAGTGTGTGTGTTCTTTATAGAGTCATACCTGGTCTGGCATTGGCTGCTAAATCCGTATATTCTTCCTTTAATAACTTTGGATAGGCAGCTGCTCCAATCATGGCTGCATTATCTCCGCATAATGCTAAAGGTGGAATTAAAAGTTCTACATTAGGGTAGTGAGCTTCAAACAGGCTTTGTATGCTTGCTCTCAATTCACTATTGGCGGCTACTCCGCCGGCTAAAACAAATTGCTTAATCTCTGGACGATTTTCCAAAGCCTTGCTAACTTTTCCCGTTAAAACATCCACACAGGCACGTTGAAAACTCGCTGCTAAATCAACTGGCTGGATGCTTTCTCCTCTTTGGTTAGCGTTGTGAACCAGGTTCATCACCGCACTCTTCATACCTGAAAATGAAAAATCTAAGTTATTCTCATTTAACATGGCACGAGGGATTGAATAAATTTCTGGGTTTCCTTCTTTAGCCATTTGATCAAGATACTTACCTGCTGGATAAGGTAAGTCTAGCAAGCGGCCTACCTTATCATAAGCCTCTCCTACCGCATCATCTTGCGTTTCACCAATGACTTGATAATTATTCGCCGACTTCATAACCACCAACTCAGTATGTCCACCACTGACAATTAAAGCCATTAATGGAAACTCTAAGTTTTTAATAAAGCGGCTGGCATAAATATGTCCAGCTAAATGGTTGACAGCAATTAAAGGCTTTTTATATAAATAGGACAATGTCTTAGCTGCAGTAACTCCAATTAATAGAGGGCCAACTAGCCCAGGACCTTGGGTCACTGCGATCGCATCTACCTGATCAATCGATTCTAGTTGGGCTTCTTCTAATGCTAACTTCAAAACTTGACTGATTTGTTCGACATGGTGACGACTAGCTACCTCAGGGACAACACCGCCAAATCGCATATGACTCTTTACCTGGGAGGCAACAATATTCGCTTTAATATGACAGCCATTTTCTATCAAGGCTACACTCGTCTCATCACAAGACGATTCAATGGCTAATATTAAATTTTCTTCTTGCATTGGCTATTCCTCCTACTCAAATGTTAACTGCATAACCCAGCCATCTTCAACCGGATCATGATAATAGTTAGGCCGTTCATCAATTATCTTAAATCCCACTGCTTGATATACGGCAATAGCCACCTGATTACTGACTCGAACTTCCAAGTTAACTTTTTCTACTTTATTTTCTTGAAATTGATCTAGAAGAGCTCTTAAAAAAGCTTTTCCCCTCCCTTTGCCTCTGTATAGAGGACCAACCCAAAAATAATGTATGCTTGCTTCTTCAAAAAGGACTTGTCCGCCACAACAAGCCACTAACTCTTGGGCGTCGGCCCAAATCCATAATCTAGCATAAGGACTCTGCCATTCTTGAATGGTGGCATCCGCTGACCAATTAAAACTTTGAGCAATGGCTAAGATTTGCTGAAGTAAAGCAGGTTCTTTATCTGCTTTTGCGATTTCTTTAAGCATCATTTCTTTATCTCCTTACAAATGACAGCGGAGAAAGAGAGCCGTTTCGCCATTATCTTCATAGTAGAAAGGTTTTTTGTTCTCAAGGACAAAGCCTTGTTGATAATAGATTTTTTGGGCATGCGTATTGCTTTCTCTTACTTCTAAAGTTACCGACTTTCTATCCAATTCACGACTGATTTGAAGCCAAATCTTTAATAAATAAGAACCCAAACCGTGTGATTGCCACTCAGGATCAATGACTAATTGGCTAATATGGGTATTATTAATTAAACACCTACCCGTAATCATTCCAATAATTTTTGACTTATCAGTTGCTAAGTCTTTTGCTTCAATAACTAAGTATAAAATCTGTGGATTTTTATGCCAATCCCTTTCAAAATCAGATAAATCCCAAGCAATATAACCTGCGTAACCTTTTTGCTCTAACTGCACTAAAGCTTGTAAGTCAGTCTTTTTGGCTAATCTTACTCTGCATTGGATGTTTTTTTGTTTTTTTTGCCTTATTAGCGCTAAAGAATCAATATAAGGGCTAATTTGAGTCATTGCTTTATGTCTTACTTTAGTTTTCTCTTTAAAAGGATTAAATACTCGTTTCATTAGTTTGCTCAACATAACTTTCATTCTTTTCTTGGATTTGATTAGTTTGTTTGGCTGCCCATTCTTGTTCTGCTAAAGTCAAATGTGCATAGAAAGGCTCAAAAATATCTACATCTTCAACATGCTTTCGTTCAATGTAAGGCACTTTACCAACCTTTGGCCAAGCATATTGACCTGTTACAAATCGATGCTGAATACTTTGCTGAGAAAGGCTTTCTTTAACAAAGTTAGTAAGATTATTTTCATGGGCACTCAGGAATATTAACTGCTTAAGGTCTGTCTCGTTAAATTGTGGCAAGAGTTTCTCTTGAATCCAATCTTGCCAGTCAACATGATCATCTTTAATTTTATTTTTCAATAAACCATCTTGCCAGTGATAGGCCGCTGTGTAGGCTGTCCCTCTTCGCGCATCCATAATAGGAATAATCCAAGTTTTCCCACCATCATCGGCCACTTGACCTGCCATAATCGCTAGACTGGAAAAACTCTCTAAATGACTTTTTTTGGTGGAAGTCCAAACCTTCGCCATTGTTGCTCCAATCCTCAAGCCTGTATATGAACCAGGACCTCTCCCTAACCAAATTTGGTCAATGGTTTCCCTCTCCCACTTAACAGCAAGTAATAGCTGTTCCACCAAGGGTAGAAGGAAGGCCCCGTGTTGCTTGGAGACATTCGAATTGACTTCGATGATCAATTGATCCTCTTCAAAAAGAGCTAGAGATAAAACATCGGATGAGGTATCTAATGCTAAACTTCTCATCATGGTCTCCTTTCAACCTATTGGTTATTTTTTAATACGCTCTTGCAATCCAAACTGTTTCTTTAGCTGGCTTCCCAGATACAAGGCATTTATCTTTCTTAACCAGAGCATTTTCACCTGCAAAATAATTTTCAAATGGTAAATTACGTGTTGTAAAGCCTGTTAATTCCTTAATCTTAGCTTCTGATTCCTCACTACCATCCCAGCCAACTAATACCCAACCTGGGGTTTCATTGGCTGCCTTTTTATTTTCAATATGGTCAATCAATTCATCTAGAGTATCAATATGAGTATACATATTGGCCTGATTGCGTTGGCGAGCTTTTTCTAAAAGACGATTTTGCATTAAGGCTAAAGCTTGATGAACTTGTTCAGCCAAGCCATCCATTGTGATGGCATTTTTTTCATCTTCATCTCTGGCTTTCATAATCACTTGATTATTTTCAATGTCTCTTGGACCCACTTCTATACGAATAGCCGCTCCACGCAACTCCCACTCATTAAACTTATAACCTGCTGAGTTATCTGAATCATCAATATAAGTTCTAACACCTGCTGCTTTTAATTGAGCGTCTAAGTCTTTTACTTTTTCAAGCACTTGGTCTAATTTTTTCTTAGGTCCAACGGGAATGAAAACAACCTGCTGAGGAGCTATGGCTGGTGGTAGAACCAATCCTTGATCATCTGAATGGGTCATAATCATTGAACCGATTAAGCGGGTCGAAACACCCCAAGAAGTGGTATGGGCATAAACGTGCTCATTATCTTTATTTAAATAACGAATATTAAAAGCTTCTGCAAATTTAGTTCCCATATAATGAGAAGTTCCTGCTTGCACAGCTTTACCATCTTGCATCATGGCTTCAACTGAAAATGTTTGCACCGCTCCGGCAAAGCGCTCCGAAGGAGTCTTCTCACCTTTGAAGACCGGTACTGCTAATAATTCTTCTAATAATTCAGCATAGATTTCTAGCATACGCATGGTTCTATGACGAGCATCTTCCTCATCAGCATGAGCAGTATGTCCTTCCTGCCATAAAAACTCAGAAGTTCTTAAAAAAGGCAAAGTGCGTTTTTCCCAACGGAAAACATTGGCCCACTGATTAATTTCATAAGGTAAATCACGGTAGGAATTAATCCAATTAGAAAACGCATCGCCTATCATAGTTTCTGAAGTCGGTCTTAAGGCCAATCTTTCTTCCAAAACTTCACCAGCTGCTTCAGTTACCCATGGCAGTTCTGGACTAAATCCTTCAATATGATCTTTTTCACGAGTAAAGAAAGACTCAGGAATAAGCATTGGGAAGTAGGCATTGCGAATACCTTCTTCTTTTAAACGCTTATTAAAATATTCTTGAATATGTTCCCAGATTTCATAACCATTTGGTTTAAAGATTATACAGCCTCTGACTGGTGAATAATCCATTAAATCTGCTTGTTGAATTGTTTGTAAATACCATTTCGAAAAATCTTCTTTACGAGTAACCATTATTTTCCTCCTATAAATAAAAAATAACTGCCTTCATCCTATCAAGGACGAAGCACAGTCAGTCTCCGCGGTACCACCTTATTTGCATCTTAAAAATGCCCACTCAAGGCGATAAAGGAGCCACCTGATTTCAATAAGATAGTAGGTTCATTTGCTGAGTGGGGAGACACTTCCATCCTCTGCCTCTTGCTGGGGACCATCTACAAATTACTAGTCTATTTTCACTTCTTATTATAAAGAATCAAGGAATAAAAACAAGCCTAAGTTATTCTAAAACAATAGCATCACCTTGAGAATTGAGATCGTAATCAGGCAATTTACCAAAATTCTTTAGTGGCCAATAAATAAAAGTAGCTTTACCAATTACCGAATCAGAGTCTATCAAGCCAAAAGTTCGTCCATCAACAGAATTTTGCCGATTATCCCCCATTACAAAAAACTTGCCTTCAGGAACTACATCTTCACCTGTATATTTATACATTTCAAAATCTTCGGTAAAGTTTCCACCACCATTCGCTTGATACTCTTGCGCCTTTTCATCTAAGTAAAACTCATCCACCCTCTGTCCATTAATTATCAGCTGATCATCTTGATAAGCAATTTTATCGCCAGGAACTCCAATCACACGCTTCACATAAAGCTTGGGTTCTTTACCGGGTAGTGGATTAGGTTGAGGGAAAATCACAACATCAAAACGCTCGATATCTGATAGTTTCCACATCCAAACCTTTTCGCCATCTTCCAAAGTATGTTCCATTGAGGAACCATCTACCGAAAAGGGTTGTGCAACATAATGATAAAAGGTAAATAATACAGCTAACCAAATAGCCATATACATTAACCAAGAAAAAATCTCTTTAAAAAATCGTTTTGTCTTCTCCATAAGTCACCTCTAAACTTTCTGTTTCTTATTTTATAACTTTTCCACCAAAAATGCATCTTGTATTGGTATTCTTGTAAAAAAATATGCTATTATGATTTTAATTCGAAAATTATGAATTAAGTGTGTTATTTGAGCTGTTTTATTTTATTTGACATTCAAAAATGTTAAAATAAGTTTAATTACTTTGTTGATAGTATTGGAGGAATAAATAATGAATCGTAAACCTAACCCTGGCCCTTCGCGTAGCCGGATGCACCAAAAAAGAAAACGTCGTTTTTCTTTTTCAACTCTTATCGGTGTTCTATTAATTATTGTGGCACTAGGGCTTTTATTAGTGAACCCCTTAAAGAACTACCTCATTCAAAATAAAACCAATGATATTCAAATTTCTAATATGACTCGTGATCAAATTCTAGCTAACCAACAAAAAGATGTCACTTTTGACTTCGAGGATATTCAACAAGTAGATCCTTTTACCGTTATTTCTAGTAGTGTGAATCCTAAGGACCTACCCGTTATTGGCGGAATTTCAATCCCTGAATTAAAGATTAACTTACCAATTAATAAAGGAACATCTAATGAAGGCATGTTCTTCGGAGCAGGAACGCTCTCGGCTGATCAAAAAATGGGTGAATCCAATTATGCCCTAGCTAGCCATCACATGTATGATCAATCTTTACTTTTTTCTCCACTTAAAGACGCAAAAAAAGGACAGAAAATTTATATGACTGATTTAGATAATATCTATGTTTATGAAATTTCTTCCATTTTAGTAGTAGACCCTTCAGCCGTTGAAGTGCTAAACCCTTCATCTGAACCAATTGTTACCTTGGTTACTTGTACTCAGGATTTTGTTAACCGAATCATCGTGCAAGGAAAACTAAAGGAAAAAGTTCCAATTGACGATGCAAGTAATGAAATGATGAACGCTTTTAAAATTGAAAGAAAAATAGCTAACAATACTTAAGCAATAATTAAACTGCCTATTCACTTTATAAATGGAGTGAGCAGGCAGTTTTTATTAATTAGAATCTAAGTCCATTGCTAAATCGATGGCTAAAATAGTTGCTAAAACCAAAACTGTATCTACACTTTCAGCTAGGATGTCCATTTCAAAGGTATCTGACCAAGAAAGAAACTTTTTCTTTATACGAGCTATTGGCTGTCTTTTAGAGTCTTTAATCATGTAATCATGTTGAAAAATACTGCCATCAACTACCCAATCTACCCCTTTTACCACATACTGAGGCTTAAAGAAGGTAAATTTTTTATGAATTCGACAAAAGAATTTACCCTCTTGGATGACATCGACTGTCGGTAAAAGTGATAAAACTTTTTGATTAACTTCACATAAAACTTTTCCTGATTGAACATCAAGAATTTTTGTTTTTCGACCGATTGAAATTAATTTACTATCTACTCGATATATTGGGCTTTTATTTTGATCATAAATATCAAAATCTTGTTTAAATGACCACATTTTTTGTTTCATATAGAGCTTCATAAAATCCCTCCTCCTATTCTTATTTTATCACACGGACCTAGTTCTGCTCACCTAATTAGACATAATCAAAAAAACAGTAGGTCTTTTAAGACCTACTGAATCTTTCTGCTCTAAGTAAAAATAATTAATTTAAGTATACAGTTGAACCGGTTTCTAAATATAAAACATGTTCACAGATATTGGTAATATAATCACCTATACGTTCTAAACTAGATACTAAATCAATCGTAAAGATTCCTGCTGGAATACAATCTTCGTTGGTAGCCATTCTTAAAGTAACTTCTTCAAAAACAAGATCATACTGTTTGTCAATTTGGCTATCCATAAGGGCAATCTGACTAGCCTCTTGAATATCACCATTTTCGATGATACCTGCTAATGGTTCAAACATTAACTGTAAACGTTCTACCATTTGATTCACAATAATCATCACGTCTTGATAATTTGAAAAATCAGGCTTATTTCGCTTGATACGTTTAGCAATTGTAGTAGTATGTTCTGCAATACGCTTCAGTTCAACACTAGTATTTAGCAATGCAAATATGTAACGAAGATCTGCTGCAACGGGTTGCTGTAAAGCGACTATAAGATAGGCATCTTTTTCTAATTCAACAGATAATTCATTAATTTTCTCATTCATTTCAAGCGTTGAAACTGCAAGCTCATTATCTGAGGCAATAACTGCTTGATGGGTGTTATCAAAAATACTTTGCGTTAAATCAAACATTTGGTTAATTTTTTTAAACAAACCTTGTAATTCTTGTATATAAATTTTCCGCATATTTTGTCCTCCCTTCTAGAATTTATTTTATCATCTACTTATTATAACAACATTGTAAGCGCTTGTCAAACTGCCTAAATTGTTTTTAAAATAAAAAGTTCTCACCATTAATTATAGCGAGAACTTTAATTATCAATTAGTTATTAAATGAGACATGTACGTGGTCATAATGGTTTTGTGTCACACTACCACGATCTTCCATTTGTTGCCATTGGCCGCCTGTCCAATGGCCATAGATTTGTTGTTTCCAGATAACATAAGCGATATTACTATTACCCATATTAGCTACTGCATCTGCAGCGATTTGGTCGCCTAAAGCTGAACCTACGGGCACCATAAAGTCAACAGCTAATCCTTTACCATGGTCTCCGCTATCTCCAGGTCTTAGCCCGTATGCAGCAACTCCATATTGATTAGCAATTCGACTACCATAATTAGCCGCTGATTGTGATACACCAGCTAAGGTCGATGGTGTCGTATAATCATTACTTACTTCTTCAATGACTTCCTCTACAACTTTCTCAGTAACAGGCACTTCTTCTACTATTACTACTTCTTCAGTGACCTCTTGAATAGCTGTTGTTGTTTTTGTCAACTCTTCTGACGCTAGTGGTTGTTCAACTTCCTCAATAACACTTTCTATTTCAACAGCACTAGATTGTGTTGTCTCAACTTCAAGCTCTTCAGCTTCAATAACTTCCTCTTCACTTACAGGGTTTACTGTAATTTCTCCAGTAGTTGAAACTTCCTCAATAGTCCTGTCCACGACTTCGTCAGTTAAGACTTCTTCTACTAGAGGGAGCTCGTTTAATAACTCTTCAGATGATTCAGCAACTTCTTCTAATTGGACTGTTTCTTCAGCTATTGCTAACTCTTCTTCCACTTCAAAATCATCTGCTTCATTGACATTTAAAATGATCTCTTCAACTACAACTTCTTCTTCAAGAACAACTGCTTGATCTTCAGTTTCAACTTCTGGAGTTAGACTGACTGGAATGTCCATTTCAAATGTTTCCCCAGCGGATGTTTCAACGTTTAACTTTTCAGCTTTATGATTAATATCATATTGAGCGACTAGTTTTGTTTCTGGGTAAATAAGGTTAACATTTTCAATTTGGTTAGCTTCAGCAAGAAAAGCTAAATCAATATCCATCGCTTCAGCAATTGCTCCAAGGGTGTCTCCATATTTAACAATGTAAGTCATTTGATTATCTTCATCTACCATTAGTTCAGCACTTATTTCTTCAACCGTGCGCGCATTCCAATTCTGAGCAGATGTAATCGCCACAGGCGTAAGCATCAGCATTAGAGAAGCACCTAAACTCACTTTCTTATTAAATTTCATTTATATACACCTCAATAGTTTATTTTCTTAAGTAATTGTAGTTTAAATCAACTACTTTTCTTAAACAAGCTTTGAACAATCAAATCAAAGAATTGATTTGGATCTGTAACCTCTCAAACATATTAGGCCGTTTTATGTAATCTGTTTGTAAAATTTCACCTTTCTTTCAAATTTTTATGCTAGAATTATTTCAACAAATCAATAAAGGACGGTTATTATGGCTAGAATTAAATCGTTTGATGGTATTAAAGGAATTGCAATTCTTTTTATTATTCTCTATCATTTATGGCCAACTATTTTCCCCGGTGGATTTTTGGCAGTCAATCTTTTTCTCGTTTTAGGAGGTTATTTTTTAACTATAAAACTTTACCAAGATAAAAGGGTAGAGTCTTGGCAATCATTATTCTTTCTTTTCAAAAAAACAGTCCAACGCTTGTTCTTTCCGATGATGTGGTTAATTATATTAATTTTATTTTTCCTTCAAATTTTTAACCCTCTCATACTTAAGTCTATGCGCAACGAACTGTTTGCTAGTCTCCTTTTTGCCAATAATTACTTTCAAATTCTAAACGGTCGCTCTTACTTTACGGATATGGCTGTAACTTCTTATTTAACACACTTATGGTATGTAGCCGTTTATCTCCAATCCTTTTTAATAACTGGACTCTTAGTCTTCTTAAGCAAAAAAATAAAAGTACCTGCTATCTATTTAGGCCTATTTTGGCTCTTTATCTTTAGTCTATGTACTTTCTTAACTGCAAATGGTTATTCCTATCAAAAGGATCCCTCAAACATTTATTATAGTTTTCAAACGCGGTATGCTTCTTTTGCGATAGGGATAGCGACTTATTACCTTATTCTAGTAATCCAAGAAACAGTTGAAGAACTTCAAAGACGACAATTAAGGATCCATTACTTCTTTATCGTGATAATAGCTCTAATTCTATTGCTTATTCAGTTTCTTTCTCAATCCGATCAAGAAGCAGCAGGCTATTTATTAGGACTTCCTTATTCTAATTTATTTACTGCCCTATTTATTTTAGGTGCTGGGCAGAAATTCATCGTTTTTGAAAAGTTATTAGGTAACAAAATTTTCACTTGGTTAGGTAGAAGATCTTATAGTATATATCTTTGCTATTATCCTTTATTAGTTGTCACTTTTAGTTTTCAACGTTTATTTGCTAATCACATGAATATTTTAAAATTAATCGGCCTATGCTCAATTATCCTTTTTTCTTCTATTTTTTATTATATTTTTGAGTCTAATCGTTTCCATATACTCTTCTCAAACAAAATCAGCCTAAGAAGGAAGCTCTACTGGGTTAAAAGATATTTACATTTCCCAAATAGCAACAAAAAAGATTTTGCCTTTGCAACAAGCTATCTTTTTTTAATAATTTCTAGTTTGATTGGCCTGCTTCGAAGTGATAATCATATACCACTAGCTTTATTTGATCTCCAATATGGAATCTACGCTACCAATCCCAATCCATTTAGTCCTTATTATAAAGTGGATCAGTCATTTAAAAAATCTCAAAAATGTTTAAATGATTTTGATCAACTAGCAGCTAGTAATTTTTCATATTCCATCAACCAAACAACACTAGCGGATAAAGTCATACAATCTATCCAAAAAGACTCTATCTTAAATCAGATTGCCAGTCTTTCTCAAGAAAAAAGACAAAGATTCGAAGAAATTCAACAGCAATTTCCTAAGCTGGCAACTATCCTCAGCCCGCAAGAAATACTCTATGCTAATGACCTTCCAGTCACATTATTCGGTGATTCAGTGGCTCAATTTATTGGAGCTAATATTAACACATTTTTTGATCAGGCTAATGCATTTGGTTATGTTAGTTTAAACATTTGGACATCTTACGATAAATTCCAAGCGCTTATAGACCAGGGTTTAGTGAAGGAAAACTTAGTCGTTAACTTAGGAACTAACGGGGGGTTGGATGTTCCGGCCGTTGAAAAATTGATAAAGATGGCTGGTGAGCGAGAAATATACTTAGTTAACTCAAACTCTGACATCGAATTTTTAGATCAAATTGATCAAGTGATTCAAACACTTACTCAAAAATACTCTAATGTTCATTTAGTTGATTGGCGAGCTATCTCAACAGGTCATCCGGAATATTTTCGAGAAGACGCTATTCACCCAAGTGTGGAAGGTGCGGAGTTTTATCTTTTAGAATTGGCTAAAACAGTCTATCAAAATCGTCTTTAATACATTCAACCTCAGATGGAAACTAGCCATCTGAGGTTTTTTGTACTTATTTATGATAGGCATGATTGTTTAAAATGCGGAAAGCTCGATAGATTTGTTCAATTAAAACTAGTCGTATCAACTGATGAGGAAGCGTTATTCTACCAAATGAGATAGCTTTATCACTTGTTTTTTTTAATCGTTCAGCCAATCCTAAAGACCCGCCAATAATAAAACTAATGTGCGAGTGTCCATAAGTAGCAAATTGATTGATTGATTCAGCTAAATCCTCTGATGATATTAAGTCTCCCTCAATAGCTAAAACAAAAACTTTACTTTGTTTATTTAATTTCTTCTCTATGCGCTCAGCCTCTTGTTCTAAAAGCTGTTCAACCTCCGTATCAGTCATTTGCTCTTTAGTTGATTCATCGGCTACTTCATGAATTGAAACCTTTGCATAAGCTGACAATCTTTTGAGATATTCAGACATTCCTGCTTTAATGTATTTTTCTTTGACTTTGCCCACACAGATTATATCAACACGTATCATTCCTTACTCCTTTCATTAGGTGGATAACTGTTAATAAAACAAAGACTTATCCACAGTTTATTTTAAATGCTGTGGATAAGCCTGTATGTTTGTGGATAAACTAGTAAGGAACTGCACTATTCGATTCTTCAGACTCTTCTTCGGATGGGAAAGGCTGAATTTCTGTCGGGTTTTCAACCGCTGCTTCTAAAGTGATTTCTATCTCCATGTCTTCTTTAGCACGGCGGATAGATAATTTCACTTTATCGCCAACTTTATATTCATAAAGGAATTTTTTCAAGTCATTAATCGTCTCTATTTCCTTGCCATCAATAGCACGTATCAAGTCGTACTCTTTAAGACCAGCTTTAGCAGCAGACCCTTCAGGTTCTACTTCACGGATAAAGGCCCCCTTTACATCTTCATCATTCAAGCCCATTACTTGGGTGCGATAATCTGGATGGACTAATCTCAAGCTAGTATAACGGATGCCCAATACAGGTCTAACGACTTCGCCGTTTTTCTCAAGTTGGCCAATAATATCCACTACATCTGAAGATGGAATGGCAAAGCCCATTCCTTCGACATCGGTCGCTGATAGTTTGCTTGAATTAATTCCAATTAATTGGCCGGCAGAATTTAAGAGGGCTCCTCCTGAATTACCAGGGTTGATGGCCGCATCCGTTTGCAGTAAACTCATATCCCAGTCTGGTACACCATCGCCATTTAAATCCACTGGCACAGATCGATCTAAACCAGAAACAATCCCTTTAGTTACTGATGTTGCAAACTCACTACCTAAGGGTGAACCAATTGCAATAGCGACTTGTCCAACTTGAACATTATCAGAATCAGCAAATTCTAAGGATTTACTTGCTGCAGAAGCATCAATTGTTATTACAGCTAAATCACTTAAGGCATCACTTCCAATAATTTCTGCTTTGACAGTTTCACCATTTTTTAAACGAACTTCTAAAGCATCTGCTCCTTCAATTACATGATGATTGGTAACAATGTATGCTTTATCGCCATCTATGCGATAGACAACTCCTGACCCTTCTCCAATCACTTGCAAATCTTGATCTTCTTCATCTGGTATGAAGTATTGGTTATATTGATATTCCCAAAAAGGATCTAATCCTTGATAACTTTTTTGCATGTTTGCAATGGACACCACTGCCTCACTTGCCTGATCCACTGTGTCTACCATATTCTGTTCATTTTCTGGTAGTTGAACAGAGTCGGCAGTTTTAATGGTGCTTTCCACCTGAGAGGGTTCTTGTGAAAAGGCCGAAAAATCATTATTAAAACTCAAACTACCTGCCAATAATAAGGATAGAGTCATGCCTGAAAGACCCACAAATATTTTACGCCAACGTTTTGTGCCATCATTTTGATTATATTCTTCTCTCATTTTACTATACGTCCTTTCTATTATACTTACAGAATGAACTATAACACTGTTTTTTTAAGAAAGTATGAATTATCATCGTTAATTTTAAAGTGAATTGTAGAAATTTGAGATCTGTTTATATTTTTTTAATAGGTGTGGCCTTAATTGGATCTGTCATATGAAGTTTTAAATCCCTTACAGTATCCACATCATAAGCTTGTAAAGTGTCTTCCATCGTTAACATAGCTAATTCTTTGGTATTATTATCCTGACTTAAATGTCCGAGGTAGATATCTTTGGTTTTGGATCCCATTAAGTCTCGGATAGCTAGTGCTCCATCTTGATTAGATAAATGACCTTTATCACTAAGAATACGTTGTTTTACAGACCAAGGATAAGGACCATATCTCAAAAGTTCAATTTCATGATTAGCCTCTATTAAATAGGCATCCGCATTCCTAAGTTGACTGCGCAATCGATCGGAAACATAACCTGTATCCGTCAACATTACAAATTGTTTATTGCCTTTTTGAAAGGCATAAAACTGTGGTTGGGCTGCATCGTGACTCACATTATAACTCACAATATCAATATCACCCAATTGTAACATGGTCTCCGGTTCAATATACTGTTTGTTTTCTGGAGCAATCTCACCAATCATTCGATCCATGGCCTTCCAAGTTTCTCTATTAGCATATATAGGAAGATTGTACCGTCGAGAAAGAACTCCCACCCCATGAATATGATCTTTGTGCTCATGAGTGACGAAGATAGCATCGATTAGATTAATGTCTCGATCGATTTGTTTAAATAAAGCCTCAATTTTTTTCCCACTTAAGCCTGCATCAACTAGAAATCTTTTTTGGCCCGATTCAATATAAGTGCAATTGCCAGTTGAGCCACTTGCTAAAATTGAGAAGCTTAAATCAGTCCGTTGAGCTGAAATATCTTCTATCTTTTCTTTAGCCGTTTGACTTTGATAGTTGGTATATAATTGTTGCTCAAATTTTAACTTTGCTTCTTTCATTTGCGTTCACTCCTGTTCCGTTCTACACACTTACCTAAAATCCTCCAGAGAAAGTTCCACCGCCGGAGCCACCCATCGATCCACCAGAGAAACCACCTCCGAATCCACCCTTATTATTCCCTGCAAAACCACCTTGAGCTGTTGTTTGAGGGGAAACAGAATGAATAGTTTGAGTCACTTGATTGCGGAATAAAGACCCATAGAGGTATGGGTGCGCCAATGTATAGGGCCTGTGCTCTTGGGCATGAATTTCACTCGGCTTAAACTCCATTTCAATCGCTTTAACAACCCTGTCCGCTACTCCTAAACTAGTTGCAAAGACCAAATATTCTTCCCAAAGAGGTAAAGAGGCAATTTCTCTAACATTAAAACGCCCAATATCTTTTAACATCTTGCTGAAAGCACGCCATTTATCCCTCATTTCTTGTTGTTCGGTGGTCATAAGTGGTCGTTTTTTCATGATTATTCGCATATAGATGTATAGTCCAACTGATAAGACTGTTCCAATTCCGATAATCACCCCGATTAGTTTCATTGGTAATAACCGAGCGATATCCAAACTATATAGAAAGAGTAAATTAATAATAATTCCAGCAATTATTAAAATAAGAGCTGTATTATTGGCCATTTCAATCTTTCGTGTTTCAGCTAAGGCTTGGCCTAAAAATTGTTCACCTTCTACTGCTAATTTATTTTTAAATCGTAACCAATAACGATATTGTTTCTTACGAAATGAAGGATTATCTTCAGCTAACTGGTCTAATTGTGCTAAAGTAACACCCGCTCCTTCATTTGCTTGAGTAAAGTAATCCCAAACAAATTTCTCATGCTCTAATATACCCTCAGGATAATCCGGACCCCAGTAAAGAGGAATAATCTTTACAGTCTCAGCAGACTGTTTCTTACCTGGTAGGGCCTCTATTTTCAACCAACCTTTTTGAACTAAGTGTAAAAGGGTCGCAACAAAGTCATCTTCATTTGGCCATTCACGAAGATATTTTGTTGCCATCTGACCAGGTGTGGTAGCTTCAGGTAGATCATAAAAATAATCTGGTACATAAACGGGGTGAGGATTTAACTGCTTCGATTGATGACGATATTTCATTAAACTAATTAAAAGCAATAAAGGCGGTCCGACTGACCCAAGTATAGCCATTATATAGGCAATCATTTTCATTTGATTTACATTTTGAGCATCTTTTTCGACTTGAGCTTGGGCAGCTGCTAAGAGTTGGTCTAATCGCTTTTCATCGATCTTATTCGAGTTAAGGGAGGTCCACTCCTTAGGAAACACAATCTGTCCTTCAACAAACTGACTGGCAGTGCGCTGAGGAACGTCTAGATAGACAACTGTTTTTTGGTCTTCTTCAACAATTTTCACTTCCCCTTGAGGAGCCCCATAACCCCATGCACGAACCTCTTCTTTAGTTTCAGCTTTTTGTGGCAGTTCAATGCGAATTTGAACATCTGTTGTAAAATCTGAGCGCCCAAATTTTCTAAGGAACTCTGCAGTGTCCTGATAATTGGTGACTAATTGTTCGAGGGTATATTGAAAAACAAAATACCTGCCTTCTTTTTCTAAGGGATAAAAGATCTTACTTGTAAGTCTACCGTTTTCTTCATGCATTTGATAGGTCCCTTTATTTTCATTGTCTGCTATGTCTAAAATCTCAATAGAGCTTTCTCTATCCTCACTAACGCCAACCGAAAAGTTTGAAAGTTGATAGCCCTCATGATCTAAATCAAATAAGACACCGTTCATAAAATTTGCATCATAATATTGATAATCTGTAAATTCAACGCTTCCATCTTCCATTACCTTGGCATTAATGAATTGCTCAGTAATTGAAAAATCAACTTCTTGTGCACTTATTATTGGGTTTAATGGACAAGCGAAAATACAAAGCGGTGTGACTACAAAAACCAAGATTTTTTGAAGGAAATGCTTAAACATTAAAATACCTCCCCTTTTACTAGTCACCTTCTGAAAAGCGACGTAACCAGTTGCCTTTAGGATCAATTAATTCAATCCATTCTTTAATAGCTGGTTGTAATATATTCGCAACGGACCCTTGGACACGATAAAAATCAGCATTTTGACTTCTACTAACTTTCTCTAAGTCTGCCATATCAAAGTGATGGGTAAAGGCTTGTTGAATGGTTGTTGTTTCATCTAAACAGACAGCATAGATCACTATTTTCTCCCACTGATCAATAGTTGAAAATCGCCTTAAATCAATTTGATTGATGTTACGTAAGTCTTGCTTAAATAAATTCCAAACGAGTCTTTGTTGATTATTTGATTTTTGATGTTTTTTTTGCTTGCTTAATAAGAAAAGAAAGACCAATTGAATAATGAGCATACTTGCAAGCGCTAATAAAATCCAAACTAACCATTGACTTCTTTGCTGATTAAACATGTCGTAAGAAATTCCTATAACAAAGAGGACTGTCAAAACATTACTGGCAATGGCTAAAAGAGGTGAAAAATTTTTGTGTTTATTTTTTAAATGATCCGCTGAAACACTTTTCACTTCAATGGCATCAGTATATTTTTTCCACAAATCTTGATATTTCTTCTTTATTTGTTTTTGTTGGCGAATTTTTACAATAATTTCTTCTAAAGTTATGACTGCTCCTTCCTTCATACTTAAGCTAATTAACTCTAATGCATAGCGTTCATGGCTCGGAAGGTGGGTGTATCTTGATCGGTCTTCTAACAATTGAAAAGCCAGAGTGTAACCGCTTCTTATTCGACTGTGACTCCTATTTTTCATTCTAACCGGAAGAATCTTCAAATACCCTTTTCTTCCTAATTCTAACAGACTAGCCGCTAACTCATTAGACCCAGGGGCTTGATCATAAACAACCGCATTAATCAAACAAACATCCATCGGTTCAGGTATCATTCCTAATCTAGTCTTCTCAACCATGGGAATTGTGTCGTTCTTTTTATTTAATTGGTAGCTACGATAAAGAAAGAGGGTCGCAATAAGAGGAATAAGAATGGCTAAGAAGGTTCTTAATAATAATTGATACTCCTTTTGTTTAACTTGATCAGCGATATCTTTTTGAATTTGAGCTTCTCTAATTTCAATCGATTGTTTCCCTTTAATATCGATTATATTGGTATTATTAGGAGTAACCGATTTAGGGAAAAACATATGAAGAGAAAGAAGGTCATTATTCTCTGTAGGGTGATTGATGAAAAGATTCAAAGTAAAAGTGGTTTGACCTTCTTGATTAAGCATTTCGCTATTTTCTACTTTTCCTCCTTGTAACCAATAAGAAAGTGCTTCCTCCTCAATCAAGCCAGCAAAAGACATCATCAACTTCAGTTGGCTTTTTCTTTCTTTGGCTGTATCGACTAAAGGAATCCAGCTTCCTTCAAAATAAGCACCATCTTGGTAGTTAGTCACTGATTGCTCCAAATCATATTCAATAATATACTCCACTGTATCATTGACAACCGGATAGCTTATAATCAACCTTGCTTCTTGTGGGGTTTGAGTCATTTGATAGCTTCCTGCTACTCCACTAGAAGTTTCAGCAAGATAATTAATGGATTGATCTTTTTCGATCATTCCCATTCGATAAGACGATAAATTCTGATTTTCAGTAGGAATACTTAATTCTAATTGATTCAGATACTCAGCCTGGATTTGATAATATAGACGTACTTGGGTCCTACCTTTAGCATCTATTGTCGCTTCAATGCTTTGTTCTTTGACTTCATAGGCATTTTCTTGAGCAATTACTGTATGATGCAAAACTCCTCCAATTAGAAAAACAGAAAGAATGATGCTATAAATTATGTGTTTTCGTAATGTCTGCAAACAAAAATAAGTCTTCATATCTCACACCTTTACTCTTTCACTACTAATTTTTAAAAAGTTATCTTTTAATTTTTTGGTTTTTTGTTAACAACATTACCCTTAATAGCATCCACTAATACTGAGATCGTCTGACCACTCTCTTTACGATAGTAGATTAATTCCCAAGCGGGTAAATATAAATTAAATTGCTTGGTTTCAACTGAACGAAAATAGCCTAAAGTCATTGAAACTATTTCAGCATCGTTGGGCAAGGTGGTATCAATTCGGTTTTCTACAACAGCAATTACCTCATTGGTTGAGATTAATTGTCTTTGATCTTCTAAACGTACAAAAGGCTCTTGATAGGTCTGCATATAAGAAATCATGTCATAATTTTCATCTAATAAAATACGAATCTCTGCTGTTCCATCAGAAATTGGTACTGCCGATTTCATGGAAGAATCTTCTAAACTTCCCCCTTTTTTAGTCACCATCCGAATGATAATCATTCGCTCTTGCGGAGAATACCAATGATTTAAATAAAATTCTCCATTAATAAAGTAAGTAGGGTCTTTTAAGATATTTTCATGAATCCATGCAAAATCTTCATTAGTTAAACTGTATGTTTCCTCTCCAAGAGAAATGTCTAATTCGACCGGACTTGAGAATTCACTAACCAAGACGCCATCAGGATCAAGTGAAACAATTTGATTTTGTAATTGTTGTCTTTTACTCCACAATTCATTGTTAGGGGTGTTTTTTAACACTGCCAATTCAGGAGCATTATCGTTCAATTCAACAGCATCCTTGAATTTAATTCCACGATCTTTCATTTCCTGAACGGGATTAATTTGAGCTGTCGGGTCTTGAAAGTTGAGACCAAATGCTCCGCGCTCTACTAGGAGATAGGCTAAAAACATATCAAAAATTACAAAGAAAACAAGCAATATAATTTGTATCCTTTTGAAATCCATTTTTTCTCCCTTCTATCCTCAGTCAGCTAAGCATTGGTCCTGGCGTCTCTTTGCTGCAGCATAATGCGTAGACTGCCATCTTTTAATTGATCAATCGAATAGACTTGAGTCCCTACTACAAAAAACCACTTTGGTACCAAATTCACTTTCTTGAAGTTTTCCATATCTTTTTGCCATTCGAAGCCTAAAATAATTTGATTAAATTTTGAGAATTTGAGATTCTGTTCTTCTAAAAGCTCAGCAATTTCTGCTCCTGATTCAACAAGCTGAGGTGAAGATAAATCTGAAATGTTTACACCTAAAATCACTAAAGACATTTGTAACTTTTCTAATTTTAATTGACTGCGTTGCGAAGTGAATCTCAATTTGCTTGCTCCATAATCCGGTAAAGTAGGATCTGAAAAGATAGGCATCCCTGCTAAAAAGCGACGCAAAATCAACTGGTTATTTTGCTCAGAAAAGACCCTTACATCTTCCCCCCAATAATTAAACCGCTCAGCTAATTCTAAGCCTTTTTGCAATAAATCCTTTTGCGTTACTAAATCCTTTTGCGTTACTAAATCCTCTTCACTCCTTAAAAGACCGTTAATTTGATTATTATGATGGTTTACAGTCATAATATTGGTGTCATCATCAATCATCAAACTACTATTATAAGTATGATAAGAACGCACATTATTTAAGTCG
The DNA here is from genome assembly GCF_050409465.1 of Facklamia sp. P12950. Lineage (NCBI taxonomy): Bacteria > Bacillati > Bacillota > Bacilli > Lactobacillales > Aerococcaceae > Facklamia > Facklamia sp. P12950. The sequence goes on from NZ_JBNUPK010000009.1 coordinate 39,607, forward strand.
GGTTGAGTAATATCAAAGTTAGCTCCTTCAAATACTGGATCAATAAAATAATTTTCAGGTACTTTTTCAAGAGAATACACTTGACTTGGAGAAGCTAAGGATTCTTTAGGCAGATACACTGTGTCTCGATTAATCTCATATTCAGCCATTTCAATTCGATCAGCAGATCCTGTAGCAATAGCGGCAAACAATTGCTCAATATCTATCGATCGTCTAATTCTCCCTTCCAAGAAGGATTTATTGACAGAATCTACAAAATAAACTTTTCCTGGCTTTTCAACGGGAAGGATGACACGGTTGACCTTGAATTGAGTAGATGCACCCTCTGGTATTTCGACCATATCTTCTAATAAAAGTAGCGAAATTTTTGTCAAATAGATAAATTGGATATGATCTTCGCCCATGATCTCATCCAATTGAATCGGATCAATTTGTGGTTGATTATCCACTAGCACAGTGATGGGCTCATCAGTTAATTTATGAACTTCTTGAAGAACTTGAGATTGATAAGCATGATAGTACTTACCTTCATTTTTAATAATAAGTTGGTAAGGGGCGACCAAGTCGGTAAGTTCTAACTGATGCGTTTGAAAATAGGGTTGATCAATCGTTACCTCACCTATCTGCATATCTGACTTAGGTAAATCAGCATATTTTTGATAAAGCATTTTAAAAGCTTGATTATTAATTAGAAAATAAGAAAAAACAATATTAATGAGAATAGCCACTATTAAAGAAACTGAAATCCAAATTCGTTTATTCATTAGGCATCCTCCCAATCATCTTCGAACTCAAGCTCAGTATATGGAAGAGAGAAAAGGAATATTGAACCTTTATTCTCTTCACTTTTAACCCAAATTTTACCGCCATGAAGTTCAATTACTTCTTTAGAAATGGCTAACCCCAATCCAGTACCTCCCTGTTGGCGCGAACGTGCTTTGTCTACTCGGTAAAAACGATCAAACAGATAGGGAAGATCTTTTTGCGGAATTCCTAGGCCTGAGTCTTTCACACTAAATACAACATGGTCACGATAATCCGCCAAGGTTACAATTATCTTACTACCATCAGGGGAGTATTTCATCGCATTATTCATTAAGTTATCAATCACTTGAGTAATACGGTCTTGATCTATTTCTACATAAATTTCTTTTGAGGTTAAATGACGAACAATTTGGTACTTAGGTTTATCTTCACTTTCTAAGGTAAACTCTGCCCGGTCTAGGATATAGTTAACTAAACGCTTAAAATCAATATATTCAAAGTTTGGCTTCACTTGACCGCCATCTAGCTTAGACAAATCTAGCAAATTACCAATCATCCGAATCATGCGATTAGATTCGGATTGTATAACCTCAAGAAACTCCGGAGCAAGCATTTCATCTTTCCAAGCTCCATCCACTAGGGCTTCCGAATAAGACTTGATACTTGTCAGCGGGGTCCTTAATTCATGAGAAACATTGGAAACAAAGTCACGACGTTCTTGTTCATTTTTCTCTTGTTCAGTAACGTCTTGAATCACACAAACTAGGCCCGTTACAAAGCCTGTTTCTCGCCTGATCACTGAAAACTCACATTTTAAAACCGTCTTCATCCCATCGACGAAGCGATTAACCAAAACCTCATGATCCCCTTTTAAAAACTTAGCTAAGGTATAATTTTCATTAATGCCTAGAGTTTCTAAAATCGGCTGACCTACAGCTTCGTTTTGATACATGTCTAATAAGAGTAAGGCTCGATCATTTACTAAGAGAATATTTCCTCGACGATCGGTACCAATTACGCCATCAGTCATATGTCTTAAAACACCATCTAAGCGTTGCTTTTCCGATTCAGTCGATTCTTGCGCATCTCTAACTTTTACAGCCAGGTCATTAATGGTTACAGCAAGGTCTCCTATTTCATCATGTCCAAAGACTTCAGCCGGAAAATCATATATTCCTTCCGAAATGCGTAAAGCTTGTTGCCGCATATTTTCAATCGGGGTAGTAATCCCTTGCGAAAGCACAAAGGCTAAAATAAAACCAGCTAAAATGGCAATTAAAATGGCTCTTAAAAAGAGATCTGTTACCTTCTCTCTTTGTTCATTTATCCGATCCATTTCTGTTTGCACAGCAATAGCCCCTAGCATGACGGTTCGATCTCCCTTGTTCGAAAGAATCGGCTTCACCACATGATAAGGTTGTTGAAAACGAATGAAATAATCATCCTCTAAGGGACGTTGGTTAATTAAAACATTACGGACTAATTCATCATTCGTGCGAGTTCCAATCGAAGAACGCTCAGCCAAGTCATTAGTAGCTAATAGATAGTCTTGTGAATTAACAATTTGAATTTTAGTGGAATAGGTTGAACTGAAAGAATCCAGCGCCTGTTCTAGGCGCTGGTTACGGTCTTCAGTCGTCAATTGTTGATCTTCTAAAATGGGGACAACATTATTGGTAAGAAAATCGATTTGCGTATTTATCTGTTCCTTCATTGCAGTAACGGTCTGTGTTTCCAACTGATCAATAAAATAGATACTGACAAACTGAAAAACGATTACTAAAATCACTACAAATAGCAAGGGAATTTTCACATAAATCGATTGTATCCATAAAAACGAACGATTCATTAAACTGCTCCCTACTCTTGATCTGGGTTCTTAAGAAAATAGCCAACCCCTCTTCTGGTGATAATATAGGTCGGATGACTTGGTAAATCTTCAATTTTTTCACGTAAACGTCTTACAGTAACATCCACTGTTCGAACATCACCAAAGTAATCATAGCCCCAAACAGTTTCTAATAAATGTTCACGCGTCATCACTTGTCCAATATGTAAAGAAAGGTAATGTAACAATTCAAATTCTCGGTGAGTTAGCTCGATTTCAACTCCATTTTTTGAAACAATATAGGCATCTTGATGAATAATCAAGTCTCCCACTTCGATGTCATTATTTTGAGCAGCTTCTAGTTCTTCTTCTCTTACAGTATTTCGACGTAAATTAGCTTTAACACGAGCAACCAACTCACGGTTTGAAAAAGGTTTTGTCACATAATCATCTGCACCTAACTCTAGGCCTAAAACCTTATCGATTTCAGAGTCTTTAGCGGTTAACATAATAATTGGCACAGAACTGGTTTTTCGAATCTCACGGCACACCTCGAGTCCCTCAATTTTAGGGAGCATTAGATCTAACAAAATGAGATCAGGTGATTTTTCAGCAAACTTTTCAAGAGCTTCTTCACCATCATAAGCTGTCTCTACTTCAAATCCTTCATTTTTCAAATTAAATGTAATGATGTCTGAGATTGGTTTCTCATCGTCCACAACAAGAATTAATTTCACGCTGTTTCACTCCTTATCTCCTTCTCATAAAAAAATTAACGAGGAAGGGTTTATTATTGAGCTTGCGACTCCTTTTTTCTTCTATGCATATTATACCTTTATCATGTAAATAGTCAAAATACGACACTTTTAATTGCTTTGTTTTTGGCTTTAAAAATCAATCTTATCTGATTCTTTACGAATCATTAGCAAACCATCTCCTAAAGGAATTAAACAAGAACGGTGTTCTTTGGAAGTTAAAACTACTTGATGCAACTCATTGAGTTTACGATGAATTTTACGAACCCGTTTGGGAATCTCTTTTTCGTCGTGTAAAATGGTTCCTCCTTGAAAAACATCGTCAATAATCAAGATCCCTCCAAGTCGCAAAAGACGCATACACTCAGGTAAAAATTCGATATATTTTGCCTTGGCGGAATCCATAAATATAAGATCATAAGCCTCATCTAGCTGGGGCAATAAGTCTGCTGCATCTCCTTCAAGAAGTTCAATACGATTATTTAGCCCTTGTTTAGCAAAATTTTCTTTTGCCCTTTCATACATATCAGGGTAGCGGTCAATGGTGGTTAAGTGTCCATCATTTCGTAAGTGCTGAGCCATTAAACTAGCAGAAAAACCAATAGCTGTTCCGATTTCTAAAATGCGCTGGGGTTGAAGACTTGCACATAAAAAATCAATAAACTTTGCTGTTTCATGAGGAATGACGGGTATTCCTCTCTCGTTAGCATAGGCTTCTATCTCTGCAACTTGTCCTTCAAAAGGCAATTGACCCTCTCGCATAAATTGAACGATGGATTCCATCACTACCGGTCGATGCATCATTTCATTTAACATACTTTCATCTCCTTATAAATAAAGAGTGAACGAGAAGGTCTTTTGACTCACTCGTTCACTGCGGTTTGTTTTATTTTTTTTCAGTATCTAAACCATAGTCATTATCCCGACGATCGCTATCGTGCTCAAATTCATAGAGACTATAATCTGTTTCTAAAGCATAGGCTGAATCATGAGTGACTTGAATACCACGGATTCTTCCATTTTCAACATTACTGGTCGTTAAGACATAGTCATTCATTCTGACTGATGTACGCTCGTCATCATCTGGTACATAGCCAATCACTTGAATCATCAAACCAGCGATAGTATCTACTTCCTCTGAGTCTAAGTGCTCATCAAAATAATGATTGAACTTTTCTAAGGTCATAACGCCATTAATGTAATAATTCATATCATCGATCTTGCGAACGACAGAAGCGGTAATATCGGACTCATCATTGATATCACCTACTATTTCTTCAATTAAATCTTCAAGAGTAACGATTCCCTCGACACCACCATACTCATCTCGTAAGATAGCCATATGGGTCTCTTCTCGACGGAATTCCAACAGCAAGTCATCAATATAGGCCGTAGAAGGGACAAATAGAGGATCGTTAGCAATTTCTAAAAAATCAATCTGATCAAAACCTTGTTGACTGGCCGTTTTTAATAATTGCTTAACATGGAGCACACCAATGACATTATCTTTACTTTCTTCATAAATAGGCAAACGTGAAAAAGGACTATTTAAAATAGTTGTGAGAATTTCATCGTACTCATCTTCTATATCAACCATTTGTGTGTCGGTCCGTGGAACCATGACTTCTCTTGCAAGCTTAGAGTCAAGCGACAGGACTCCTTCAAGCATTGAATACTCCGCTAAATCGATTGTTCCTTCTTGTTGGCTTTGGGTTAGAATAGCCACCATTTCTTCACGGGTAAACTGGTCGTTATCAGCATTGAAATCAATAGGTGTTAACCGCTTTAAAAAGCCAGTAGAAACCGATAATAAGGCAACAAATGGAGTGAATAGTTTTTGAACCCATTCAACAATGGCGCTAGTAGCCATAGCTACTTTGTCAGGCATTTGTAAAGCGATTTGTTTAGGGTAAAGCTCACCCAAGACCAAGGTCACATAAGAAAGCAAGACCGTTACTATCACTATTGAAAGTGACTTCGCACCCGGAAAAAATGGTATCCATCTTACTATATAATCTGCAAAACTTGTTGCAGCTGACGCAGATGAAAGGAAACCTGCCAAAGTAATTGCTACTTGGATGGTCGCTAAAAAATCATCTGCATTATCGATTAATCTCAGCACTCGTTGTGCTTTTTTGTTCTGCTCTTCTTCCGCTAACGTTCTCATTCTCGATTGGTTAATTGAAACAAAAGCAATTTCTGCTGCAGCGAAAAAAGCGTTAATTGCGGTTAAACATAAAATTAAGACTAATTGCGCTATCAGTGAATTCTCCGAAGAGTCCATAGTTAAGTTCATTTCTCCTTTATGCATCTAAAAATTTCGACTACTTTTATAATAGGTAATTTCAATATAAAAAGCAACACTTTATCTGGATAGAAACTAGCAAATTATTAAAAAACTATGAGAGAACGATTGCGCATTTTAATTACTATGATAAAATAGGAGAGTAGATGCCAACTTTTACCTAAATAATTAGTAAAGAATTGGAGAAACTAATGATTGAAGACTTAATGACACCCAAAAATGCCCTTCTCACTCTACCGGAAACATGCACTTGTCTAGAAGCTATTGAATTATTAGAAAAAAATAATCTTCGTTGCGCCCCGGTGGTAGATGATAGCCAATCCATTTTCCGTGGTAACATTTACCGCTTCCATATTTATCAATATAAATTTCATCATCCTGACGCTGATCTTAGTTCTTTACCCGTGACCCGCTTTTTAAAAAACACCACCAAAATTATCCGTATTCACCATTCAATTTTGGAATTGTTTTTTGCCATAAAAGACCTACCCTATGTTGCTGTCTTAAGTAAGGAACATACCTTTTTAGGGATTGTGGAACACACAAACTTTCTGAGCTTTTTAAATCAAGCTTGGGATATGCCGGTCGTAGGCTATATATTAAAAGTAGAAGCCCTCGGTAAAAAGGGCAATCTCACTAAGATTGCCCGTCTAGTTAACCGTTATTGCGATATTTCTTCCTCAATGACCATTGATAAGACCGATTTTAACAACCGTTCCTATATCCTCTTTCAAATCCACCAAGATACTAGCCGTCTTACCTTTCAAAACCTCGTTCAAGATTTGCAACGCCGTAAATACACGGTTGAATTCTGGTACATTTAAAATATTTATCCCCGCTAACCTCTAATCGAAGAAGAGTTAACGGGGATTTTATAATTATTTAGGAAAATAAGGATTATTCTGACGCTCTTGGGCTACAAACGTTGGGTTGCCATGTCCAGGGTACAACTGATAATTATCACTCAAAGGTAAAATTTCGCGTTGAATACTTTCCATTAATTGTTGATGACTAGCATTCGGTAAATCCGTACGTCCAACACTGCCTGCAAAAACAAGGTCACCAGATATCACAAATTCATCCTCATCAAATAGATAAATCACATGACCTGGACTGTGTCCGGGTGTATGCTTCACTTCAAACTTAAAAGAAGCGATTGAAACTTCCCCCATACTTTCCCAAAGATGATCAGCTTTACGCTGAATAATCGGTTGAGTAAGCATTGTAGACAAGTTTAAGGCTGGATCACCGAGGAAATCAGCTTCTAATGTATGTACATAGACTGGAACGTGATAATAATCTCTCAATTGGTCTAAACCACCAATATGATCAAAATGGCAATGGGTTTGAAGAATAGCTTTCGGTTTCCAGCCTTGACCATCAATCCATTCAATTAATTTATCCGCTTCTGCACCCGGATCAAAAAGGATGACCTCTTGATTGGGATGAATCACTACATAAGTATTTTCCTGCATAGGACCCACTGTTTTCATAGCTACTTCTAACATATTATCCTCCTATATATAAATTCGAGGAACTCTTTCACTAATACATGATAATATTTCATAGGAAATAGTTCCTGCCATATGTGCCAACAAAGAGGGGTGATTATAATATTTACCATCTTGACCGATTATTGTCACTTCCGTTCCCACAGGGAATTCCTTGGGTAAACGAATCATTAATTGATCCATATTAATCACACCTAAAACAGGGCATGCATATCCTTCTACCAAAATAGGAATTTTAGCATAAGCGCGAAGCCAACCATCGGCATAGCCAATCGGAATAGTACCAATCCATTCATCCTCTGGACTTTCATAGCTTGCTCCATAAGAAATACGCGTTCCTTTTTCAACTTTCTTCACATAGGACAATTCAGACAACAATTGAAATGCTGGCTTCAAATTAAGTTCATTTGTAGAATTTTTACTGCGTAAACCCTCTTTATCTAAATGATAATCAGTAATTTGCTGGTCCGTCACTAAATCTTCAGGGACACAGTCTCTACTATTGAGACCATACATGGAAATACCTAAGCGTATAATATCTGATCGGTCGCCAATTGCAGGATAAAGTCCCATGGCTGAATTATCAAAGTGTCTTAAAGACACAAAATCAGGAATATAAGAAATTAAAGCTTGCCAACGCTCCCATTGATAGTCAATATAACTTAAGGGGCCACCACCAGCCGTTGCAAAATGAGTGAAAACCCCTTGCCAATTTAGCCACGAATAAGCTTTAACGCCTTCAACAAAGGCTAGTACTTCTTCTTTGGTCCTTAACCCCACTCGTGACATCCCCGTATCCAGCTTCAAATGAAATTTTAATGGATTCTCTTTCAACAGATTCTCTTGCTGATTCTTTTTAAGCTGGTGGAAAGACTGGTCAAAAAAGCTTAAATCTGAAACAGTAATCGTTAAATCATAATATAAAATCTCGGCTATTCCATAGGGTAATGTTAAGCCCATTACTAAAATTGGTATTTTAGTCAGACCCAGCTTGCGGAGTTGGATGGCTTCATCTACTGTGGCAACGCACAATCCATTCACACCTGCTTCAATGGCTGCCTTAGCAATTGGAATTGCTCCATGTCCATAAGCGTTGGCTTTAACTACTGCATATATTTGTTGATGTGAAGCTTTCTTATCTTGGTATAGCTTGATATTATGTTTAATGTTTTCTAAACTAATGACTGCTTGCGTTGGGCGGTGCTCACTTGCTCGATACATTTTTTGACTCCTTACGACTTGTTTATAAATTTTTGATAGGCTTGGTCAATTGTTTGCTGATCACAGTCCATTACAACCATAGCCGTTGCGTAATCTTGACCATGACTAATCGATACTTTGGCATGTTTTATTATTGGACCTGCTGTAATCTTAGGTCGTCCTCTCTCGTCATTGATAATTGAAATATCAGAAAACTTCAAGTGTCCAATCCCTGTACCCATAGCTTTAACATAAGCCTCTTTAGCACAAAAGCGGCCAGCCAAATAAATGAGCTGCCGCTGAGAGGAATATTTATCAAATACTCGTAGTTCTTGATCTGATAATATTTTATTTGGAAAAGCTTTGTGTCTAGCTAGGGCCTTAGCAATCCGATCAATTTCTACAATATCAATTCCTATCTCCATTATAATACCTCAAATATTAACGCTCTTTTTTCTTCATCTTAAAATTTTTCTTGTTAGACTTTGAATAGTTGCCTTTATTACCACCGGAATATTTATTGCGGTTTGATTTGCCAGACTTTTTGCGATAGTTGTCACGATTATTCCGTTTTTTGCGGTCTGCATTTGGTAATGGTTTTTGTGGTGAAATCGAAACGGCAATTTCACGGCTTTCTGAAACAATTTGTCCTAAAAGGGCTGCTACTAAATCTTCCGCTTCATAGTTAGCTAAAAGTAGTTTAGCATTTTGCCGACTATGATTAACCTGGTCGCCTTCTAATTGCTCATTAATCTGTTCGATAATTTGGTGGATTTGTCCTTGTTGTGCTTCTTGAATGGTTGGTGGTTTCATCGGTTGCATTTGTTTACCGACTAATTTTTCGATGGTTCTTAAATAAGGCATTTCAGTCGGTAAGACAAAGGTTAATGACAAACCTTCATTGCCTGCACGCCCTGTACGCCCGATACGGTGAACATAAGACTCAGGATCTTGCGTAATATCATAGTTATAGACGTGAGTAACGCCTGTAATATCTAATCCTCTGGCGGCAACATCAGTTGCGACTAAGAGTTCTACATTGCCTTTTTTGAAGGCGTTAATCACGCTAGACCGTTTCTGTTGAGTAATATCACCATGGATCACTTCTGCATTGTAACCTCTTAGTTTTAGACCACGGCCGACTTCATCGACACGCTTTTTAGTCCGACAGAAGATAATCGCTTGCTTAGGCATTTGAACGTCAAGAAAACGTGATAAGGCATCAAATTTCTCATCGTCACGGCACTTAGCATAAAATTGCTCAATCAAGTCTGCTGTTACATGTTTTGTTTCAATATGTACATGAGCTGGTGATTTAAGAAATTGATCTGCTAAGTTTCGAATTGCTGGTGGCATAGTCGCTGAGAAGAGTAACGTTTGTCTTGCTTGAGGTGTTTTAGAAACAATTGACTTAATATCTTCAATAAAACCCATATTTAGCATTTCGTCGGCTTCATCTAAAACCAAAGTTTGTACATGCTCTAATTTCAAAACTTTTCGATTGATTAAGTCTAGTAGTCGTCCTGGAGTCCCCACAATAACTTGTGGTTTATTACGTTTAATACGCTCAATTTGCTTACCGATTGGTGAGCCACCATAGACCACATAAATACGCGAACGAACGCCTTTTCCTAAACGAAATAACTCTTCCTGAACTTGGATAGCGAGTTCTCTTGTTGGAGCTACCACTAAACTTTGAATATTATCATGGTTAGTTTCCAGTTTATTTAATAAAGGCAGACCAAAGGCTGCTGTTTTTCCTGTTCCTGTTTGCGCTTGACCGATTAAGTCACGGCCTTCCAGTGCTACAGGTATTGCTTTTTGCTGGATGGGAGTTGGCTCTTCAAAACCTAACTCATCAAGTGTTTTAACTAATCGTTCATCTAATTGTAAATCTTTAAATTTCAAATAATTCTTCCTTTTCTTCTATTGATAAGAATTTCAACAAGGGACTGGGTATTTACCCCAGCCCCACTATCATCTGTTTATAAAGTTTTGAAACCTTATGGTTGATCATTGTGTTTTGATTCCAGTTAACGCCGTCACAACGCTCAGTAAGTCAACACCGAAGCTAGACTTAACTAGGATGACATCTTCATTTGATGTCTCTATACTAAGAGCGTCTATCAAACGTTGATGATCTGCTTTTTCATAAAACAACTGTTCCTTTGCAAAAGTTTTTTGCAATTCATCGTATAAATAAGCCATCTGGTCGCCAAACAAGTATACCTTATCTAACACGCTTACGTCCAGTGAATCTTTTAAACTACGATGATATTCTTCACTTTTGGCTCCTAACTCCCTAATATCACCCAAAACAGCAATTTTACGGCCCGCACCTTCTACTTCAACATCAGCCAAAGTATTTAAAACAGCTCGCATGGAAGTTGGACTGGCATTGTAAGCATCATTTAAAAGTCTAGCGCCATTTTTAGTGGTTAACCATTGTACCCGATTGGCTGTCAGTTTAAATTGTGATAATTGGAAAATAGCTTGTTCGGTAGGAACTTCTAATAGTTTAGCAATGCTTAGAGCAATTAAAGCATTAGTAACATTATAGGCTCCAATGATTGGGATCGAACATAGCACATTTTCATCAATATTCGTGCGGAAAAAAGTTTTATTATATTCTTGATTAATAGCGTAAGCATAAAAATCATCACTTTTTTCAAAACCAAAGCAGTAACTTTTAATTTTAACCTGTTTTTTTTGCAACTCTGCTTCAATTAAAGGCTCATTGCCAGGGTATAAGAAAATACCATTGGAAGTGAGACCATCTAATATTTCTAATTTTGCTTGTGTAATGCCTTGCCGACTCCCTAAAAATTCTAAGTGGCTCTCTCCGATAATAGTCACTACAGCAATATCAGGCTCAGCGATTTTACTTAATCGACTAATTTCTCCAAAGTCACTCATCCCCATCTCTAAGACACATACCTGCGTATCTTCAGGCATTTGCAATAGTGTATAAGGCATACCAATTTCGTTATTATAATTCCCTTGGGTTTTATGGACACTATATTTTGAAGTTAAACTCATGGCTGTCATGTCTTTAGCAGTTGTTTTACCATTACTCCCTGTGATACCTATCACAATAGGCTGAATAAGATGACGATAATAATTTGCTAATTGATGAAAGGCCGCTAATGTATCTTCAACCTTGATAACAATTAATTGTTCAGAGGGTGCTTCTTCTATAGGACGTGACCAAAAACAAGCGATGGCACCATTATCTATTGCATTTTGAATATAGTCATGACCATCCGTAGTACCCCCTACTAATGGCACAAAAAGACTAGCCTTTTTGACCTTACGTGAGTCAAACTCTACACTAGTAATTTCTTGACCTAAGACTGGCTGATAATTAAACGGATTTAGTTTTAAAGTCTTGATGATTTCGTTAATTTGAATTGCTTTCAAAGACTCGCTCCCTAACTTTTATAACTTTTCATTTGAGACCTTGTTTTATGTCGGCTCAACCCCAATTGAATGAGTTCTTCAATTAAGTCCCGATATTCTAAGCCTGTTGCTTTCCAAAGACTTGGATACATCGAGTATTGGGTGAATCCTGGCATGGTATTTAGCTCATTAATGTAAATATCATGGTTAGCAGTGACAAAAAAGTCGGCCCTTGCTAATCCAGAACCATCAATCACCCGATAAGCTTTTTTCGCATAGTTTTGAATTTCTTCAGATAGACTTTCAGGTAAATCAGCTGGAATTTCCATTTCAACCGTATTATTAATATATTTTTCGGAATAATCGTAGAAATCTTGGGTTTTTACCAATCGTCCCACACAAGACACGTGAATATCTTCATTACCTAAAACGGCTACTTCACACTCATCAGCACTAATTCCTTGCTCAACCACAATGCGACGGTCATACTTCAAAGCTTCATTAACTGCTTCAATTAGCTGATATTTATCTTGAGCCTTAGAAATCCCAACACTCGATCCCATATTAGCTGGCTTGACAAACATTGGGTACAGTAATGTTCCTTCAGCTTTAATAATTAAGTTTTCTTGCTGATTTTTCCACTCTACATCATCAAAGGAAACATAAGGAACTTGAGGAATGCCTGCTTGGGTAAATAAAGATTTAGAAATGATTTTATCCATACCATTTGCTGAAGCGGTAATCCCTGCTCCAACATATGGCATATCTAAAACTTCTACAAAGCCTTGAATAGTGCCATCTTCACCATTAGGACCGTGTAAAACAGGAAAGACTATGGCATCCTCCTCTTGAATCTCTCCCGGTTTTATAACCACTCCTTTTGAAGGTGTATTTGTGGTTGACCACTTTGCATGATCGGATTCATTAAATATTAATTGCTGATCACCTAAAGAAGGTTCATTCATTTCCGGCCCTTGAATCCATTGCCCATCTTTGGTGATATAAATCGGCTGCACTGTATATAAATTGTACATAATTGCTTGCGAAATATTATGAGCTGAAATAATAGAGATCTCATGCTCAGCACTTTGCCCACCATATAGTAATATTATTTTCATTGAGTTCCCTCCGTCTTGTCTTCCAACTGTTGGCTTAAGTCTTCGATGCGCCATTGACTGGTTGATTCTTGGTAAATTATCTGTCCAACAGCATCTTTACGATCGAAATTACGTGTTAAATAAGTTAATTCATCCTCAATTATATATAGAGGGATACTCCAAGTATCATTTTCTTTAATGGCTTGTTTTAAATCAATTTTTAACCCATTCATAAATAGGGGGCTTAATTCCTCTACTAGTCTAACGGGCATTGGTGCTATTACTTTTTTCCGTCTTGTAAACCACCCAACATTTTCATTGATTATGTTAGACAGATGTTCACTTAGAGCCCGAGCAAAGCGCCCATAAAAGTGAGACATATGCCGATAATATGTTTTATTTAGGCCATTTGACATGGTTAAATAAACATAGTTATTTTGCAACTTATAAAAGAAAGGTGATCTCAAGGCTTTATTAGCGTGAAAAAGGTAGAGTAGTTCTGAAATTTCAACGGGGGTTAATTGGTGCATCAATTCCATACTATCGAAATCAATCCAATTAGACATTCGACGCCCTTCTTTTTGACAAAGTTCAAAATAGTCTAAAACTTCTGTCTGATTGCGTAGAATTTTAAAATCCGTTTGAACGTCAAAACGACCGAATTCTTCCGGTGCATTCGCTAAAATAATATTTTGTGGTAAATATTGACGATTGAAATCCATTATTTTTAGACTTATTCCTCGCGTCATAAAATAATTAGTAACGGCATCATAATGCACATAAAGATTAATCCGATTCATTCTCTACCTCCTTTCTTTTAAAGATCGGTAACTCACATTCTACTCTCTTTGATTTCCAATGCAAAGCCTAATTTTAAAGAAGGCATAAAATTATTAGTCAAAAGAGACTTGAGGTGCTTGACGAGCAGCTTCTGGAGCTTCTAAATAAGTTTTCTCGCCAAATCCATGGACTCCCGCTACCACATTGTTAGGAAAAACTTGAACCTTCTCATTATAGGTTTGTACACTTGAATTATAAAGTTGGCGAGAAACTGCAATCTTGTTTTCTGTATCTTCAAGTGATCTTTGTAATTCTTGAAAATTAGCGTTCGCTTTTAGATCAGGATATTGTTCCGCTACGACAAGCAAACGTGATAATGCTGAAGTTAAGCTGTTAGATTTGCTATTGATCATTTCTGGACTTGCATCAGCAGGTAGATTAACTAACTGCTGACGCGCTTTGGTCACATTTTCTAGTGTTTGGCGTTCGTGCTCAGCATATCCTTTAACTGTTTCAACCACATTCGGTATCAGATCGTTTCTTCTTTGAAGTTGAACGTCAATTTGACTAAAAGAACCTTCTACCCCGTTACGAGCTTTAATTAAATTGTTATAAACACCTACCCAAAAAAGAGCGATTATACCTATTACACCTAACAAAATATACATAAACATATCCTTAGCACATCCTTTCATATAAATCTATTATAAGCGATTGCAATAAAAGAGTGAATATAAAGCTATTATCTTTAACACTTAATATCAGCGAAGATGAAGCACCATTATTTATTCTTAGACTTTAACGAGTCAATGAGGATGCCGCTTCTCTATCTAAGAGTACGTAAACATTCCGATGCTTTTGTAAAACACTAGCCGGTAAGTCTGATGTAATAGGGCCTTCAATCATACCTCGTACAGCTTGAGCCTTTTGACTACCAAAGGCCATAATTATTATTTTTTTAGCTTTTATAATAGCTCCCACACCCATCGTAATTGCTTTGGTAGGCGTTTCTTCTTTAGAACCAAAAAAACGTTGATTATCATCAATTGTAGATTGCGTCAGACTCACTAGGGATGTGCCAGCTTCTAAATCGGACCCAGGTTCGTTAAACCCTATGTGGCCATTCGAACCCAAGCCTAATAGTTGCAAATCAACCGGATTGTCTTTAATTACTTGATCGTATCGAGCTAACTCAGCATCGATATCTTTAGCCTGTCCATTCGGAATAAAAGAGCCTTTAAAGGGTTTGTTTTTGAAGAGATGGTCATTCATATAGAAAGCATAACTTTGAGGATTCTCGTCATCTAATCCAACGTATTCATCCAAATTAATTGCAACAGCCTGACTGAAGTCCATATCCGACTGACTTAAAAGCTCATATAATCTTTCCGGGGTCGATCCAGTCGCCATACCATATACATCAGCCCCCTCTTGCTGACTAAGCTTGAATATTTCTAAAGCTCTTAATGATGCCTCTTCTGAACTGTTATAGATTTCAACTCTCATAATAAATCCTCCTTAAGTATTAGGCTTTTTTCTTTTAAATAGTTTATCATTAAATATATATTTAACAAAGCAACATTAAATGACATTCTTCTCAAGCTGGCAACATTCAGGTAACAAACCACATAAATTAAATAATTAATGATAAACTAGTATTAACAAATCATTAGGGAGGAGAGCATAAAAGTGTGTGAGAAAAACAAGCTAAAATTAAACCATTCAAAGACTATTCTATGCTTTATAATGTTGATGTGTTTTTTTATCATCAGCATCAAATCTCCCTATATTGAAACGCAAGCTTCAGGCTTCCACAGGCTATCCAGTCCAGTTGAGACTAATCCCGTTAAAAACCCAAGCAACAAACAAACCTTCAGCGTTGAAAAACCCGAGGATGAATCAACAACTACCACCCAGGAAGTGATTGCTCCTACTCCACCGATTACTTTCGATCCGAATGAAAGTACTCAAACAAGTCGTCAAGCTAGTAAAGATGAGTCAACAATCACAAGCAATCAATTAACAACCGTCACTAACGATCAAGAAGATAATGATAATCATAATCAAGAAAAAATAACGACAACTCAGGAAAAATCCGAAACCTCTGAGCTGTCCGAGCAAACTACCACTTCTAAAGAAGTGGCCTTCGAAGCTGGTAAATTAACAGTTATTAAAAAAGATACCGTCCCATTGGCGTATATTCTCACTGAATTCGCCACCACTCTTTATGAAAATTCCGATTTTATTCAATCAATCTATTATCAAGGGGCCTTTCTAATTCGCCATCTATTAATTATTCCCGATGCAGACATCTTGACATTATTTGATCATAAAATTATTCGCTGGCTCAATCTTTATGCAGAGTATTTTATGCAAAATAAAACGACTCCATAATCCTTGAAGCGCTACTAAATAAAAGAATATTTTTTCTTTTAACAGTTGATTT
Source organism: Facklamia sp. P12950 (assembly GCF_050409465.1). Taxonomy (NCBI): domain Bacteria; kingdom Bacillati; phylum Bacillota; class Bacilli; order Lactobacillales; family Aerococcaceae; genus Facklamia; species Facklamia sp. P12950. The sequence continues at coordinate 55,693 of NZ_JBNUPK010000009.1, forward strand.
TAAAGGATTTTATTAGTATCTTATTTCTATTTTAAATAACCCTTATTGTCCATCTATTCCATTTTTTTGATTATATAAGATTTTCTTATTGTTTTAATAAGTTTTTCAAATGATTTCTCATTAAGTTTAAAAAAATTTATATCACAAAGCTTAATCTTATATGGTTAAGCTTCTTTTTATTAATAAAATATCATATAAAATTTTTAATACTCTAACTATACCAATCGGAATAAAATTAGTGTATAATATTGTTAAAATGATATATTGTAGGGAAGATATAAAATAAGGAGGGTCGCTATGTATATTTCTAATATTAATTCAGCTTCTGTTAAACTAGACAGTATTCAATCCGAAAAAATCACATCCAGTCAAAGATTCACAGTCCAATCTTCAGATAAATTGGTTTTAATTTATGTTCATAAAGGGGCAGCTGATTTCATCTCTGAAGAGAAAATAGGTGGTTTTAAGAAACGTGATATCATCATCCTAAATCCTAACCATTCGATTGAAATCCAACCAATCCGTAAATTAGAATGGTTTCGTGTTGAAATTTCCGGAATTTTGTTTACTTCATCTGCTGAAATTGAATCAATGGATAATATTTTTATCGTTTGCGATCAATCGCAGACCATTAAAAATTACTTAGATCTTGCCCTTATCGAATATAAACAACCCTTTAGAGGGTCTGAACTTGTTTTAAGAAAACTAATTGAGTGTGTCATGGTTCATGTGCTGAGGCACCATGAACTGTCCATTAAAGACTCCTCTATTCAAGTGCGTCACCAAGAAATCGAAATAATCAAAAACTATATTCGTGAACATTTTTCTGAAAAAGTAACTCTTGAACAGCTTTCTGATATTGTTGATATCAATAAATACTATATGATTAGACTGTTTAAACAACAAACAGGACTTTCTCCCATTGATTATTTAATTCATGTGCGACTGTCTGAAGCAGAAAAACTGTTAGCTCAAACGTCTATTACGATTTCAAAAATTTCTGATATAGTTGGCTTTCATTCTCCTTCACACTTTTCAAAAACATTTAAGGAAAGTAATCATATGACCCCTTCAGCTTATCGACGAAAGTTTTCTAGTTTAGCTTAATAAAACAAAGCGCTCCATGAAAATTCTATTTCATGAAGCGCTTATTTTATTCAATCCCTCTAACTTGGCGAATAACATCTGCAATTTTATGCACATACTTATCCACTAATTCGTCGGTCGGAGCTTCGGCCATTACTCGCAGTAATGGTTCCGTTCCACTTGGGCGAACTAAAATTCTTCCTTCACCGGCCATTTCTTTTTCAACCGATTCAATGGCTTGTTGAACTTTTGCTTCTTCTAAAACAGTATGTTTATCTCTAACTCGAACATTGACTAACTTTTGCGGATAGATGATGACCTCTTCTGCTAATTCCGATAGTTTCTTCCCCGTTTCACTCATAACAGCCATTAATTGTACGGCTGTTAATAGACCGTCTCCTGTTGTGTTTAAATTTAAGAAGACGATATGTCCAGATTGTTCACCACCTAAGGTATAACCACCTTCACGCATAGCTTCTACAACATAGCGATCTCCAACATTCGTTTTTATTGCAACCATTTCATTGGCTTCTAAAGCTTTATGGAAACCTATATTACTCATAACCGTTGAGACAATCGTATTATCATTTAATCGTCCTTTTTGCTTCAGATGATTTCCACAAATAAAGAGTATCTTATCTCCATCAACTAGATTTCCCTTTTCATCAACTGCAATTAAACGATCTCCATCACCGTCAAAGGCTAATCCTAGATCCACTTCTTTTTCCTTAACTAGCTCTTGCAAAGCTTTTGGATGAGTTGATCCAACCTGATCATTAATGTTTATCCCATTAGGTCGATCACCCATGGTGTAAAAATCAGTGTCTAAATCAGCAAATAATTGATTGATTAAGGGTGAAGTGGCTCCATTTGCCGCATCAATAGCGACACTCAATCCACTTAATTCAACTGAAATAGTTGATTGTAAAAAGTTCAGGTATTTTATAGTTCCTTCATGGAATTCGTCTATTAAGCCTAAGCCTTCAGCGGCTGGTCGAGGCAAATTATCTTCTTCTGAATCTAGTAGTTCTTCTATTTCTTCTTCTTGCTGATCAGATAATTTAAAACCATCGGTACCGAAAAATTTAATCCCATTATCTTCTGCAGGATTATGTGAAGCAGAAATCATGATCCCCGCTACAGCATTTTGCGTTTTAGTTAAATAGGCTACGGCTGGAGTGGGTACAATACCCAATTGCATCACTTCAATCCCAACTGACAAAAGACCTGCGGTTAAAGCAGCTTCTAGCATTTGTCCAGAAACACGTGTATCTCTTGCAACTAAGACTCTTGGTGTTTCAACAGATTCAGCGTGCTGTAAAAGAACATATCCTCCATATCGACCTAATTTGAATGCTAGTTCTGGACTTAATTCCTGATTAGCAACTCCTCTAACACCATCCGTTCCAAAAAATTTTCCCATTTTCTTCTCCTTTTTAAATCTTATAAGTGAGCTTTCTTAAATCTTTTCATTACGTTACTATTGACTTAATTTCACTGGCTCGATTATAACTTCTACTTTAGCCTCATTGATACTCGCGCTCGAAATACCACTCGGTAAATTCAGTAACCCTATAACTTGACCTGATTCTGTCTGTTCGGAAACATCTACAACAAGTTCTACTTCTTTAATCGGATTAAGGATTTTCTGACTACCAAATAATGTGACTTTATCTTGACCAACAATGGAATAACGATAATTATTTTTTGTATTATCTTCTCCTATAGCAGTAATTTTCAAAGGAAATTCTTTCGAGTTTTGGACAATGTTCACTTGTGCTTTAATATCCATTGTTTCTGAGTTCACATCGAGAGGCTTTCCATCTTTGTCTAAAATTTGTAAGCGATAATTACCTGCAAAGGATTCTGCAACCGGTTGGTTAGAGCGAATACTAATGCCCACAAAATCAATGGCATTAATGGCTCTTTGACTGCCTACTAATTTAACTTCTTTTGGATCAATATTAACAGACTCTACCTTAAAATCTGATTCTAATTGAAGATCATCAAGTGAAACTTCAACAGCAACCGTCACAACTTTACGCTGTTGGACCTCTACTTTTACTTTAGAAGGCGAGATGGTATAAGTGATTTCATCGGGTAAGCCGTCTATTAATAATAATAGTTCTCGATCACCAATTTGACCTTTAGAAATTTTCTCAGTTTGAACCATAATGTTTTCGCGTGTCACTTGGTTCAAAATATTTTTAGGCCCATCAAGACGAACGGTCACACTTTCTTTAAGATCACTAACGTAAATATCATCGGGATGATCGCCTAAATATAATGGCACATTATACAAAGTCTCCGATGTATTAAAACTAGAAGCTAATTGAGAATTCACGGCTGCATTACGGGCATTGTTTTCGTTAGTAACAAAAGTATAAATAAATAGAGCAAAAATTAATGAAATAATTCCCACAGCCCAGTTTTTTTCAAATATCTTATTCATTATTTTTGCCTCCTTTACTTGAGCGCATCCTGTTAAAGAGGGTTTTAAACATATTAGAATCTTGACTTTTTGAGTCTTTTTTTTCTATCTCTGTATAAAGATATTTGTTAAGCAAATCATGTAGTTCTTCTTTATCTAGATCACGATGTAAAAAATCATTCTTTACAATACTAATTGCGCCCGTTTCTTCGGATACTATTAATGTCAAAGCATCTGTTTTCTCTCCCAGTCCAATTGCCGCCCGGTGCCTTGTTCCTAATTCCTTAGGAATTAATTTACTTTCCGAAAGCGGTAAATAACAAGAGGCAGACGCAATTCTAAAGTCATTGATAATGACTGCTCCATCATGCAAAGGCGTGTTGGGAATAAAGATATTGATTAATAATTGACTAGAAATTTCAGAATCTAATGTTGTCCCAGTACTAATATATTCTTCTAAAGAATCTTCACCTTCAATAGAAATGAGCGCTCCAATTTTACGCTTTGACATATAGAGTAAGGATTTTTTTAAATCCTCAATTAACTCTTCACTCGGATTTCTTGAAGATTGTCTATTTCTAAAAAGGATTTTCCCTAAACTTTCTAACGCTTTTCGCAATTCAGCTTGGAATAAAATAATAAGGGCGACTACTCCCCATGAAATAACTTGCCCCAATAGCCAATCGATTGTTTGTAAACCAATTCCTTGACTTACAAATTTGGCAAAAATAATTAAGCCTATTCCTTGCAAAAGATTCATTGCCCGAGATTGTTTAGCATAGCCTATTAATCGATAAATAATGAACCAGACAATGAAAATATCCAGTAAACTCACAAATGGATGGTTGCCTAGGAACTGATTGAGCCACTCTAGCATCCTTTCACCTACTTTCAACTTAATTACTATTTTACCATAGTCTCATTAACCCATGGTAAAATTTATTTATTGACCCGCTGCCTTCTTAAAGTAAAATGATCCGGTATAGGATCTAATCCTCCTTCACGGAAAGGGTGACATCTTAAAATACGTGCTAAACCCATTAAAGAACCTTTAAGTGCTCCAAACCGCTCAATCGCTTGAATGGTATAACTTGAACAAGTTGGTGAATAGCGACACGAAGGAGGCGTTAAGGGGGAGATGTATTTTTGGTAGAATCTTATCATTCTAATAAATATCTTTTGCATTTTTTACCTCCAATCATTACAATAACCATTTTCTTCTATTATAATAGTTTATGTAGAAGTTACCAAGTAGGAGGAAAAATATGAACAAATTAGCTACAAAAAAACTACTAGACGCTATGCAGAAAAAAGATATCTCACAATTTTTAATATCTGACCCCTCTACAATTGATTATTTAGTAGGATACCATACAGATCCTGGTGAAAGACTTTTATTATTATCAATTAAGCGTAATGGACAAATGCAACTGATTCTTAACCAATTATTCCCTACTTTTAAGGAAAAAGATAATCTAGCTATTAAATATTATAATGATGGAGAACCCATTATTAAAGAATTAGCTGAAGCTTTAGAGGCTGGTAATATCGGTATTGATAAAAACTGGCCAAGTCATTTTTTAATTAACTTGATGAAACAACATCCTAATGCTGAATATGTAAATGGAAGTCCCTTAGTGGATAAAATTCGTGCTATCAAATCAAAAGAAGAAATTGATATCATGCGGGAAGCATCACATCGGAACGATCAAGTCATGCAAGCACTGATTAAAAAGATAGATGCAACCACTAGTGAAAATGAAATAAAAGAACAACTAGCTTCATTATATAAAGAGTACGAATGCGACGGCTTTTCATTTGAACCGATTATTGCCTATGGACCCCATGGTGCTGACCCCCATCATAGTACCGATGATAGTTTACCTCAAGTGGGACAAAGTATCATCATTGATATTGGATCAAGTTATAAAGGATATTGTTCAGATATGACTCGAACTGTCTTTTTTGGCGAAGTGTCCGATAAGCATAAAGAAATCTATCAAACTGTTTTAAAAGCGAACGAAGAGGCTATCAAACAGGTAAAACCAGGGGTGTCATTTGCATCCATTGACTTAACCGCAAGAAAAATCATCGAAGATGCGGGCTATGGTGAATACTTCACTCACCGCACCGGACATTTTATTGGTAGAGACGTCCATGAATATGGGGATGTTAGCCAACATAATCATAATAAAGTAGAAGTGGGAAATGTTTTTTCAATTGAGCCCGGTATCTATCTTCCAGGTGAAATGGGCGTACGCATAGAAGACCTAGTTGTCGTTACAGAAACAGGCTGTGAAGTCATCAACTTAGCGAATAAAGAACTAACCATTCTGCCTAACAAATAAAAAATAACCCTTGTGGCTAATGTAAGCTGCAAGGGTTTCTTAATTTTTTTAATCATGAAGTGCCAGTCCAGCATCATTTAACCATGCATAGACGAGACCAATAACAAGTCCGCCACCAATAAAGTTTGCAACCCAAGCAACAGTCCAAGCTAAAAGAACAGGCACTAACTGAAGAGCTTCTGCTTGATAATTACTAAAAGCAACTAAACTAAATGATCCAAAGTTAGCCACCACATGTTCATAACCTAAAAACACAAACATGAAGATAGCGCCGAAAACAATAACTATCTTAGCAATTTCTTCTTTGGCCAATAAATAACCAACAATTGCTATGTTTACAAAGGTGTTGGCTAAAATCCCTTCGATGAAGATCAAAGCTAAATCTTTACCTAACTTTCCATTTACAGTAGTAACAATAAAGCTTTCAGCAGTCAATTGACTGAAAGCGCCTGTTTGGGCAACGATAAAGGCCGCTACAAAAGCTCCAACTAGATTACCAAGGGTACAAAATAGAAGAATCTGAACGGTCTTGTTAGGACTTATAAACTTGTGATAAGTACCTGCCGTTAAATACATCATATTTGAAGTAACTAATTCTTGATGTAGGAATAAAATAAATAAAAGACCAAAAGCAAATAGGATTGAATAAACGAACTTGCCAATATGAGGAGCTCCAACATTAATATAATCCGCAGCATAAACGCCAATAGCTGTAGCTAATACTAACATAGCTCCTGCATACATAGAACGTACAAAATAACGCGCTTTACTCTGTTCGAACAATCCAACCTTCTTATTTACAGAAGACTCAATGATCTTAACAAACTGTGACTCATTTACAATATTTTCTCTCATTCTTTAACTCCTTTAAAGTTATTTAACAACATTTTATAGTTTAGAGGTTTATTACTTTATTATCAAGTTAAAATAATAGAAATTATAGCAAGAATAATGAAAGTTTAAAGACAGTGAGTGGATATAAGTTTTGAAATTATAACTTAACTAGTATTACAGGGAAATCTTTCTTCAAAAATAAATTGAAGAAAAGAAAAAGCTTTATTAGAAGAAGTTAAAGAGAAATTCTTCGTAATAAAACTTAAAATTGTTTATTTATTTTATAAAAGCCACCTGCCGGGATTGAACCGGCGACCTCTTCCTTACCATGGAAGCGCTCTACCTGCTGAGCTAAGGCGGCAAAAAGAAATCTATAAAAAAAAAGACTCCGCCAGTAGGGCTCGAACCTACGACATCATGATTAACAGTCATGCGCTCTG
>NZ_JBNUPK010000010.1:0-50943 GCF_050409465.1 Facklamia sp. P12950
AAACATTGCCTGGATGAATTAAGTCACTTCTTAGATTATTCCAAGACTTCAATTGCGCAACCGTAATCCCATGCATGTCAGCTATTCTAGCTAACCAATCGCCTGAACGTACGGTGTAAGTTTTTGCATGAGATACAAATACTGCTGGTTGATTAGTAGAAACATTTTGATTAATTGTCGGACTTGTTTCTGTTTTTGTTGTAGGTGTTTCTGTTGTCTCCTCTTTAATATCTACCTGATTTTCTACAACTGAATGAGCATTCTTCACCCATACCTTCAGTACATCTCCTGGATGGATTAGGTTGCTAGTTAAACCATTTAATTCCTTCAACTCATCCATAGTCATTCCATGATTAACCGCGATACGATAAACTCCGTCGCCGGCCTGTACCGTATAACTACCGATTGCATAATTACTTTCTTGGGCATAAACACTTGGTAAGTTATCTATTTGAGTAACTGCTACTGTAGCTAATACTGACATTGAAATAGACAATAGGCTTGTCTTGATTGCTTTGTGTCTCATTATGGATCCTCCTTTATTAATTCGGTTGACTTCACTTACAAAGTATATCATATCATTGTGTAAAAATAATGAATAATACGCATTCGTAATATTTGTAATAAAAAAGCCAGTAAAACTGGCTATAAAAATCTATTTATTCAAAAAGCTTTTGCTCTTTAATTGCATCCTCAAGCGATATGTTTTTTAATTGTTCTAATAAATCACTAAGCGTCTCCTGCGACTCACTGATCTTAGTCAAATCACTTTTTTTAATTTGGTCAGCAAATTCTAATTGATCTACGAATTCCTGATACATATCTTGAATTTTATCACGATTGGCCTCATAAGTTTGCTGGTCTTCAGGCAATGAAGCAAGATTATCAAAATGTTTTTGATACAAACTTTCCATTTGTTTATCCAAGTCTAATGTTTGCTGGTAATAGGCATAATTTTTCCAATGGGTTAATAATTCCTCTTGACTATATTCTTTAGCTTTTACTTTCTCAGGCTCTGTTAAAGAATAATCCGAAACAAACTTGGCAACTTCTTCTGTTAATTGCAATTGTCCCAACTCAAAATCTTGTTCGATTTTAGCCAATCGCTCTTGGTAGTTTCTCAAATAAACTAGGTAAGTTTGATCCACTATACTGTTTAGCTGATTTAAAGCAACCGACATATAACCGGTAAAATTCTCAACTTCCGGGTCTTCTTTCAGCAGGTCCTGATAGACTTCCGTTAAACGGAACTTTCTGTATTTTTCTTTAAAGGCTTCAATTTCATCACTTACTTCCATCTTAGCTTCAAGATAAGCCTGTGGTAAAAATTCAATAATTGCTTGGTCATCTTTTTTTGATACATACTCGCTAGTTACTTCCACTGTTGTTTGGTCATCCTCAGCATCAATAGGATTGACTAGTGGCAATAGCACAACGGTTGCAATTAAACTTAATATCATTTTTTTCATTTTTTCATTCCTTCTCTCCATTATGAAGTTTCTTATTTAACAGTAAATCAATGTGTTCAATATTATCCTCAAGATAAACTGAACTAGTTGGTTGAAAGCCTAAGCCCTTGTAAAAATCGATCAAATAAGTTTGACCGGATAGCTTGATCGAAGGATAATTTTTTTGATTAAATAGAAATTCAATAGCTTTAGTCATTATTTGATAAGATAAGCCTTGATTCCGTTGATCTTCTTTTACCAAAACACGACCAATTGATGCTTCTTCAAAACTCACCCCAGGAGCTAATAATCGACAATAGGCAAATATTTCCCCATTTTCTTCAAGGAATAAATGATCAGCCTCTATATCTAAATAATCAATGTCTAAATAGGGACACTTTTGCTCAACCACAAATACTTGGCACCGTAATTGCAATATTTGATAAAGTTCGTAAGTGCTCAAGTCATTAAATTGTTTTATTTTCCATGTCATTTAAGCCCTCCTATTTTAATGGATGCGCTCTTATTAATTACTTATTGATTTTAACAATAAAATAAGAACTAAGCAATAAAGAATGCTAAGTCCTTATTTTCTCTACCTCTATTAATAGGTCTCAAAATATCGATCCAGTTCCCATTGGGAAACATTTTTTAAATAATCCTCATATTCCAATGTTTTTCTCGAATAAAGTTACTGGCGATATGTTCACCTAAACTTTCCATTATTTCTGGACTGGTCTTCAGTGCATCCACAGCCTCTTTTAAACTAGCTGGGAGCTGATAGATCCCTTTAAGCATACGTTTTTCTTGATCCATTTCATAAATATTTTCACGTACTTCTGCTGGAGGAGTAATTTTCTCCTCAATCCCTTTTAGTCCAGCTGTTAATAGTGAAGCTAAGGCTAAATAAGGATTAGCTGAAGGATCTACACTTCTAACTTCGATACGAGTAGAATTACCACGCGCAGCTGGAATGCGAATTAATGGTGAACGGTTTTGACCAGACCAGGCAATATAAACAGGCGCTTCATAGCCACTGACTAAGCGCTTGTATGAATTAACAGTTGGATTCACAATAGCTGTGTAAGCTGATGCATACTTCATTAAACCACCAATGAAATAATAAGCTGTTTGCGAAAGCCCCTCTTTACCTTCCGGGTCATAAAAAGCATTACCATCTTCTGTAAACAAAGACAGATTAAAGTGCATACCTGAACCTGCCAAACCATAAACCGGTTTTGGCATAAAGGATGCGTGCATATTATGACGATGGGCTACTGAGCGAACAATTAATTTGAAAATTTGAATGTTATCACAAGCTGTTAAAGCATCTGAATATTTCCAATCAATTTCGTGTTGGCCAGGTCCGCATTCATGGTGACTGGCTTCAATCTCAAACCCTAAGTCTTCTAACTCTAAAACAATATCACGACGAGTATTTTCTGCTGAATCAATCGGAGCTAAGTCAAAATAGCCTCCCTTATCATTTAATTCCATGGTGGGATTCCCATTCTCATCATTTTTAAAAAGATAAAATTCTGGTTCTGGCCCCAAGTTGAATGAAGTAAAACCTAGTTTTTGCATTTTAGTAAGCACTCTTTTCAGGTTAGTTCTCGGATCACCTGAGAAGGGCTGACGATGGGCTGTTTCCACATCACAAATTAAAGAAGCAACATTACCGCTTCCTTCTTTCCAATTATAAACTAACCAAGAATCATAATCCGGTACCAAATACATATCACTTTCTTCTATCCGAACAAAACCATCAATGGAGGAACCATCAAAAGTCATATTATTATCAAGAGCTTTTTCGATTTGTGAGACTGGAATTTCTACGTTTTTAATTTTCCCCATAATATCGGTAAACATTAAACGAATGAATTGAACCTTTTGTTCCTTAATATCCTGTAAGATCGCTGCGCGTGTCCATTTGTTTTGTGACATAATTGCCTCCTAAGCTAAGAATAAGCTCATTATAGTCCTCTATTTGGGACTTGTTTCACTTTAATCTAAAGTTTCTTAAGTTGAATTTCCGAACGTTCAGAAATATAAATCCACTTATTTTTCTCCTTTCTATAAGGGGGACTTAAAATAAATGGAGTTATTACTCAAAACTTCTAAAGTATTTGGACTCGGGATAAGAAAAGACATCTTGGAGCTGTCAGAAGTTTGACACTTAGAAATCGCTTATTTTTAATGATCTTTTTAACTTCATACTTAGAGTTACTTTTATCAGCATTATGCTTAATAGGATTGAAACACAGCTCAAGATAATGATTCAATTAGCCTGTTTTTTCGCCTATAAATCATCGATCAGCTGCATAATTGATGCCATTAGATTCTCATTATCTATAAATGGAATAGCAAAATAGTTCCTAAATTACAGGATGATTTTATTTCTTTTTCTCCAGCTTAAAATTTTCAATTAAAAATACGGAGGAAAAATAGAGAATCGGTAGTATAAAATAACTAATTATTTTAAAAGTATTGTCTGAAATATATGATAAAAAAAGAAAACTAATTAGAAGAACAACTTGAAGGAGACCTAACCAGGGTTTACCTGAAATCTCTATATAATCACCCGATTTGACCTCTAGGGGATTGCTTCTCATCCCTAATTGCTTAACAACTATAGTTGAACCTTCTACTACCTCAAGAGTGATTGTCTCATTCGTATGTATTTTCCCAATTGACTTGCCATCCTGATAGACAGTTAGGGGCATTAATCCCCCCATAAAATAAGCATTTCTTGTAATCTTTACCTGCATATTATTCCTCCTCTATTTCGTTTAATTATATCACAAGCTAAAGTAAGTCTTAAAAAGGCGAAAGTATCTTTCATCAAAGATTCATCACAGCATCTCATCAAAGAATGAGAGCATCATCAAAGGAATCATCTTCTCAACTACAGCTCACCCTTCTTCCTTGCGATGAGCCACCATGTCCTTCCTTTTACGGTAGAGTCCGTCTGTCTTCAAAGTTATTAACACATTTGGTGGTAGGATAGGGCCTGTTCAATCGCTTTTAAAGCATGACAATTCATTTCAACAAAACGAGTAGGTTCTTGATAATGATAGGAAGTCCCTTCGTCTCGCAAGGCTTTAAAAGGAGTTAAAAAAGTATTTTCTGCTATCTCTTCTAAAGTCCCACAGCAGCCCGCACTTATAACTTCTTCCACCCCATAAGCAATTAAAAGTTCTAAAATAGCCGTTGCTGCTGCCGCAGCAACAAAGGCTTGGACCAGACATACTGGGATCATTCCAAAAGAGGGGACAGACCTCTGGTTTTTGCTTGGGGCTTGCTTCACAATGACTAATCTTTCCTCTTACATTATTTATAAAGTGGCAGAACACCTTTTTTACTATACGCTTGATTCATTGGGTCTGCAATAGTTTTGTGGAGTTGGTCTAAGGGTTGCATATTTAAATCTTCCTAAACAATATTATTTTCAAGAAGGTACACGTCTTAATATACTAGTTAGATACAATTAAAAACTCAGCCTATAATTAGACTGAGTCGCAATTGATTATAACACCTTATCCAAGAACTCTTTGGTTCTGGCTTTGGCAGGATGTTTAAAAATTAGATTGGTATCGGCATCTTCAATTACATAGCCTTCTTCCACGAAGATCACTCGGTCTGACACTTCGCGGGCAAAGCCTATCTCGTGGGTTACCACCATGGTCATTCCATCATTTGCTAAATTTGGCATAACTTCCAAAATATCGCCCACCATCTTCGAATCTTCTTTCACTGTAAACATCGAGCCTACTTCAAAATAAAGGTCTGAGAAATCAAAGGTCTCTTTTCTTTCATAGTTATACCCATAGCAGCAATCATCCCATCTGCTTGATTACTTTCTAAGGCTTGCAGGCCAGAAGAAGGCATAATTTTATAATCAATCTTGAAGCCGGCTTCATCAGCTATAGCTTCGAGAATTTCAATGTCAATTCCTTTAAGATTACCTTCATCATCGGTAAATTCAAAAGGTGCATAATCAGAAGCAGTTATAATAGAATAAGTTTCTTGGTTGGATGGCTATTTATTTTGAGCATTAACCGTAAATCCACTTATTATTACACTCATTAATAGTGTGGCTAAAACCGGCCACTTTTTATCAGTGGTTGAACAATTTTTTCACATTATTACTTCTTATCCTATAATTACATAGTGAATCTTAATCAGCATCAAAAATTTTACGTTATTATATTATAATACTAAAATGATGATATTGCTTAAAACTCTCTTTATATTAAAAATTTAAGCGACTAGATATTAAAAATAAATTTGCCTTTAACAGGCCAATAAAAATCAACTTCGCTCTGAGCAATGAACGATTTTCAGCTAATAGTGCTTCCTATCCTGTTTGGATGGGTGCAGGGCCTAAACTTTTTAACGCGTTTTCCTTCCATCATTCTGAACAAGAGTTACTTAAGGCAACTATTTAAAACGAAAACTATACAACTACAGACATCTCAAAAACAAGAGATGTCTGTGACTGTTTACTGATAATACTGTGCTTGTGCTTGCCACAACTCCTTGTATTTACCTTCTTGGTGAACCAAGTTTTCATGACTGCCTCTTTGAACAATTCGTCCTCGATCAAAAACGAGAACTTCATCACAAAAGCGGCAAGAAGACAAACGGTGGGAAATATAGAAGGCTGTTTTATCCCTTACAATTTGGGAAAAATTTTGGTAAATTTCAAATTCAGCCACCGGATCTAAGGCTGCCGTCGGCTCGTCTAGAATAAAAACTGGCGCATCTTTATATATGGCACGGGCCATGGCAATTTTTTGAGCCTGCCCACCAGAAACATGGACCCCCTCAGGATCATACTCCGTGCCTAAATATGTTTCAATTCCTCTATCAAGCGTTTCTACAAAATCGTTCAGACCTAGTTCTCTAAGCGCATTATTTACTTGATGGCGATCATAATCTGGTCGAACTGCAATATTTTCTGCCATAGAAAGTCCTAACAACCGGAAATCTTGAAAAACCACGGAGAATAATTGGTAAAATTCTTTTAAAGCGTATTTATCGGCATCAATTTTATTCAATAGAACTTTTCCTTGAGTGGGTTCATAAAGTCGCATCAACACTTTTATGAATGTCGTCTTACCGGATCCATTCTCTCCAACAATCGCATAGTGTTTGCCCACTTCAAACGTTTCAGTAATACCCTGTAAGGTTGCTTGATCAGCACCTGGGAAAGTGAAAGAAAGGTTCTTTACAGTCAATTGGTAATCATTATCCAGTCTTTTTTCAATCGGAAGAGAACCTTTGGCTTCTTCATCAGGTAAATCCATTAATTCATAGTACCTTTGCATGGGAGCTGTTTGGGCAAAAATGTTTAAAAACGCCATGGCTTCAATCAAAGACACCATCAATTGGTTGATCCCTCCAATCATTTGAACAACCAAGCCTACCGATAAATTCCCAGAAATAACACGTACCCCAATTAATAAATAAATAGCTCCGGTGACAAGTTGTGAACCCACATTGTTGATTAAGCGAACTTTACCAAAGCCTCCATAGTACACTCTCTCAAACACCTTATATTCATCCAAATACCTTTGCGTATGCTGTTTAATTTTATCTTGTAAATGATACAGTCTCACTTCTTTCCCAGCTTCTACTTCACTCAGGTTATGAGCCAAATAATTAAAGGCATTATTCGTCTTAAGTAACCAAACGGATAACTCGTCCACTCCTTGCATGGTTTTTTGAGACCAAATTGTCTGAAGCGTGATGACTACTATAATAAGAACAATGAGTATACCATTTAAACTATAAGGATGAAACCAATTGAAAGGATACCCTTTATCCAATTGCCACAAAGGCGTTAAAAGAATAAGGGCAAAAACAATTTGAACGAGAGCTTCCACTAATAAGTAAGTGTTATGATAAATAACTTTGAAACTGGAAGCATTTTGAATTTGATCACGGTTTATTTGGTGGATTTTTTCCTTAATCGTCGCCTCATCCGCATAGTGGAAATTCATGACCAGTAATTTTTCGTTAGGTAAAGCCGTTATTTTACGCAGTATGGCTTGATGTTTTTTGTCGACCATTGGTTTTAACCAATGGACCAGCGCATTTAAAATTAAAAAGAGCACGAGGTATTGAGCAATTAGCTGATAGACGTGGTCGAAATCTTTGGCTGCTAAATGAGTTAGGATTTGAGCAATGTAGATGAAATTTAAGAAAGGAATGGCACTAGAAAAAATACTGATTACTAACTTATAAAGAAGCCCTTGCTTACCGTACTGCCAGATATCTTTAAATGTTCTTAGAAATAATTGGCGCTTGGTCATTAGATTAATCCTCCTTGCTCACTAAGTTCTTCACTCTCAGGCTCTGTGATCTTCTCCCGATAATAATAAGCTTGCGTTTCAAACATATGATAATAAGCGCCCTTTTCTTGCATTAAGTCTTTGTGACTTCCCTCTTCTGCTACTTGCCCCTTATGTAAATATATAATTCGCTCACAAAATTGGGTCGAGGCTAGACGGTGGGATATAAACAGGGCGATCTTCCCTTTCGAAAAGGCTAAATAATTCTGATAGACTTCACTCTCACTAATCGGGTCAAGAGCCGCTGTCGGTTCATCAAGCACTAATATTGGAGCCTTTTTGTATAAAGCTTGCGCTAACTTTAATTTTTGTAATTGTCCACCGGATAACTGCATGCCTTCACTATTTACTTCACGAACAATGGCAGTTTGATCGCCGTGAGGCAAACTGGCCACCACTTTAGCCATACCACTTTGATTGAACACTTGGTGGTAACGAAGCGAATCTTCCTCATATCCTTGAAGAATAGTGTCTTTGATCGTAAACGTAAAAAGATAATTATCTTGAAAAACAGGCGCAAACAGGCGGTAATAATCTTCAATAGCAAATTTACTTCGATCAATGCCATTGATTAATACTTCACCATGATCGGGTTTTAAAAGTCCTAGCATTAATTTAATTAAAGTGGTTTTGCCTGCTCCATTTTCACCCACGATAGCTAGCTTTTCATTAGCATGAATCTTTAAATTGAAGTTGTTAATAATCGGTCGGTTCGCATTCGGATAAGTGTAGGTCACATTACGAAACTCGATTGTTTTAATTTCTTGTGGTATTGCTTCGTGCGGCTGGTGGTTCAAGACGGGTCTCTGGTTAAAATAATAATACAGAGCCATTAACTTTTCATTTTGTAAGAAAAAGGTGGCGCTCGCATTAATAAAGTTGGTTAAACTGCTTGCCATCATGGTTACCAAGCTCGCATAAATCAAAAAGTTTGACGGCTCCATTTGGCCTGCTCGAATCTCTTGCACACTTTGATGATATGCAAGGCCCATCATGATCACTAGCATGCCCATTACATAGAGCCCTTCAATCCGTTTCCATTTATTCTCAGGGCGCACAATCCTTTCATAGTCTGCCCAAAGTTGATCGAAAATGTCCTTAAACCAAGCGCTCATGGAATAGAGTCGAACATCTTTAGCCACTCGTTGATCTCCCATCGTATGATTCAAATAGCTAAACTTCGTATTATTCTTGACATGAAGGGGACGATTAGCCTTTAATAATTTATTTTGGAAATGCTTGATTACCAATAAGCCACTGATCATCACGACCAGTAACAAGAGAAAGATACTAGACAGTTGAGCTAAAACATTGATGTAGATTAAAACGGATAGCAAGGCAATCATCACTTCAGCAGAGTTCGCAATGATACCACCCAATGCTTCCTCACTATGGTCTAAACACCGTGACGCATTATCAAAGAGTTTAGCGGCATCTGACCCGACTAACAGAGGATAATCCAATCTTGCTCTTTCTGCAAAAACATCATTAAACATATGTATGTGAAATGATACTCTATGCTTTTCTATGGTAGTCAATACAAATGTTTTTAAAGCTTCCAAAACAATTAATCCACCGATGACTCCTAACACTTGCTTTGAAAAGGATAAGAGGTCACTTTCTTTCATTAATATAGAAATAAGATGGACCGATACAAATAGTTGATAAAGGGGGGTCATAATTCTTAATACAATATCGAGGAAATAATAAAAGAAAAAACATTGATCAAATTGCCACAAACGAGTGACTAAAAATTTTAAAGTATGGGTGCGGTCTCTCATTGCAATCACCTCTCCTTTTCTTGACAATATTATAGAAGGAAAATGCACCTTCAAAACAGAAAGTGCATCAATGGTTCTAATTTTGACATGAGTGGTCATTTTGCAAAGGCAAGGTAACTTCTGTCGCAAAAACCCCTTCTTCCCATTGTCTATTAACAATGCCTTGATTTTTATTGACTGCCGCATCAATCCGTTTTAATCCAAAGCCTTGCCGGTTGAGCGCTTTTAAAGATAAGAAGTTCTGTCTGGGTCTTTGAGCCATGGAGTTTTGAACGCTGATATAAAAAGTGTTTTTTAAGGGGGCAATGTATAAACGGATAAAGGCCGGCTGCTTATCCTTTGCATGAATGGTTGCTTCAAGTGCATTGTTTAATAAATTCCCTAAAATAACGGCTAAATCCGTCGAATGAATACTTAGATTTTTAGGGGCGATTGCATTGGCATGAACGTCGACTCCCTTTGCTTGAGCCCGAGTCAACTTGGTATTAACCAAGGCATCAATTAAGGTGTTTCCGGTCCGAATAATCGTATCCACTTGATTCATTTCATTCGTCAGTTCTTGCAGATACTGATCCAAGGCTTGATAGTCTTGACTGGTTAAATAGGCTTGAATGACTTGAAGATGGTTGCGGTAATCATGCCGGATACCCCGCATCTGCCGGTAGATTGACTCGACTTCCAGTGCATAGTCATCCAATTCCTTTTGCTGAATTTGATGAAAACGCAAATCCAGTCTTAAACGGTAGATATACCACAGACTCAGCAATAAAACAAAAAGCACTAAACTTACTAACGCTTTAACCATAAAAGGCACTTCCTTTATAATGTTCGATAAAAGCCTTTTGAATTGTCTTAACTGAGCGACGCGAGAGAGGAACCTTTGCACCAGAAGAAAGAATGACTTCTTCTTTCCCAATACTCTCAACATGATTCAAATTAATTAAATAAGAACGATGTGGTGCTACAAACCGTTGGTCTAAGTCCTCTTTAAAACGAGCTAAGGCCCCTGTTATAAAAAGCTCTTGGTCTAATAAAACTAACCGCAACTCACGTTTATTAACCTCAACCAGGATCAAATCATCAAGTTCCAAGACATATTGCTTTCCTATCAGGTCTTCAACAACCAGAAAACGTTCAGATTTCGGTTGAATCAGCAGATATTTAGAAAGCGCTCGCTCTATTGCTGTTGTATTAATCGGCTTTAACAAAAAATCTAGCGCATCTACTTGGTAGCCTTCCACAGCATATTCCGCATAAGCCGTAGCAAAAATAATCTTTAAATAAGGGGCCTTTTCTTTTAATTGATGGGCTAATTCCATGCCATTGATTTCAGCCATTTCAATATCGAGAAAAGCGATTTGCCATTCTTGATGGTCTTCTAAATGAAATAAAAAAGCCTCGGCGGATTCATAACAAGTAATAATCGGCTTGATATGGAGTGTTTGACACGCTGCTTCAATCATCCGCGTCATGTTTTTTCGTTGAATCGCTTCATCCTCTGCTAGGACTATTTGAACAATACGCATAACTACCCTCCGTCGTCATTTTTCTCTTATTATAGCAAATAATTGAAAAAAGATTAAAAACGATTACACATTTAAAAATTAAACAGTAATTGTTTTGATTGAAGCATATCATTCTTATTTTATTAAATATTATGGTTTACTAACTTTGTACGTTACTTTGGCAAAAGAAAGGAATAGTATGTTAAAAGACTTACCAAGACTTTATCAAATTATCTATTATATCAGCTCCATGTCCCTATCAATTATTTTGTTCACGTTAAAAATACTCTATAGTAACTTTGATCAATACAAGCTCAATCATTTTCATGTTATATTGATTGTCCTCGTGGTCCTATTCGTTTTAGGTCTTTTAAGTAGATGGCTCTATGCCCATTTGAAAAAGCAATACGCCCGTAAAGCCTATATTCAGCAAGACCAATATCATATAGAAGACTTTACCAAAGATAAAATCACCGATATCAATGGTCAACCCGTCTCTTTTTTGATTTCCAATGTGACGACGGTCTATATGATTCAGTCATTCACATGGCCTTCTGTATTAGCCTACCTATTTATTCATTTAACTTTATTTACAATGATGATTAAGGGGGAAAGTTTACAACCCAACCCCTTCTTATTACTTTATGGATTGAATATCTACAAAACTAAAAACAATGACTTTCTGTACGATTTTAATCAAACCTTTGCGCATAATGAAATTATGAAGCTATCAAATAATCCTGATTGCCGCTCCTATTTAGTTGGGTCGATTGACTTGAATGCTAAGAAAAAATAGTCTCTCCTATAAAAAAAGTTAGACACTTTAGTCTAACTTCTTTTATAGTTTTAGTATTTTTTAAATTAAATCTTTGTCAAATCGCCTCTTCTCAGTTACCCCTTCAAGCGATTATTCGAACTGTTTTGCTTTTAGGCTACTAATTATTCAACAACTATAAATATTTTATGAATTATTTAATCCTCTTTCTTTTGGAATAAATCTTTTATTTTTTCCCAGACTGAAGGTTGCGATTCTTCTCGCTCGAGTTCTGGCTCTTCTTTGTCTGCTTGTATTTTTTCTGTCTTCAAGACAAACTGCACGGACTTGATTTTTCCATTCTTGCTTGAAGCGTAAGAAATCGGTTGATTGGCATTTCCTGTCAGTTCAGAAAGAGTCGCATCAATTTCTTGCTCTACTTCTTGATCTAAGCCGGCTGTTTTATTCTTAAACTTATTAGAACCTTGCTTTAGTTTGTCGCTGCCCTCATATAAATCATTAGAAGCGTTAACTAATCGATTCAAATTAGCGTCTAATGAAGAACTGCCTTCCACTAATGAGGCGCTGCCCTCACTTAAACTTCTAATACCATTTAAAATAGCTTGATGACTGGACACAAGCTTTCCAAGAGATCCCGTATAATCATCGAGTCCTTGATCAAATTGAGTATATTTAACTGCCAAATCTTCCACACCGCTACTTAATTTAGGTAGTTCAGCTACTAGCTCATCTGAAGTACTAACCATTGCTTGAATGGCTGCGTGAAAGTCTGAATAAGCAGTCGTCAACTCTTGACTACCTGCTTGTAGTTGCATAGTTGAGCTAGAAACTGTCTCTAAATATTGGGCTGTGGCATCAATCATCGCATTGTTAGCCGCAAGTACTTGTTCCAAATTCGCTGCTTGTGTCTGAGCAATGACTTGATCAAGCTGAGCAGCTAGCTCTTCCTTATTCTCA
Source organism: Facklamia sp. P12950 (assembly GCF_050409465.1). Lineage (NCBI taxonomy): Bacteria > Bacillati > Bacillota > Bacilli > Lactobacillales > Aerococcaceae > Facklamia > Facklamia sp. P12950. Next base: position 12,823 of record NZ_JBNUPK010000010.1, read on the forward strand.
ATTTCTGAAGCCCTGATTTGAGAAGCGACACTGGATAAGGATAGGTTTAAATTGTTTACGGCTTGCATTCCATTATTATTGCCTGCTTGCAATTGCTGCATGTCTAAACCATTCTGTCCTAAAGCTGCTGTATATTGCTGGTAGCCTACACTTTGATTCAATTGGGTAATCCCACTATTTAACTCCCCTATTCCGGCTTGGATTTCGATCGATGCTTGATTTAATTGTTGCAGCTTACCTAACTTTTCTGCTAGCAAGCTTAATTGATCATTCGATGCATTGATTAGTGCTTTAAATTGATCCGAACCTTGTCTCAATTCTTCGGAATGACTATCGAGCTCCACTAATCCGGCATGCATTTGCTCAATCCCTTTTTTTAGCGTGACAATTCCGTTATTTACCCTGACAGCTCCTTCTTCTAAACGCTGACTACCACTTGCTAATTGACCAGACCCTTCACTTAATTGCAAAGCTCCATCTTTTAATTCGCCTGCCCCCTCATCTATTTGCTTAACACCACTTTGTAATTCTTCAATTTTTTCAAGCAAGTTGGCATCTTCCAAATCAAATCCCAAATTGATATTGATACCATTAATAGCGATTGGCTCCATTTCAAAATTTTCTACTTTAGCCTTGATTGAAAAATTGGCACCTTGTTTAGGTAAAACAGTATAAGTTAATTGTTTGTTTTTCCCCACATTAGCGATAGTTGCTTCTTCTGCTTGAATAGCTTTTACTTTTTCAGTATCAAAAACTAAAGTAGCCTGAAGACCATAATTATTAAAAAAGAAAGGATCCACTTGTTCATTTTCTTTAATCCTTAATTGTATTTCCAAATCGCCTGATTGACCCACCAAGTCTTGAGCGCTTGCTTCTTGTTGATTAAGTAAATACTTAATCGAAATTGCCCATGGTAGTTGTTGATTATTTAATTTCCCTTCATAATACAGCTTATCTTTACCATTCGTAAAGTCGACCCTTCCCTCCTTTAGCTTCAACTCAGTCTCCGATGTCATATTTCTAACCTCAGTATAGTCACCGTAATCGGTAATATCCCCTTCCTGATCAAAAATATTAACTATATAGGCATCATTAAGGCTTCCGTCATAATTTAACAGTCCATACACAACCTCCTCTTTAGCTAAATTCACTTCCCTTGCCAAAACATTGGGTAAACTGCTGCTTAAAATATTCATAATAACTATTCCACTTACCAATTTATTGATTAATTGAGTCTTCATATTTAGTGTTCCTCCTTCACGAATTTTAAACCATAAGTTAATTTTTCAATCGGCTTGTCAAATAAATAAAGCAAACCAGGTAAAACAAAAAGGACAATTAAAATAGAAAAGACTGATCCCCTAGCTAGCAGCCTTCCTAATTGCATTAAAATACCGTGGGTCGTTATATAACCAAGTAGTGACCCTACTAAAACAATGGCAGATCCGGATGTCATAATTGAAACCGTAACATTAGAAATCGTTTCGATAATGGCTGCTTTTCTCTCAAGCCTTTCACGGTTTTCTAAATATCTTCTTGCCAGCAATATGGCATAATCAACAGTAGCCCCCAATTGAATCGCTCCTACAAGTAAATATGAAAAATAAAAAAGAACCTGATCAGTGAAATAAGGAGTGGCTAAGTTAATCCAAACAGCTGTTTCGATGGATAAAACCAAGATGAATGGAATAATTATTGATTTGAAACTAATGGCTAAAACAATGAATACAGCAGCTGTTGAGATCAAATTGACGCTCAAGTTATCCTTTGTTATGGTATCCATTAGGTCGTAAGTACTCGCACTTTCTCCCGCCAAATGGGCTTGATGAGGGTAGAATTTATCAGCTGCCTCACGTATTTCCTCAACTAAGTTAAAAGATTTTTCTCCTTCATATTCCGAATCAACTGTTAGAATCATTCGACTATAGTTTTCTGATTCTAATAGCTTTAGGGTCTCTGCATCTAAAAACTCTTTAGGGATTTCAGGCCCAACGGTATCTACATAAGAAATGATCTCCTTGACCTCAGGAATTTTTTTCAACTGATTACTCAGAGCGATTTCTTTAGTCTGCTCACCTTTAGGTACAATTAAAACCATCCGATTGGACTGACCAAAGTGTTCCTTGATTTTCGCAGAATCTTGACCCAGTTTTGTCTCTGGTCCAAATATATGTTCAGGGCCGTAATAGTAGTTATTTTCCTTTTGCGCTAAAAAAGAAGGAACTACCAAAATAGCAAAAACAACTACTAATGGAAACATCATTTTAGTAACGCCCTTACCTAATCTTCTAAATTGTGGTAGAAGTGGTTGATGTTTCGTCCTTTCCATTAAACGGTAGGTTTTTATAACCAAGACTGGTAATAAGATAAAAACAGTAAGTAAGCTAATCACAATCCCTTTAGCTAAGGCTATACCTAAATCAGGGCCAATTTTAAATTGCATTAAGGTCAATGCAGCAAAACTAATGCCGGTGGTCAAGCCACTAGAAGCGATCGAACCACGTGATTGACTTAAAGCTTTGACCATCGCTGCCTCAGCTTCCATACCTAGCTGCCGATTTTCTTCAAAACGATGAAGTAAAAAGACCGAATAGTCAAGCGATACTGCTAAGAGCAAAATATTGCCAGCACCGCTGGTTACAAAGGAAATGGTACCAAAAAGCAAGTTTGACCCAGCATTTAAAAGAATTGATACCCCAATCGTTAACAATAAAATAAGGGGCTCAAACCAATAATTGGTCGTAATTAATAAAATAACTAAGACAACTGGAATCGTAACCTTAATGATTTTACCGATTTCTTCAACCGTGGATTCAGCTGCAACTGCCGTGTTAACCGCCGCTCCCTCCAAATATCCCCTATTTCCTATCAAATCGCGCAGAGCATCAACCGCTTTTATTCGCTCTCTTTCATCGATAGTAATTGAATACAATGCATTTTGGTTTTTATAATAAGCCTCAACAAGCTCTTGATCATATTGATCCAATGGTTCCGTTATGTTAACAGTGTCATCTAACCAAAGGACCTCATCCACTCCTTTAATTTGACTAATTTTATCCTTAAATGCTAACGCTTGAGGAATGGTTAGGTTCTCTAGCATTAAACGCGCATTAGGGACTTGACCTTCAAACTCTTCCTCCATCATTGATAAAGCTTGCGTAGAAGGACTGTCTGAAGGAAGATAATCATTCATATCATAGTTCACCTGTACTCTAGGCACACTTAATAGACTTATTACAGATCCAATCATAAAAAAGAACAAGACAAGCTTGTCATGCTGCAATATCTTTCTAAATACTTTTTCCATACTTCCTCCTTAAATAAAAATATTGTCGTTAAATAGGATTGTTAAACGACTACTTTTAGAGTATATTAGAGCTAGATATATTAGACAATGTTCAATATAAGGACAGTTGGCCTATTTTTAGACATTTTATATTATTTGTCCGATTGTTCATTCAAGGAGGAAGTATGAAAAAAGAACGAATTACAACAACAATGACGAAAAGAGCTTTAGCTGATTCTTTAAAGAAACTAATGAATAAAAAAGCCTTAGACAAGATATCGATTCGTGAAATTGTAGAAGACTGTGGCGTCAACCGCAAAACTTTTTATTACCATTTTACTAATATCTACGATTTACTCAACTGGATGTTTGAAGATGAAGCGATTGAACCGATACAAAAATATGACTATTTTACCGAATATGATGAAGTGGTGCGCTTTGCCATGAACTATGTGGAAGAAAATGAACACGTAGTTAGCTCAGCCATCAATGCCTTAGGTAGAGATGAATTGAAAAAATTCTTCTATAATAACTTCATTGAAAATATGCGTAATATTGTCGATGACATTTCAAAAGAGATGGTCATTCCTGAAGATTATAAGGACTTCCTGATTGACTTTTATACCGATTCCTTTGCTTCCCTACTGACTAATTGGACACACAACAAAGATAAAAAAGATAAAGAAAAATATATTGAATACATCTCTATTACCCTCTTTGAAGGAATACGTCCTGATCTTGAACGGACACATGAACACTTTGCTAATCAGTAACTATTAAAAACCCCTGAAGTCAGATTGGACTGATCTCAGGGGTATTAATTGGTGAATCAAACCATTCGGTCTATTTAATTGATTTGAATAACAACTATACGTAGCCGACTTTTTAAAAAATCGATATGAAGAGAGTATAAAATTATAATTTATTGAATCAATTTTGAACCCATTTTTGTTCGGATATCATGAACAACCATAAAACCAACCAGAATAAATCCTAAATACCCATTAATTCCATAAAGGACATTTACAAGATCCTTGTAGGGCAAGAAAATAGCGATTACCATTCCAATAACTCCACCCAAAATGGTTAAGATTTTATAGCGTGAGCTTCCATCTGTGGCCACACGACCCACCCCTGTCCAGAGTAGAGGAACTGCCGTGGTATAGATTCCAGCAAAAACAATAACGGCAAAAGCTTGCGCAAATACCGGGTTCACTTTATTAGCTAATACCAATGCTGGAATATCAGCCTTACCAGTTTCACCAATGTAGCTAATTAAAGCGATACAACAAATGGCTGCTGCCCCGAAAATGAATAAAGTAGATAGAAGCATTCCTGTGTTCACTTCTTTTAATTTGTTTTTTGCACCAATTTCAGATAGAAAAGCTGCAAACCACAAAATAACAAAGCCACCGTATGATGCGCCTGAAAAAAATGGATTGTCGCCGCCTACTTGAACCAAATCATAAACGCCTCGATCAATTGCGCTTACATTTTCGCTGAAGTTTGGAAAGCCAGTGATCGCAGTAATTGTTGATACAATCAGAATAAGAATAATAATAATCGGTCCTATTTTACTAAGTGCCTTGATAATTCCGTCTAATCCAAAGACAGCTGTAGCAACTACTGCAATGGTTAGAACCAATGCACCTACTCCGTTTGCTAATCCCCATTGTTGAGAGGCCGTAGCATTCGCCCCTCCACACATAACGATAAAACACATATAACAGAAAAAGGCAGAAAAATAATCAAAGAAAGCACCGATGTACTTACCGGTATAATGTTGGTATATGTCGCCGCCTCTTTCAAGTTTCAAGCGATTACCATTGGTCGCAAAGGATAAATTCGTATAGACATAAATGATTGCCGCAACAGCTATGACAATCCAAAATCGTGAGCCATAGGAAGCCTCATATTGCATTACTTCTTGCATTGTCGCAAATCCGGCCCCAATGTAAAAGGCGATACACGCGCCTGTAAATCCTAGAATCGTCCAAATGTTCATTTTTGATTTTTCCATGTTTTCCCCCTCTTTTCTACTTTCGAACATCTTGTCATTCTGAAGAAGTAAATTTTAAAAAAAGCAGTCCATAGAACAGTTATAAAGCTATTCAATCGGGACTGCTCTTATTATTTTAGAATCTATTCACTCTGTTCGAGTGGATTTAGAAGACCGTAACTTCCGTTACTGGTTGGCTCAGTGCATTTATCGCACGTTCAACCATCTTCATGCGCAATTTCTCTTCATCTTTTCGCTCCAGGGATGGATCTCCAGTAGGGTGAGGAATAGCAACTGTTGGCACAATTCGGTTCGCTCCAACAGATTGAGAAATGGTAATAATTGTAGCCATATGAACAATTGGAATACCAAAACGTTCGATTTCTTTAACGATTGTTGCTCCGCAACGTGTACAGGTCCCTCAAGTACTGGTAAGAATTACTCCGTCAACTCCCGCTTCCTTCAATTCTTTTCCTATTTCTTTACCGAATATGATGGCATTACCAACTGCCGTACCTGTACCTGTCGTGGTGTAGAATTTCTCATGAACCTTACCAATTTTGCCTTCTTTTTCCATTATTCTAAGAGAGTCTAATGGAAGAACACGATCTGGCGATTCATTACAATAGATAGGATCAAAACCACCATGAATGGTGATGAAATCGCCTGTAAGGTTAGCATGATCTTCGATATTGTATTTACCCCATTTTTGAGCAGAGGCAGACTGAATCCGATCGGGATTTCCTACCGGTACAATCCCTCCAGTAGTTACCAAAGCTATTGTGGCTTTAGTTAAGTCCTTAATTGGAGGGGCTGGCTCAACCAAGTCAAAGCTAGGCATTGGCATTTCAGTTTTATATTCTTCGTTGTTCAAACGTTTCATCAGCATCTCAACCGCACGAACGGCACCGATTTTATCGGAAAAGCCTGTAATACGCTTACCTTGCTTGAAGATCCCATCTTCTTCAGGAATAACTTGCTCGCCTGCTAATATTTTCTTCGCAATCGCAGCCATTTTAGGTAAGGCAGATCGCATATCAACTGCACTATTTCCAGTTGGAACGGTATATGCTTTTAGTCTGGTAATTTCAAGACCTGGGTTTTCTTCATACATACCTGATACTACAGGGATATCGTATTTATCCACCACGAACTGAGCAATTAAGGATGAAGCCACCCCATAGCGGCCCGCATTAAAGGAGGGGCCGACTACTACTAAATCCGGTTGAATCTCATCCATTGCTTTCTTAAATTCAGCTAAAGCTGCTTCATTGTTTTCATTGATATAGTTATCGCCACAAATAAAAGTCGCGACCACTTTACCTGCATCGCCCAACTCCTTTTCAAATCCTACGGCAGGACCGACTGTCCCTTCCTTTAAAACGGGAGCAAAGTCGGCATTGTCTTCTCCACCAATCTGACCAAAAAACTGATTCAAATAATATAAGATTCTTTTTTCCATTGTCTTCCTCCTCGTTCTAATACTCAGTGACCATCAAATTATGATATCCGATCTCTGAAGTGGCTCCAATCACAGCATTTAATTCACACTTCATAACACCGGTTTCAGCATCATAGGCTCCAGCCCATCCTCCTGCCAAATTGGCAATCGCTTCTGGATCTCCCAGGATACGGTCCGCTTTTGGTAATGTTACAACGTGAGAAACGTTTCCTGTTGATATTACAGCTTTTGCTTCTGGTTTTGAGTCTGCGAGTGGTTGACTGGCTCCATCCCAACCAGAACATTCATCTGTAATCAGAACAGCTTTTATCCCTTGTTTTTCTAATCGTTCAGCAATCATGACTAAGTCAGAGTCTGGATTTCCATATCCTTCTTCCGATACAATCACCCCATCTGCCCCCAACTGCTTGCATAATTTAGCAGTGAAATCACACGATCTAAATTTTCCTTCTAAGGTTGTTAGTTCTGGAACCATAACCACACCAAGGAAATTAATTTCTTTGCCGTGTTTTTTCAAAAGTTCTAAGATAACTGGATTGGTTTGATGTTGATAAGTCGTAATCTTATCGCAAGCTGCTACACAGTTGCCCGAAACGACTGCTCCATCCAGTTCTTCCAGCGGATGCAGAAGTGTTGGAATAATATTTTTAGCATCCACTCCATAGATATAAGAGTCATGGAGAAGTCCTTGAGTGATTAACATCTCAGCATAGACTACCTTAGGAAGATCTGGATATTTAGCTGTTTCTTCTGGATTTGATCCTACTTCAAACGTTTCGATTTCATAGACTGGAGCGTCTTTTGCAAACTGTCCGACATATTCAGAGATTAATAGACCTGCCATTCGAACTGCTAATTCATGTTCATGCGCTGTTAATCCGTCGACTACCGATAGATCCACCACTAAATTAAAAGTCTTGGAGAAGGGCGTCCATTTTGCTCCTTCTCCCCACATATCAATCACACCTTCTTGGAAGCCGACAATATCTCCAATTGTAACGATAGCAACGCCTTCTAATACGTTATAAGCTCCATTCCCAAGCTGGCCAGTCTGCGAAGTTATCCCAGCAAATCCAGGAACACCTTCTACTTTTACCCGTGGTTCAATGACATCTTTTACAGGGATGATGCGTGTCTTTTCACCTGGTTTAGCGATATCGACAGTAACCTCTTTAATATTGTCCAAACTCTTAATATAATTGACTAATTCTTCGCGATTTAAAACGAGTTTTTCTCCTACTACTTCATTTTTATCGCCAAAGACAACATCATTAATTTTTACTTTACGTCTTTCTAGTTTCAAATTGATTCCCTCCTATTTGTTAAAACGATCTCCCAACTCACTTACCTCTTTAAGAGCTACTTTTAAAAGCTCGTAATCAATAAATTCGTAATCCTCCTTATTCTTGTAATCCACTGTATGGGTAGCTAAAGAGTTTTGTAAAAGTTCTATGCTATTTTCAATTGCCAAAAGAGACTGAGTGTTATCTCCTTCTGGTTTATCTGATATCAAGATCGACCGTACGGGAGAAAAATGCATCCGACCACTGGCGGCCAAAGGAGATGTCATTAAATAATGTCCTTTGTGAATCAAGTCACGTGCCTTTTTCAAAACAGCTAATTGATCACCTTCAACCAAGATTGTGTTACCGCTTTCATTGACGGTTATATTATTCGTTAAAATCATATCACCACCTCTATCTTTTCACTTTTAATGAAGACAATGCTAACGCTTACATCCAATAATAAATTGTGGGTTGAAACCATCTCATCACCTCACTGATATACTAACTGTTTTTCAGATGAATGTCAATTGTATTTAGATAAAAATTTTGATTTATTTAAAATAAAAATTTACATAAAAAAACCTTAAGATCTTTTTACTAAGACCTTAAGGTTTTTAACTATATTTCATTCACTCTTAAAAGAGAGATTCTTTAATTCTAGAAAGAAAGTCTTCAATATGTTCGTAAGCATATTGTTCGGCTGCCTCTTCATCTTGATCTTCAATCGCTTGCACGATTTTACGGAAGGTTCTGGTAAAGATAGTCATATCATCAAAGTAATCATTACAATAATGCCACAATCTTTCGGTATGTAAATGAAGATGAGCTAGTGTTTCTTTTAACCATCGATTATCACAAGCTTGAAAAATAATTTGATGGAATCGTTCATCTTCGTTGATAGCCTCTTGATAACTTGCTGTAGTAGAATAAGATTCTAAATTTTTAATAATTTGCTTCAACTCTGCTAATTGTGAGGGGGTGATCCGTTTTACGGCTTGACGAGTCGCATAGGGATCTAGTTGCTTTGTTACATCAAATAGCCCCTTGATATTACGAAAATCAATAGGAGCAACTTGTGCTCCAAACCTTGGCACAATATTAATGAGATCATCTCGCTCTAGCTCTTGCAAGGCTGATCGAATCGGTGAACGACTTACGCCAAATTCTTCAGCTAGATCAACTTCATTGAGTATTTTTCCGGGTTTATATTCAAACTCAATGATGCGACGCTTCAATTGATTATAGATACTTAAATTTTTCTGATCCAATCTTCTTCACCTCTTAGCTATCAAGCCATTCTGTATAACACTATACATAGACCTCACTTATTATAACCTCAATCTTTGAGGAAAATCAAATAATGTTTAATTATGTATAATCTCCTAGGTTATCTTTACGTTAGCACTCAATTTTATTTTGCACAGCGAATTAAAAGAACTTGTATAAAGTATAGCTTTTTTTTAACCTCTCTCTTAAATCGTTTAAACTATTTTTTCTTTGATTATCTCATTCATAGTGTTTTTTCACTTGCGAAGTTGGCTTTCTTTTCGCATTAGCCGGTACTTTGGTAGATTTAGAGTTTAGCTATGACTTATTTTTCTCAATCAATTTTTTAGCCCCTGGTCTTTTAATGCTCGTTCTAACCATTATTTTTACTTTAAAAACTTCTTATCTCGAGCAGTTTGTTTTAATTGTTTGAATATAAGCAATTTAATTGAATCCCGACAATTCGTTGAAGAAATAGATAGCCAGTCCGCAAAAGTGAAAGTCGAAGATATCCGAATAGGAAAGTCTGATTATTCCAATGATCAGGGAATTATCTATATTAATAAGATTTTCTATGACCAAATTGGTTCAGTCTTTATAAAGAAAATTCAGATTCGATTAGCCATCATTGACATCACTCTTCTTATTCTTAATGCCTTAAAGTATTTTGTTTTAGGTATAATGATCGTCTATTTATTTGGACCCAAACGTTTTAAACTGAGATAAAATTGAAGTTTCACAAAAAAAGACGCTTTTTATAATCTTTCATGACTGAAAATTGGGTTGATTTAGAAGGCGTTTTTTTAAGATTTTTTTAATAACTAAATATCTCGTCTTTTAACAATTAAACAAATAACCAGAGGCAATCAGTGTACTGACCCCTATAGTTGGACCATGAAATTCAACTTTAGGGAGTCTTATTATGGCAAAATATAACTTAGATTTTAACATCATCCACAACAAATATCCTTTAAACACATCTCTCATTTTCTCAACTCTCTCGATAGCCTGATTCATATTTTCTATCAATGACAATAACCTTACTGCCATCACATATCATACACATATTCGTGAATTCAACTTTTTCTATCATTTATCAAAACTCCTGTAAATTATAATTTATCTTTTTTCATGCTTTTTAGAGCAAAATAATTAATTTATTGATCTAATAGTATTTCATTTCATATTTTGTTTCTCTAGTAGAGGGTTTGAAATCTAGTGTTTATCGTTACTATCTTCCGTTTTCATAATTATGACACAAGACCCGGGTGTTAAATCGTATAGTAATATCAACACTTATAAAATACAAATTTTATATCTATTCAGGTGAATTGCTAACCTTATAAACTCAAATTTATAATATTCTTATCTCAATACCAACTACACCATACTCTTGCTGTTTTTCTTTTGGATAGTATACATCCATATCAGCTGATGAAGCCTGATTAATATTGTCGATAGTATAACCACATCGCAATAAAGATAATGACTCATACAACTTATCAAATGATGGAAATTTATGTAATGCAACCACGACAGCACTTAATTTACATTCACTATTCTCAGTATTTGTAAACTTAATGAAATCTCCAACTTGTATCATTTGCCTTTTTTCATCTAACAATCGCAATTCAATATCTTTTTGCTTATACTTTATTTTATAAAAAGGTTCAGGATGTAAGTTCATATAATGAATCAAATTATTCACCTCCCTAATGATTTACTGTTTACAATATTTATTATCGAAAAACCCTGCTACATAGTACATCAATAACTCATTTTTTTGATTTTAAACTTTGTTAGAAGCTCTAAAACCCTTGTATTTACTTGACTATTTGCCTGTGTCATTATTATGACACGAAACCCAGATGTAAACTCCTAAAATTTCTTACTAACTCTTGATTATTAACGTTATAAGATCCATAACTTTATCAACATGAATATCTTCTTTAATCAAATAATTCCATAGACTAACATTCGGCCATAAAAATAAATCTACAATCCTTCGATAATCATCCCAAACACTCTGCTCGATATTATCTAAATCATAAATTTTAAAAACATGATTCAGTAAATCATTACGATAGTCGGTCATTTTCTCGAAGCTTTCTTTCGCCGTTAGATTCTCAAAATCATACATAGATAATTCATATCTTGTTTCGTTAAGAATATTATTATTATTCACTACCGTTCCAGACATATTAAAATCAATTAGACCCACAAATTCATTCTTATTAACTAAAATATTTGTTGCATTAAGATCGCCTTGTATGGAGCACTTTCTTAATTGAGGCAGAACTTCTTTTATTCCATTCCTACAGTTCTGATTTACCTCATCTAATGTAGAAATTAAATTTGATTGGTTTTATAGACAATAAGCATTCTCTTAATAAATGATAATTTTGTTCTTTCTCATCAATTTTTTCTTCTCAATCTGGTAATTCAATGATTGACCACATACTCCATCTACTCATCAAATCTTTATTTGAATTTTTTGCCATATATTTGGCAGTATTTTTTAACACTTAAAATTTTATATTGTCTGAATAGTCATTGAAGTTACAGATTTCGTATGGAACATATTCTTCAATCCAAGAAACAAATTCTATTTTTTCCAAGTTAAATTCATATAAGTAATTTCCATCGGGAGATTGAAGGTAACTTGGTACATAAATGCACTATTGTTATAGTTATCAATCACTTTAATCAGTTCAATAAAGTCATTTTGAGTTAATTCATTTTTTGAATTAATTTTAATGACCCAATCCTTATTGACATAAAAATTAATTCTAATATCAGTTTTTGAGGGACTTGTATCGTTACCAAAGGCGATTGTTTTATTGTCTATTTGGATATAATCACATATGTCATGGAATAGCTTGCCTTCATCTTTAATGCTCTCCACTATTAATTTATAGCCCATTACTCCCCCAGTTTACTATTCTATTTCTATTCGAGGGTCTGGAAACCCCGTATTCATCGTTATTATTTGCCGTTATCATAATTATGACACGAGACCCACAGGCTGGATCTATTATGATGTCTGATGGGGTTGGCTTTACCAGTTCGACCATCATCTTTATAATATGTCTAGGTGTTCTAAACTGTCCATTTGTACCTGATGTAGATAGCTTAGATAGTAAGTACTCATAAAGATCTCCCTTTAAATCTCCTTCTAAAACTAAACTATCTATTGCTGTTACAATTTTCTCTAACATTTGAGCTGTAGGAATTTGAAACATTACATCTGTCATAAATTTAGAAAAGGAGGATCCTTCATTGCTATTCAAGTCTTTTATAAATGGAAATACTCCTTCAACAATCGTTTTATGCATTTTTTCTGCTTCAAACTCTTTGAAATTGTGCCATCTCAAGTCTTCATAATCAAAGCTGTTTTTGTATTTTTTACTATTCCCTTTAAATATAATTTTTGGTTCAAGACCTAATATATTCGCTTCTGCTTCACTTTGTAATTGTTTATCATCTAATGTTTTTATAAAGATGAGATATGTAAATTACTCGATAACAGTTAACGGATTAGTAACTCCACCCGTCCAAAATGTTTCCCATATTCTTTCTACTTTATTCTTTAATTCACCTGTCAACATATTTTCCCTCCTATAAAATTCAATTTAAATATACCTTTAATTTATTACATTAAATATTAAATTTTTATTTAAATTGAATTTCCGCGCACTAATCCTATACAAATTATTTTGTTAATAGTGAGTTCTTCATTTTCACCCTCACAAAACCTTAGTTTGGCCTAATTATATAATTAAAACCTATGATTTTAAACGGAATATTTACATAAGTTTCGCTTCATCTGAATTGAAGACTCTTTTCATACAAAAACACTCCCATCAAATTCATTTTCCTTGAATCCAATGGGAGTGTTCTAAAGTTTTGTACTATTATTCAGTTTCAGTCCAATACTAAGCTCATTACATTAGTAAGTCTGTGTTTTATCTTCTACTAACCATTTGTCAATTGTTTACGAATAGACGAAGAAGAAAATTCGACCACTAGAATGAGCACAACCAGTCCTACTAGAATGGCTCCTACTTGCGACCAACGGTTGGAGGACATGGCAAATTTAAGGGGTGCACCAATTCCTCCCCCTCCTACCAGACCTAAAATAGAAGCATCCCTTAAATTCATATCGAAGCGGAAAATAATTGTTGATAGTAAACTAGACCATAATTGAGGAATAATCCCACAACGAATCTTCTCGAAAGTATTGCAGCCAGCTGCATCGAGCGCTTCTAAAATGGATTTATCCATATCGTCAATGGCTTCACTAAATAACTTGGTTAACATACCAATGGAAGTCACTGAGATCGTCATAACGCCTGCAAAAGGTCCTGGACCCGTCACCCGAATAAACATTAGACCATAGACAAAGGCTGGAATGGTTCGAATAGCCATCACCAAAAAACGGGTCATCACTACAACAGGAACCGGAACCACTTTACTCGATGCTAGAAAAGAAAGAGGAAAGGAGAAGACTGCTCCGACCAGAGTCCCTAAAAAGGCGATCGCCATCGTCTCCAATAATAAATAAGGAACCGACTGTTTCGTAAGATTAAAAAGCAGTTCTCTGTCTGGGTTAACAATTCCTTGGATGATACTTACAGCAAAAGTGATGCCCCGCTTAGCAAGCCCCACTTCATCAATGGTTGAAGCAGACCAGACGACTAGCCCAACTACTAACATCGTCCAAGCCAATACTTGCCAGCGATTCGTATCTTTACTTTCATACATTTGATTAATTTTATCTACCATGACTACCTCCTATGTTAACCTTGCTCTTAGATAGCGACTGATACTTTCAATCACCACTACCGTTAAGAACAGACAAAGCAGGATCATTCCGACATTCTGATATTCTCGCCAACCTAGATTCTCATCGAGAATAATGCCGATTCCTCCTGCCCCAACATAACCTAAAATAGCAGCGTGGCGAACATTTCCTTCGAAAGTGTATAAGGCTACTGACAGATAAGTTGGAAGCACTTGCGGTTTAATCGCTCCGAGAAAACTATACATTTTATTCGCTCCTAAGGCTTCCATGGCTTCATAAGGCAACATATCCGCTGTCTCAATGGCTTCATAAAGTTGTTTAGCTATGAAAGAAAAGGTGAATAAAGCAATTGCCAAGGTCCCTGCAAAAGTCCCTAAGCCAAAAATATAAGTCAAAATCAAAGCGGTCACTAAGGTTGGTAAAGTTCTGATTAGACTCAACAATAGTTTTAAAAGACTAGTTATCCAGTGATTTCTAGTTAAGTTAGTGGCAGACCACATGGCATAAGGTATCGCTAAAAGCGCACCAATAAAAGTCCCCAGTACAGACATTTTAATCGTATCGAGCAGCGGAGGGATTACCTCATTAAAATAAGCCGTATTGGGTGGTACCATCCGTTTTAAAATAACAAAGAATTCCTCACCACGCTTGATTAAAACTTGTAAATCAAAACCAGTCATTTTAGCTGATAAATAAATCAATAAAGTAATCAATAAAACAATTAACAAGGTAAAAGAGCGCTTCTTATACACCTTCTTGCCATTTGAAAGCACGATTTCTTTGGGACGCATAAATGAAAGTATTGGATTATTCATAGGAGTCACGTTCCTCTTCAGTGCTTTGTCCTTTATAAATATGGTTTAGGACTTCTTGGGTGACTTCATTTGAAGGCCCATCATAAACAATTGCTCCTTCGCGAATGCCAATAATCCGATCACAATATTCAAGCGCCAATTCCACATGATGAATATTGATGATGACGGTGATGTTGTCTGATTGATTGATATTCTGGAAATCTCGCATCACTACAGCAGCGGTGACTGGGTCCAAAGAAGCAACAGGCTCATCGGCTAGAATAATGCGTGGATCTTGCGCCAAAGTCCTAGCCAGTGCCACCCGCTGTTGTTGACCACCCGATAGTTGGTCGACTCGCGTATAGGCCTTATCAAGAATTCCTACCCTGTCCAAAGCTTCCAAGGCTTTTATTTCTTCTTCCTTCTTGTAATAGCCAATCAAGACGCGCCAAAAAGGGATATCAGGGACAAAAGCCGATAAGACATTGGTGATGACTTTTGCACGAGTTACTAAGTTAAAAGACTGAAAAATCATCCCGATCTTACGTCGGAACTGACGCAAGCTCTTACCTTTTAAGCCACTCACATCCACCCCATCAACCGTTAATTTTCCTTCTGAAATGGAATGCATTTTATTAACCGTTCGAATGAGAGTGGACTTACCTGCACCCGATAAACCAATAATGCCAACGAATTCTCCTTGATCAATCTCCAAATTAATATCTTGTAATGCTAATACACCTTTTGGATATCTTTTATAAACTTGTTCAAATTTGATCATTGCCTTCTCCTTTTTTAATCTTTCAACTAAAGAAACACCCACCGTCCAGTGGGTGTTTTGTTTTAGACTATTTGTCGGTATTTATTATTCACCTTGTTCACGTAGAATTTTTTGTGCTTCACGTTCTGTTTCATAATCTTCAGCTTTGGCGGGTTTGTAGCCTTCATGACTATAAATGGCAATGACTTCTTTACCTTCTTCGGTTTCAGCAATATTAATGAAAGCATTTTGAAGGGCTGTTTTTAATTCGTCTGTCATTATCTCTGAAGTCTTACTTACAGAAACAGTGTCATTGTAAACATTAGGAGTAACGCCAATGACATTTGTCTCTTCCCAAATGCTCGCTTCACGTCCCATATCTTCCATCCATGCATCGACATTATCACGACGTAAGTCAGCAAAGCCAACCACCACATCTACTTGCTCGGATGCTAAACGAGCAATGGAAGAAGGATAGGAATCTGCTTGAACGACATTTGATAAGTCAGAAATTTGTTTACCATCGAATTGGTTTCCTAACCAAATGGAAGGATAAATGTAACCTGATGAAGAAGAGGAGGACATGACTGACCACTTAGCAGAGTCTAAGTCTTCCCATGTTAATTCTTCGCCATTGTTTACTTTCTCAGCTAATTCTTGGCCTTTTTCAGAAGGCCCTGCAATAATTAAGCCTTTATAATAAGAAACTTGATCTTCAATTAATTCAGTCGCTTGACCGTCATTCCAGTCTGCTGGATTCTCAGAGTCTTTCGATAAACCTTGACGGGTCGATGTAAGAAGAACGTCCACATCGTCTTCGAACAAGACATACGTTCCGCCAGGAATTAAACCAACATCAATCGTTCCTGCAGCCATACCCTCTCCGACTGCTTCATAAGATGTTCCGACAGTAATTTCGACATTCTTAACATTGAATCCTTCTTTAGCTAACTCATCAATCAAGAGCTGTTTTAAAGGCTCGGTTGTTGTAATAATTTCTTCGGGATCACGGGATGGAACAAAAGCAACTTTTAACGTCTCAATTTCAACTGCTTCTTCTTGCGCATTTACAGTAAATACATTCAAAAAAACACTTGCCAGTAGAGATAGGACCATTAATAGACTAAACTTTTTCTTCACAGATGTTACCTCCAAATATTTGATAGCTCAATTATAACGAACTAAGTAAAGTAGAGCAACTTGCTTGTTCAATTTTACATAAAGTTTACAGTAGGTAAGAAGCCATTCAATCATTCTCCTGTTATCATGTGTTTTTTTAATACTATTTTCTCATACTAAGAAAATATTTTTATTTTCGTATAAAATAAATTTGACAAAACTCTCTACATTAAAAAGCTTTTATTATTGAAACAGCAAAATCAATAATTTCAATTCCATAAAACTGACTAATGAAAACCTAAATAATGTTGTGCATTTTCTCCCTTACAATCTGGTTTCCTTAAGGGTCTTTAGAATTTGATTTTCTAGTCTACGAAAAGTAATATAAGTTTCTGTTAGAAAGTTACCACTACCGGGTGTAAAATCATGAGCAATTTCAGCGAATACAAAAGTGGATGTAGTTTATTCCTAACACATTACTAGAGCTTTTATTATTAAACCCAGGTGTTTTCTGTATATTTCCTTTGTTTTAGGTGAATTGTTAATGATTAGGAGCGCACTTATCACAAAAATCGTTTCCACCATCATTTTCCCATGTTAGTCCACATCCACAATCTGGACAATAATTTTCCCAAATAAGATCTGGATAATTAATGATTTGTCTACCTTTACTATTTAACGTTCTCTGCGTAAGTTTTTGTGCTGTATCTACTTCAATGCTATCTACTTCAAATTCTGGATAAGAATCTTCGTCTTCATTTTCATACTCATAGTGTATACGTGCAACTATCTCAATTTTTTTATTGTGATTTTCTTTTATTAAACCATATTCCATTGTAGCGTATTCTTTATCATCAGAATCCCAAATAGAGTTCTCTAAATCAAAAAATGTACAGTTAATTACAATTTCTACTAAACACTTTAAAGCAACTACTATTTCATGCTCTTCAGAGTTATAATCTATAACTACAGAGCTTAACATTTTGAAGCTCAGTTTCCTCATATTCATATCCACCAATAATGCCTTTACGATCATAATCAAACCCGTCAAGTTCGATGTTTTGTGAATTATCAAAAATTGTTCTTTAATTTCCTCAGCAAACCTATAATTAATACTATTGATGTACTTTAAAGCTTGTTGAGCGATAAGTTTATCCGTATTAATAAGATTCAATAATTCATCTATACTTTTATAAAGATAAATTCCTTTTATGTCCTCAAAATCTTTATCTCCACTTATTACATATATGGGTTGATAATCTTTTTTTCTTAAACTCTTTAACATTGAAATATTAAAAGCATCAGGAAACTCGTGCTTCTTCTTACCTGTTCCGAATGGCTTTCTGTTATTAAAATAATCATTTAGTATAGTTTTTAATTCAATACTATCTAAATCTAAATATGTTACTTCTGCCTCATTTAAATAATTATGAAATTGATTTAGCGCTTCTTGAACTACCTCTTCAGTATCCAATTTATTAAAACTATCAGCATACTTACTGTTTCTAAGAATAGCTATTTCTCTGCTATTAAAGTTTTGGTTTATTTCATTGTTTTTTTTCAACATTTTCTTTTATGTGCTTATTTGCCTCTCCAACAATTATCTCACTTGTAAGAAAATTGATAGCACCCTTTTTAACTTGTTTTTTTAGCAATCCTAATCTACTTTTATCACTTATATCAAAACTTTGACTTTCAAATATTTGTGTATCAACAAAAACATTTAATGGAAACTCTAATTCTTCTTTACCTTCCAATTCTTCCTCCTTTTTAATAATTAACAAATTATATCTATTCCAATACGCCTTTTAGAACAATCGTGAGCCATAATTGGTCTAAAAAATACACCAATCCTTATTTTGTATCTATAGTACGTGGCTTGAAAGCCAGTGTTCATCGTTACTATCTGCCGTTGTCATAATTATGACACGAAACCCGGGGCTTTTTATATTCAATGAACAATTTAGGTTTACACAAGATATTCTACACTATGTAGCTAAAACTAAGCCTAATTGTACATATAGTTTATTATTTTCTAATTTCTTCCACCGGATAGCATTGATAAAACATCTTGGCTAATTTATTTATTTCATCTTTAGCCCCAACCTTACCCAATGCCCAAAAAACTAACCCTATTGATTCTAAATCACTAGCAAAACTTTCAAAACTATCTATTATTATTGGCAGTATTGAATCATCTTCAAGTCTTCCCATTGCATATGTAGAGTCATAAGGGTATTGGTTTATTATTTTTATTGTATTTTCTTCTAATACACCTTCAATTAAAACTTCAATTATACGAGTTCTCCAATATCCTTCTTCAATTTCAGATAAAACAAAATTCAAATCCTTTGGTTCTAGAAAACCTACTTTATAATTTCTAGCAATAAGCTCCAAAATTCTTTTATCAAAGGTCTCTCTATACAATTCTAATAATTTGTTAATACTTTCTTTGCACTGAGAATTTCTTTTAAAATAATCAAACCCTACTTCTCTTCTAGCTTTTCTTCTATGCTTAAAACAAGACATTGCATATTTATAAGAGATTTCACTTGGCAATATTCTAAGTAATTTTTTAAGTAAGCTATCACTTTTATACCTATATTTAGATGGAATTTCTTCCCCTTCTTTAATCGTTCGTTCAACTAAAGAAATTAAATACTCTATTTGGATATCAGTGTATTTTTTTAAATAAATATAGTCTCCAATTCTATTTAAAATATTTTCACAATGATTGAAAATAGAAAAAGAACTTATTTTTAACAATTCAATTAACTCATTTAAAGTAAGGCAATTAAACTTAGCTCTCTCTATATCTTTTTCAATTTTTTTAATCTTTGTCTCTTGAGTATCATATTTACTAAATCTCATATATATTCTACTTTCTTTTTCTCCTATTTTAAAAATTCTCCTTCTGCTGTTTTCCCGTCTATCTTAATCATCCATTCAAACCTACCCCTTCTTATAACTGAAGTTAAGAGAACAGGATTATCTGCTTCCTTTTTACCTATTACTTTATCTATTTCCCAATGTCCTAATTCTTACGTTATTGCCAATATTAAAAACAATTTCTAATATTAAATTTTAATCAAACCTATATACATACATTTTCAAAGTAGTATTCTAAAAAGCACATCAATCCATATTAAATTTCTTAATAGAGCGCTTAAAAGCTAGTGTTCACCGTTACTATCTACCATTATCATAATTATGAAATGAGACCCAGATGATAAATCTTATAGCTTTTATTAAAGCTAAATAAAACATGTGGTTAATATCTTACAATCCAAAACTTTTTGGAGACATTTCAATTCTCAACATATTACAAAACTGAATTCCAAATCTTATAAATTCAAAAGAAACAGACGTGACTATATTATCATTTAGAATATAACCTTCTTCAATAGGTTTTGTTATACAATTATTCCAATCCTTCATATATTTAAGATCAGCCTCACTGTATCCCTCCTGTAGCAAACCTTCTTTATCTGTTCCTATCATAAAAGCCTTGCCATTTAATATGCCGGCTCTTACCAGCAAAATAGGAGCAATAGAAATGGCACCTATTATTTTACCTTCAAACTTTTTAATAAATTCAATTATTTCATGATCTTCAACTGCTGAACGTATATCAACCGCACCGGGTAATAAGAGACTATCATATCTCTCTATGTTTAAATCATAAATTGTTTGATCTGGGAGAACTTTTAGACCTTCTTCACATTTAACTATATCTTTAGTTTTTGCAAATACATCAATCCTTCTACCATTTAAGGGCAAAGTTTCTAATGCCACACTTATTTCAAAATAACAAAATTGATCATATATAAGCACTGCTGTTTTGTTCATTAGTTAACCTCCACATATTTTGCTATGTTTCATTTCTCCAGTAGAAGCCTAGAACCCAGTCACCATCGCTACTATGTACCGTTGTCATAATTATGACACAAAACTCACCTGTGAAATCATAAAGTAATATCAACACTTATATATACTAAGTTTTCTAGATATTCAGGTGGACTGTTAATCCAATAAACTGGGATTTGTAGAACTAAAGCTTTTCTAAATACTTTTTACCATTTTTATATTGTTGTATCGGGTTCCATCCTTCAAAATGTAGGCATTAGGAGTTTCTCCCACTTGGATGAATCCGCATTTCTCATAAAGAACCCTGCCTCTTTCATTACCTGAGAAATAGTCAAGCTCAAGTTGGGAAAGGCCCCATTCTTTAGCATAGTCTTCGAGAACTTGAAGTAACTTCTTCCCTATTCCTAAGTTCCAGAATTCTTTTAGCACAGCAAGGGCAACATTTCCTCGATGGCGCATTTTCTGTTTTCTTAGTCTTATTATTGTGCCGCTTGCAATCAGTCTTCCATCCATTTCAACAACAATCATAAGTGTATTATCAGATTCATTAAAGCCTTTGATCATTTTTGCTTCCTCTTCAACAGTTATGGTTATTTCTTCTGGATAGGAATTCAAAAAGTCAGATTCTCCCATAATGGTTTTCAAATATTTAACAGTTTCTGCAGCGTCTTTTACTTGAATCTCTCGAATTTTACAGATTCTGCCATCTTTTAGTTCAAAATTTTCTGGTGTATATTTCATATTTATCCCCCACATAAATTTAAATTTCTACTTTTTCCTAGTATTATTTTTAGAGGAAAATAATCATCTGTTGCTCTAAAAAGCACTTAACTCGACATTTCGTTTCCTTAGTAGAAGGTTTGAACCCAGTTTTCATCTTTACTATTTGCTCTTTTCATAACTTTGACACTAGGTTCGGGTGAAAAATATTACGCAATATCAATGGTTGTAGATTCAAACTCTTCATTGTTTTAGAAGAGTTTGTTACTTAACAAACTGAGATTGGTTAGTTTTAAATTACTTATTAAGATATTCTAAGAAACGTTTTTTTAATTGTTCGATTACATCTTCATTATCAATAAAATCTTCAAAAGCTAGCATTTCATACTTTTGTCCCTCTTCTCCAAATTTTATATTCTCGATTTGACTATCACATATATTAGCAACCATAAAAACTGATTTTTCTCCTGCATTTGTGATGCTTTCATGGTATTTGGTCCATACAATATTTGATTCAGAAATATCAATAGCTAATTCTTCTTTAACCTCTCTTCTCATAGTTTCATATGGTGATTCTTCATTTTCTCTTCCACCACCAGCTAAATCCCACATATTAGGATAAGGAATGTTTGGGAGATTATCTCTTAAAATAGTTAATACTTTCCCTTTATTAATGAGTGCTACTTTAACACCTATAAAATTCAATTGATTCATGATTAAACCTCCTCAATCTAATTATGTTTTTGCTCTTTTAAATTTTAAGAATAAACTAACTCAATAATCACTCTAAAAGGTAGATCATTCTTTAATTTGTTTTCCTAGTAGAAAGTTTTTAAACTCAACATCAATCACCGTTATTTGCATTATGGCTAATTATGACACGAAATCGAGCAGTAGTGCCTAAAAATTTAGATCCAGCCAATTTATTTTGCAACTATATAAGCCTTTTTTTAGTGCAGATAGTTTTTACAAAAATCGCTTTTTTAAATTCTTCGTGTAAATCATCCATGAATTAATAATTGCGATAAAATTGTTATAGTACTCACAACAATGATTATATAAATCTCGTTCTTATTCTTACTCTCTTTCAAAATCAAATTTGAAAACATTACTCCATAAAGCGATGTAATATTCAAGAAGATCCAAGCAATTGAAGAAATATTAGAAGATGTCACAAAAACAAATGTTATTTGTGCAATACACGTTAAAATTGCTCTAAAAAATAAAGATTATCGAAAGAGTTTTTATTGTGTCTTTTCCAATCAGTTTGATTTAAGGTTGGAATCAAACTTATAAAAGATACAAAAAATCTTAATATTAAAGTACTTACTGTAAATAAAATCAGTGAATCAATATTTTTTATAGTCTCCAACCAAAAGAGGAAATAAGCAAGCTTGTATAACTAACGGTGGAACAATAATAATTACTCCATGTAATAATGTTTTTAAATCACTTTTTTTCTTTACCCAAATAATAATTATGATAGTTGTTAAGATAGAAATGAAATAATTACCAAAATTTATTCTTCCTGTCGTAAAAAATAAGGCTAAAGGAATAAAAAAACAGCTGTTTTTGATACGATCGCCGATTCAAAAATGGATAAGCGTTTAAATAGTTTTGAGTATCCTACTGCAACAATTTGTACTAAGATGCTGTAAATGATTATTTTATAATTAAGAATCATAGTAAACAGATCATTAACATTTATATAAAAGAACGAAATTATTATGAATAATAGCGTATATAAATTGTTTGAAAAATTAACTTTTAACACAGATTGTTTTTTATACCCTATTTGATACCTATCAATCACACTTATTAATCCTCTGGACATTGCTGAAATGGTTGAAAATAAAATAATGTAGAAATATGAATCCAAATTTCAATTCTCCTTTATGTTTTTTTAAATAACATAAAATTTTTAATACTCTACTCCCATGATAAGATATTCTTTATGAATATAGAAGAGTAAATTAATATGAACTTTGACAGTACTGCAACTTCTTTTCAGACAATATTTCTAAATAGGTTCAATTTTAGTTGCTTCCTTTTCCAATCTCTCGATAGTCCGATTTCAGAATTTATCTTTATATGTATTGACTTATTCAGTTCGACGATATACAATCGGACTATACAGTTAAACTGAATAGTTTAACGATATAAAGGAGCTAATATTATGCCTAGACACCCAAGTTTACCCTTAACAGAAACGACTTATTTAATTTTGTTGTCACTAATAAAACCTGCACACGGCTATGTAATAATGCAAGAAGTTGATCGGCTTAGTAATAACAATGTAAAAATTGCGCCTGGCACCATGTATGGTGCCTTAGATAATTTACTAAAACAAGGTTGGATTAAAGAGGTAAAAAGCGAAGACAAACGTCGCAAAGTCTACCAAATTACTAAATCTGGTTATGATGTCATTGAAGCTGAAACAAAGAGAATGCACGAATTACTTAACTTAGCAGAGGAACTGATGGGAGGAGAAAGCTAAAATGAAACAAATTATAAAAAGGAAAGTATTCTTATTCAAAGATTTAGACAAACAAGAAGCTGGATTAACTCCTTTAGAGAAGAAGGTTATCGCTTTATAAATAAAAAGTTCCCTGCTTGCTTTGTGTTTGAAAAGATTGATGACAAAGCCCCTATTACTCGGATCGATTATCGTGAATTTGAGAAAGCGAGTGAATATCAAAACTATATTCAACTTTTTAGTGATATGGGTTGGACAGTTGTTTCAAGCAGTAAAAATTCCGGTGTACACTACTTCCAGCAAAATGATCCTAATTCAGAAGACTTTATTTATTCAAATAAAGAGTCCTATGCTGAAATATACAAGCGTTACGGCCAACAGGCGGTGAACTGGTCTATTATATTTTTGTTTTTCTTTACTATCTTTTCTACTGGAGGTAACAGTTATTCACTTTTTAAACCAAAGACTGCATTTTTTACACCTGGCTTATGGGAAATGACCGGCTGGCAGTTCTGGTCTTCCTTTATATTTGAAATTCCTTTTGCATTAATGAGACTACTCTCTAAAGTTATTTGGTTGGTATTAGCAGCATGGATGGGGTTTGAAGCTTTTGTAAATAAGCGTAAATATAATGACTTAATTCATAATAGCAATTAATATTTTTGAAAAAACATCAAAGACGACAGTGATGAATTATTACTGTCGTCTTTCTTCATATATGTATTCTTTATATTAGTTCTTCAATATATTCTTATTTTAATAACCTTATAATGATAGATTTTGTTACTCTAACTTTCTTTTATGATAGTTAGTGGATCTTTGACAATTAATCACAGGAAAATAATCTGATCGATTTTAATGTGTCTTTTATTACTTTGATTCTTTTTATTCTATTAAGACTAAATATATAATCTAAACAACACATCAAATCCCATTTCGTTTCTCTGTAGAACTAAGAAATGGCCTTCCTCTTCCAAATAACCATTGCAAGTATTGCTATCATTATACTAATAGTAAATATCAGTACTATTCTAATGTTGGATATCTCAGGCATAGTAAATAATAAAGCATTTGTATTTTTAGGAGCAAACCATTGCGCTAGCATTAAACCTATTGAAACTAAAAAAGCCAAAGAAATATTATTACTAAAGCTAAAGAACAGTAAACCTATTACACCTATGATTACTCCAATCGAAAGGCTATGAAATACCACCCTCATTAAGCTATAACTTGTTGCACCACTATTTATTAAATAGATATAGCTAAAAGTCATTCCCCCGTAAAAAAACAGCCTAACAATGCCTCGCAACACATATATGTATTCAAGCATCGTATTTCTCATTAAAAGAAGATCTTTTATTGGACTTTGACACTCGGCATAAAATAATGTTACAAAAGAAAAGATTCCGGATAAAGGTAAAAATCGTTCGACAACCATCGCTTCATTAGTAGTGTCTAAATTCTTTACCCCAAAAGCAAAGTAAGTGATCCCCATGATAACTAGATAGACAAACACTTCTAGAGGAAAATTATGCTTTAACTCTAGCTTCAATTGAAAGATTGTTTTTGAAAGCATAATCTCCCCTCCTTCTTCTTTCATATAAAAAGGATGTAACGATTATTAAAAAAAGTGCTAGCCCTATCCAAATGCCTCTCCCCACTAGAAAAACATTGACCTTACTATCAAAATACGCTTGATTGCCCACAGAGTTATATCTAATGAGAAGGCCATACCCAATATTATAAAAAACATTTGTGGAAGATGACATCATGTAAACCAAGGAAAAAATAGGTCCTAGAAATCCTAATAAAATACTATGACTGGCTATTGTTAATAAAGTTGTGAGACTTATAACAAATAAAATAATTGGCAATATCCATGATATAACAAAGAAGTAGGATTTAAACGGACACAATAAACTAGCACCATGTACAAACAGTAATTGAATTTCATAATAGGAAAAGAGTACCAAAATAATAAATAGTAGTGACAAACTCATTGCTAAAACCCTTGTCAAAACCAATTTGATTGAAGATGTATTCTTTACATACAGTGTATTTTCAATAGCTTCTTTTCTGTCTTTGTTCCAAAAATATAAACCTATAAACCAAGAAAATAATAAGGTGAAGATACCTGCATAATCACTAAAATACCTAGCAAAAGCAACATCTAAACCTTCTTCCTTAACAAGCAAATAATCCTTAATGGCCTCTTCATAAGACATTCCTTTGTCACCAAAATGAATCTTATAATTATTCTTAGCATAGAAAGAGCCTCCCCCTATTAAGGCGTCTATTTTGCCTAATTGAGTCTCTAATTTTTCTTCAGTAGGAATTGCTAGATTCTGACTCAAAGGAATATCTTCATATGGCATGCCTATTAAATCAGATAAGATATCTTTAATCGCATCTAATTCATCCTGTTCTAATTTATTTTCTCGATAAAAGCCATAAGGATAACTAATAAAATGATTGTTTTCTATATTTAAGTACAAATCATTCACCAAATTAGAAAAAATATAAGCACGATCCTCTGTTAAATAATGACCATATTGCTCTTGTCCTGGGTCAGGTTCTTTAAAATCATAGGAATCACTCTCTATCTGTCCTATAATAGCTATAATCAAGGCTATGGCTACCCCTACAAAGATTAAAGACCTGCCTATTCTTTTTAATTCTACTACAAATAATTTCATCTAATCTCTCCTTTCATGAATCTTCATTAAATATGCTGATTCCAAACTAGGAGAGATTCGCTTAAACTGATCCAAAGGTCTTCCCGTATGGATGAAACTTACCATAATACCATTAGCTAATTCTTTTTGCTCAAAGACCATGTACTCCTCTTTAAATCTTGATAAATCCTTTCTATTTACGAGGGTTTCATAAATTCCACCAGAATATTGATTTAATAAATCTTCCACTGATCCATCATAAATAAAATGACCACTGTCTAATATTCCTAATTTAGTAGCTGTGCTTTCTAAATCGCTTGCAATATGCGTTGAAAATAAAACAATCTTTTCTGTCGCTAGATCACCCAATAAATTTCTAAAGCGAATGCGTTCTTCTGGATCTAGCCCAGCGGTCGGTTCATCAACCACTAAAACTTTTGGATCATTCAAAAGGCTTTGAGCAATACCTAAACGTCTTTTCATACCGCCCGATAAGCTCTTTACTTTTTTATTTCTATCTTGGTTTAGATTAACTAAGTCTAATAGCATCTCCACTCGTTGATTTAATTCAAATCGCTTGAGATTATCCAATGTTCCCAAATAGATTAATGAATCTTTGACTTTCATTTCTGGATAAAAATCAAAATCTTGTGGCAAATAACCTACGAGTCTGCGAATCTCTTTTGGGTTCGATTGACCACAGACTTGAATCTGACCAGTTTTTATAGGTAAAAGTCCCACTATTAATTTCATCAGGGTCGTCTTACCGGCTCCATTTTTACCCAATAGTCCATATAGACCATTATTGATACTGATATTGATGTCGGATAAAACTTTTTTCTTGCCATAAGTAAAACTCAAATTCTTAATTTCGATCGAATTCATCCTACATACCTCCCTTTTAAAACTAGTTGAAGTATATAAAACAATTTCCAATAATTTTCCAAGATTAGGCCTTTTTTATAAATAATTTTGTATTGGCTCCTACATTATTACTCAAGACCATCTTTACCCCTTGTTTTTTCATTATTTCATCTGTAATGTACAATCCCAGTCCCATGTTACCTACTAAAGGGTTTTCACTAAAGTAGGGCTTATTGTAATTATTGAGGGCTTCTTGAGAAAATCCCAAGCCATCATCTTCTATTTCTACTATTAAATAACTTTCATTTTCATAAAGAGAAAGAGTTATTTGATTTTTAGCATGTCTTTTCGAATTTTTAAGAATATTAACCAAACCTTCTATGAATCTTTCTAGATCTAGGTCGATTTTTTGAGATAAATCTTTTAATTTACACCTAAAAGAAAGATTGTCCTCCCAGCAATCTAATTCTCTCTTTATCATATACAATAAGTCTTTACTCTTGATTGTCCGAATGTCTAGTTCCATATCTGCCATGTTCTGACCTATCTGGAGATTATTAACATAATCTTGAATCCTCTTTTCGCTTCTAGTCATGCGAGATAAAATTCGCTTCACTCTCTCATCATCCGGTTCATAAATTGTATTCAGCATTTCCATGTCACCACTTAGCACAGCTAGTGGATTCTTTATCTCATGTAAAATCGTATCCAATTTTTTAGATAGTTCGTTGGTCTTTTGAATAGAATTAAAACGCTCTTTCTTTAATTCTATATTTTTCACTACCAATTCAAAGACTTTCTTACTCAGTTCATTCTGGTCTTCTATATTCGCCTCTTCATAATTTTCTAAAAATTTAAAAATCAATTCTATTTTATGCTTATAAAATAGGTTAAAAAAAAGACAAAAGAATAGGATAATCACCACAATCGGTGTGAAATCAATCATTGCTCGCAATAAATCTGAAAACATCAAACTATTAAGAAGACTCGTTCGGTCAGTTAAAGCATTTGATAAAAGAAAATTTTTCTTTATGTCATTTAAAAAAACTTGTAGAAGCAAACCACACGGAATTGAAAAAATTAGACTAACGGACAAATATAAATTAAATGCCCCTCTCAGTTTCCAATTTTTAG
The DNA here is from genome assembly GCF_050409465.1 of Facklamia sp. P12950. NCBI lineage: Bacteria > Bacillati > Bacillota > Bacilli > Lactobacillales > Aerococcaceae > Facklamia > Facklamia sp. P12950. The sequence goes on from NZ_JBNUPK010000010.1 coordinate 41,335, forward strand.
AAAATTCTCTTAGCCAATCCATGAATAGCCCAGCCCCCAGTGTGTTTTTATCAAATCTTCTTCTGAATGTTCTGATAATTTGTTTCTAATATTTCTGATATGCTCCGAAACCACCTGAGGACTGCCATAGCTGTCAATTCCCCTTAAACTATCATAAATTCTTTCTTTGCTAAAAATTTGTTTGGGATTATTGATGAGTAAGGCTACTATTTCATATTCAGTTTTTGTCAACTCAATTTCATCACCATTAACTTTACAGGTTCCAGATTCAACAAGAAGCGAAATATTATTTGATTGTGCTTGTCCTTTTCGATCACCTCTAGTTACGTTAGTATAAATTCTCGCATAGAGCTCATCTAAAGAGAACGGCTTGGTAATGTAATCATCTCCCCCTAACATTAGGCCTTTTATTTTATCTTCTTTATTAGATCTTGCTGATAAAAACAAAATTGGCATTAACCATCTTTCTCTTAGCCGTCTACAGATTTCAAACCCATTATTTCTGGGCAAATTGATATCTAAAAGGATTAAATCGACTCCAGATAGATCGTTAGGAATTTCATCAGAACTATAAGCTTTTAAGACAGTTATCTCTTTGTTTTCTAAAAACATTTCCAGCATATCCACGAGGTCTCTATCATCTTCAATGATTAAAAGCGTTTTGTTTTGCATTATAAGGGCAACTCCTTTATTAAATAATTCTTATCGTTAAGCCTAGAGAATTTAATATAAATACATACAATATTACTATTCGTTTCTCAACATATTCTTCCTAATGCTTCGATTATGACTTTTTATCAGTCAATCATTGAAGAAGACAAGCTGCTTTTATTCTTGAAAAACTTGAAACTAAAATAAATTATCCTCATTCAATACTTTCTACTATGTAGGTACTATTTCAAATTACATATATTTTATACTTAAAATCATCCGTATGCCAAATCAAAAAACTATTCATACATTACAAAAGACAAAGAATATACATTTTATCAAAGGACAAAGGCTATATTAAGATCCTTTTACATGGCCTTTTATCTTTTACACAATTATATGATTTTTATCAAATTTCTCAAAAAGTTTTTTTAGCAGTTCTTATCAACTATCATTTCTTCCATAAGATTATTCCTCCTCTTCAATTAAAAAAATATCTTAAACTCATTTTCAAAGGTGTTTTTTAGAGTTTTTTTATATCGAAAACAGTATCACAACTTCATTTTTCACAAAAAAACAATCCCCTAAAACCATGGTATAAAATGCTTTAAGGGATTTTAAATTTTCTTCCCACTCCTTGAAATTTAAGTTGAAATAGCTATTTATAGGGATTCTTGCAGTCAATTATATGAACAAAAGGTTGTTTTCACTCTTATTATGCTCAGTTTTAGAGAAATAGTATAATTATAGTATCAAAGAAGATATATACTCCCCGTTTATAATTTTATATATTTTGTAGCTCTACCTTGCCCCACTTTTCTGACTAAATTTTCTTCCATTAGATGATCCAAAGCTCTGAGGCTCTTATATTTATCAAAACCAGTTATTTTTTCAATTTCCAATCTACTCAATTCTTTATTTATAGGCATTCTTTGTAAAAGAACAGATGCACTTTCACTTAAACCTTGTATTTGATCTGTCATTATGGGTAATCTAATCATAATTGAATTGGGATACACTTCAAAAATAGGCTGTCTTATTTTTCCTTGATATAAATGTTTTATTCGTTTTATTCCTGTTGCAAATTTTTCTATTAAACCTAATCTATTAAACAAGCTCCCAATTTTTTCATTTCTAAGAATAGAAATTTGCCCACTAATATATTCCTCTTTACTTAATCCTTTCGGTAAGCTTCCTGGTGAAGATATTTCAATATATTGATCATAAATTTCTACTTTAATTGATGCTGGAATACTCCAATCTCTATACACTAGAACATTTGCGATCGCTTCTCTAAAAGCATCTTCCGGAATCATCTCGATCGTTTTTCTAATAATTCCTTCAATTTTTTCGTATTTAAAATATCTTCTCTATACTTCTACCGCTTGATTATATGCACTAAGTATAGAAACATTTTCAATTAAAATTTTCTCCTTAAATTCATTAATATCAATACCAAACGTAACGATATCAATCATTCTAATATTATTTTCATCAGATATAATTTGTGCTGCTAAATTATATCCCTTTCTATCATCATATAAGCCTAGTATTTTTAATATATCTAAACTTAGTTTATCCATATTCATCTTTTTGCGTAGTGCTTCTTCTAAAAGGTTAAAGGTTAGTTCTTGATTTGTTGGAGGCAAATCTTCATAATTTTGCTTCAAACCTTCTAATATAAGTCTCTTCATTTCGTCTCTATCATCTATAGGTAAACTTGAAAAATCTCTTCTCATATACGCTCTATTCTTATATAGATAGGGCTTAAGCCCACTTTCATAAACTTTTAATTCAACAATTTCTTTTATTTCATCTATTTCTATACTGTACTCAGGAACTGGCCTAATGCTATCATTAATCTTGTTTTCAATCCTTAAGGAAAGTTCTTGTAAGTCCTTAAAGTGAACAGAGTTACCACTATCATCTACCCCAAATTGTATAATACCATCATTATAGTTTGCGTAAGCACTGACTGTTTTTAAAAAACTATCGGATAGTTTGGATTTAAATTCTAAATATATGTTTCTCTAGTATTCATCGTTAACCTCCATAGATTTATCGTATTAAAGCAAACGCAAAAAATAGTTTTATCTTGTAGTTATAAAACATAAAACACTGAGTACTACTCCCACTCCTTGAAATTAAAGCTACTTACAGGGGCTTTTGAAAGCCACTTTTGTGAACAAGGTCCATTTTTCACTCATATTATTCTCTGTTTTTTTAAGGAATAGTACCATTTTAGTATCAGAGACTCCTAACTCGTTCCGTCTCTCTATCATCAATTATAAAACTACCCTCATTGATTTCGTTAAGTCTGGCAATAAGCTTTACAAGTAAATCCAACATTCTTTCTTTGTCAGCCTTTTCCTGGTCAGTATTTGTGATCACTCCATTTTCAGTGAGAACATAATTTGACGAGTATAAATCTTGTATTATTTGATGTAACCTCATTAATTCATCGTCTTTAACAATGAGTTCAATATCATAATCATATTCTCCTTTATCTTCATCAAACGTGCATCCCCAGATTGGGCCAGCCCATATATGGAGCATGATTCTTACTGTTTCCATTAATTGAATCTCCTCGCTACAGCTTATTCAGAGGTGCTAAAACTATCAACAAGCTTACAAAGTCATATTTTTTTCACTTCTCACCTTCTGAAACAATCTTTAATAATTTTGCGAACTCCTCTGCTATCTCTCCTGGTGTAAGAATAGCTGTAGTCATCGCTTTTCTATCAGCTATCATCGGACTATAATTAGCCACTTCCTTTTTGGTTAACTGATGCCAGATTGGCAAAATTCTTCCACTTTCTATACTTTCCATTTGAAATAAACCATTTAATTCCTGTTTGGTCCAATACTTACCATCTGCTATATATGAAGGAGAAAGCACCACTATTCCATACTTCGAATGCTTCAACCCACTATCAATTTCTTCCCGTAATGATGAGCCCCAAACAGTATCTTTGTTGTCATACCAAACTGAAACACCTTTTTTCATAAGCTCATCAACTAGTTCATTTACAAAGCTCTCCTTATCCTCATAAGCATGAGAAATAAATACGTCATACGCTCTTTCACTACTCAATGTTTTATTTATCGATTCTACTTTTGATATAGCTACACCCTCTAGTTCCTTAATTCTGTCCTCATACATACGTTGGATCTTTTGAGTCTCTTTTGTTTCTTTCTTCTTCAAATCCTGCTCTGCCTTCTGGAGTTTTTGATATACTTCATTTCTTTTCTTTCGTTTCTCACCAATTTTCTTAGAGTAATTCGCACTCTTCGCTCTTGCCTTGGTTGCGATCTCTTGATACTGACTAATTTGTCTTAATTTACTATTCACAGTAGCTTGAGAAGCTGATTTACTTATTGTAACTTTTAATGCCTTAGATTCTTTAAGTGCAGCCTTCCTATCTTCCTCTGCACGCTTTTTTTCTAAAATAGCGATATCTTTATCAAGATTATTAAGTTGGCTTTGATATTGTTTAACTGACATTAAGCACCTCTATAAGTATCCTTTAAAAACATCTCTAACCTTAACTACTCTCTCAATTACTTGATTCATAAGTTCAGGATAATTACCTTGCTTATTGAAGTTCAAACCAGGAATGTATGATTTAATTCTAGATGCTTTTTTATCATCTAATCTTTCCCAGTGCATATTAAAGCCTAGTTTAGACTCTATTTCATCCCTATGTTCATAAAGATTATCAAATAAGTCTTTACTATCTCGAACATAAAGTTCTACACCGATGCTTCCATCTTTATTAACCAATGTAATACTGATATGAGCATCACTTGTGCCTATTGCTACATCATACCAGTGATCTGTAGTTGCCTTTCTAACATTAAATGGCTTTCCACTTTCTGTAACAACTCTATTGAACTCTGTCCAGAAGTTTAGTCTTTCGGCTTGAGTTTTCGATAAGTCACCATCTTTTACACTCTTATTGCTCTTGATAAAATCATTGGGTTTTTCTACCACTCTAAACATCGGAGCTGGTAAAGAGTCTCCAATTTTATAAGCTTTAATCTCTAATAGAAAAAAGGAGATTTCTTTAGCCATATTGTTGTTTAGCCATTCGATAGCACTCTTATGCTCTTCTCGAGCTTCCTTAACAATCCAGATAATGACATTTGCATCTAGCCCTGAAGCATAAGTAATAACTTTTCCTAAATGATCGTGATCAGTTGAACCCAATTGATTTTCAATAATGATTTTTACACCAGTTGTTTCATCAACAGCTACTAAATCACAACGATAGGAACCTACATAAACCTCCTTGTCTATATCGGTCAATGTCAGACCTACTGTGTCATTTAATAAGTCTATATTTTCATCTTTGGCTAGCCAGTTAGAAAAATTATATTGTTCGTGTGCCCATAACTTTCTAATATCTACTTCTTTTAATCTTCCTAATTTTGTATTTGCACTCATAACTTCCACCTAGTTTTCATATTTCTTCTTATAATAATCAAGTGTTTGATAGAACGCTTTAATTTCTTCTATTTGCATATATTTTTTCATATATACAAAGTCAGGGCCTCCTATGTTATTTACAGGAAGCATTATTTTTTGTCTCTTTAATCTTGCTGTACCCATTTTATAACCGTATCCATATTTTTCTTTTTGACTTTTTATACTCTGAACTAAGAACATTGAATAATATTTATCTTTGTATTTAGATCTAAGCTTTCTTGTATCATTGCCATATAAAGCTTCGTAAGGGTGATAGAAGGCATATCCCACTGATCCATTTCTGTTTACACTAATACATCCTCTTTCTAGTGTTGGGTTTTTATTTGATATAAAATATCCAATCCCATTGTTGTTTGCTGTTCCCGTTACATATGGAATATCCCCATCAATTCTTTCTTTTGCATAAATATCACGACCCCCAGAAATATCAACAAGGTCTTCTAACCAAAATTCCTTCCATTCTTTTTCTTTTAGTAAAGGTAGACGTAAAGCCTCGGAAATGGCTAATCTATATATATATATATATATATATATATATTCAAGGGCTTTTTCAAGCTTTTCAACTTCTAGCTTTTGCATAAATTTACTCATATAGTCCCAGTGTGGATTGCCCTTTTTATCTGCTGGTAATATGATTTTTTCAGTTCGAATTCTTTTATCATTAATCTCTCTATTAAATGAATATTTTTCTTCAAGTCTTTTTATTATAGTAGCCATGAAAAGATAAATATGTTTATCTGCATTTTCTAATGTTAGTGATGTTACATGATCGCTTGCTATATACTCATACTGATGATAAAAACAAGAACCTACACTCCCACTATTAGCTATTGTTAAATTTTCTCTAAAAAACCTAACATCTTTTTTGTTTCCAATAAATCCATCAACCCCATTATTAAGGCCAGTAGATGAAACATAAGCTATATTTCCGTCAATATGGTCAGCTTTTTTAAGTCTTTTCCCTCTTTGAATTTTTCTAAATAATTTATCAAATGGAAATACTTTCCACTCAACATCTTCAAATCCAACTAAATCAAAAGCTGTTTCTAGTATTTTTTGTTCATAGTAGTTAATAACATTCTCTGCAATTTCTTTTTGCTCTTGTTTGATATAATCTTCCATAAATTGCCAGTTTACTTTACCATTTGCATCCACAGGCAACAATATCTTTGTCCTATTTAATCTACCAAGCGTCGCTCCATTACCTCCCCAATTAAATTTTTGCATCTGTATTTTGAGTAGCGGGATTAAAAACATAGCAACTCTTTTATTTAGGTTTTTATTTTTAAGAACTTGTATGTTTTGGCCTGTATAAAATGGATTTTCTTGATAAAAAACAGTCTGTGTATCTAAACCTATACTTATAACATTGCCTTCGTCTATTCTATATCTAATATCTTGTTCTTTTGTAATAAAAAGGCTGATTCCATTATCCATATCACTTCTTGTTATATATGGAATCATCCCCGCATTTAAATTCAGTTTGTTTTTATCAATTCCACTACTTGTTGACGAAATCTTAAATATTCCTTCTTCACCGCCAATAAAAAACTCTCCCCACTCCACATCATTTAAGGATAGTCTATTTTTCATCATAAACCTCATCTTCCTCAGCAACTAACAATTCTTCTGCCCTATGAATCTCATATTCATTCTCATCTTCTTCATCTTCTATCCCAAATAAATATCCTCTTCCATGAGTTATCATATTCACTTCAAAGGTAATGTAATCAGCAATGGTGTTTCTAAAGTCTTCTTCTGAAGGGATTTCATCGTTAAAGTAATAGAAAGAATGTAGCCACTCATCATCTGCTTCAACTGTCGTTTTGACACAGAATTTTGTTTCGCTATCTATACGGTCAAACCAGACATCAAGAAGGTGCTGCTTTTTATCTTTTGCATTTGGTGTTTCAACCAAGCCTACATGCTTAGATACCATATATCCGTCATCTTCAAAATTTATAAATTTACACTCTTTTTTCTCATAGTGAGAAACACCTGCTGTGAATATAGCAATACAAGGATTTACCCCAACTCCATAGAAAGTATCTTTATTCAAGGTAATAACACCCTCTAAGGTATGGTTTTTAATATATTTGCCTTGATTTCCTTTTCGACTTTTGTTTTTCCCGTCATGGTAGATTGGGGAACGATAATAGCAACTTTTCCATCTTCAACCATACAGTCCAATAGATGCTCCGTAAAAGCAATTTCATAAAGATCTTTATTTGCACTTGACCCTTGAGAATATGGAGGATTCATCATACCAATTGTGGGATGCCACTCCTTTTGGATTTTTGCAGGATTTAGTCTTAGAAAATCCGCATTTTCTAAATTGCTTTTCCCATCTCCACGTAAAATCATATTGGTCGTTGCAATGGTAAACATATAGGATTGAGACTCAACCCCAAAGAGCTGATTTTTCTTTATTTCTCTTTTTTCTTGAACATCTCCCGTTTTACTCAACATATTGTGCATAGCAGATATCAAAAAGCCAGCTGTACCACAACATGGATCAAATATGATGTCAGTGCTTTTTATATCTAATAAATCACAGAATAAACTGGTGATATGTTTTGGTGTAAGAATAATTCCTAAAGACTGGCCATCTCCTCCAGAATAGGACATGAACTCTCCATAGAATCTTCCTAAATAGTCTTCCCCATTTCTGTTGTATCTAATATTTTGATAGATTCTTTTTTCTAGAAATTCTGTATAGTGCTTTAATGGGGTTTTACCAAGGGTGTTATTCACCTCATTAATTAAAGTATTATCTCTAATTACAGAAAACTGACTCAATAATTTGTCTTTTTTTACTTGGGGAGAAACATTAGCTCGGTCAAGATTATCTTTTATTGCCTTATAAATTTTTTGACCATCGGTAGTTTTTTCATTTGTATCACCAATTAAACTGCCAATAGAAAAATTACCATAATCTGCCTCCCTTAGGGCCAGTAGTATTCCTGAAACAATTAGTGGCTTATCCTTATCTTGAATTGAACCATAATTCCTCAAATCTTCATGAAGCTCTGCTGCATCTTTTAAAATTTCTTTTGTTTCTTTTTCTTGATTGGTGTCTTCTTCTAAAATCTCTCTGATGTAGTACTCATCTATATTATCTTCATTAAATAATATAAAACTTTCAACTTCTGGTAGTTCTTTATAATTGCCCCTTTCATCTACAAATATAGGGCTTATCCTATGACGCTTCTCATTCCCTGAAATACCAATAGCTATAATTTTTTTATAAGATGTATTTTTTGCTAGGTTTTTACCATAAAACAAAGCTCCGTTAACTGCATAATCACAGATAGCCTGTGTTTCTTCAGAAATTAAATCTTCTTTTGTTCTTATCTCATGATTGGAAACGGAAGCTTTATTTTCAATGACAATCAAAAAGTCCTTAACTGTACCTGTGTATTCTGGATAACCGACATTACCAGTTCCCCTTTTTGAAGCAGTCTTTAAGGCATCATTAATTTCTTTAATTGTTGATCCTTGTGGGTCTAGGTCAATATTTGCTTCTTTTAATAAATCATATACCCATAGGTCTGTACTTTTTTCCTTCTCTTGTATACTCATCTTATCTACTCCATTTTCTACTTGATAATCACACAATTTACTATATCCCAAACATTACGACCTAAAGCTTAATAAACTACTCCCAACACATCCATACTAAAAATTTTGTTTTTGCCATGTTTTGCTGAAGACATTCCTACTTCAATTCTTAAATCTTCTTTATACATTTTTCGCTCTTCTAAAATTTTCCAGAGCTTACTGTAATCAAATGCCATTCTTTTATCTCTCAATAACAAGCTAAATCTTACTATTTGACAATGATCAGAATAATCCCAGCCATTATTAAGATAACCCCAATCCCTAATTCAATTAAACCAACTCTACGTGCATAAGATTCTATGTCACTTCCAGCTTTATAATCTGATTCAAATCCATTGATTAGATTGTATTTCTTTTTAAAATAGATTAGATATCCAAACATGCAGAAAGTAATTCCTAATCCAATCAATACTATCTTTAATAAAGTCATTAATATCTCCTCCATAATTTTAGCTAATCATCAAAAACAGCTGAAATTTTTCGTCTTTTATTTCTTAAAGATAATTATATCAAACACAACTTTGCTTTTAAATAAAGGCTCTATAATAAATAGGACTCTGTGCCAGGACTCATGATATACGAACATTACTCACTATAAAAGACCCTAACGTAAAATTATCTGATCATTGTGTGGAAAATATCTAAAATAAGCTTCACATAAAGCGTACACTGACCTATCCTGTTGATAGCTGTCTTTGTTGCCAAAAGGAAGGAGTTATCGTTAAAAACGGCATACACTCCTCTAGAATCACTTACTTAGAAAGTGCAGGGCAAGCTTGCTACTTACTTTTTAAAAAACAACCTTACCTTTGTCGAAATTGTGGCCACTCCTTCACTGCAGAAACCAA
>NZ_JBNUPK010000011.1:0-39650 GCF_050409465.1 Facklamia sp. P12950
CACCAGATCCAGATCCAACACCAGATCCAGATCCAAGACCAGATCCAGATCCAACACCAGATCCAGATCCAACGCCAGATCCAGATCCAACACCAGATCCAGATCCAACACCAGATCCAGATCCAACACCAGATCCAGATCCAAGACCAGATCCAGATCCAACGCCAGATCCAGATCCAAGACCAGATCCAGATCCAACGCCAGATCCAGATCCAACGCCAGATCCAGATCCAACACCAGATCCAGATCCAACGCCAGATCCAGATCCAACACCAGATCCAGATCCAACACCAGATCCAGATCCAACACCAGATCCAGATCCAAGACCAGATCCAGATCCAACACCAGATCCAGATCCAACGCCAGATCCAGATCCAACACCAGATCCAGATCCAACACCAGATCTAGACCAGACTACTCCTAAGGGTGAAGAAGTAACTGTCAATAAGTCAGGGATTTTACTGCCTAATACTGGTTCTGATGAAGGAGAATATGTAGCAATGGGTCTTACTTTACTGGCAATGGGCTTAGGAATTTCTGTAGCAGAATTAAAAAAACGCCTAAGTGAGAACCAATAAACTGTAGGCTAAGACGCTAGTGTAAGATCTTTAAATAGGACTCTCTTCATTCTTAAATGGATGAAGAGAGTTTTTAAATGGGCGAGTTGTTTTTAAAGACAGAAAGATATATGATTATTTATATAAAAATGATTGAGCTTAATAGCTTTATAGTTTCTTGAGGAGGATAGAAGTTATGGAAAACATACTTTATGGAGAATCACCGATTATTCATAAAAAGCCAATCAAAGATGGAGAGGGCAATGATATAGGTAAGACCATTATTATTGAAGATAATGAAGGAAATATCATTTTAAGTCAGAACATTTTGAATGATAGCAATGGGAAATCAGTAAAAGTTAATGTGAATCAATCAGAAAGAGAGGGTGTGTATGGATACACGGTCAATATTTTAAAGCCGACCGGGGAAGAAGAGAAGATATTTTTAGAAAACAAGTCAAGTAATCTTGAAAATGAGCAACCAGTTGTTGAAACTAAAGATTTGAAGGATTTTCAAGAACAAATTATTGGCAAAACATTTGTCATCAAAGATAGCCAAGAAAAGTTGATCGCCACTCACCATATTTTAAATGATCCCGATGGCAAAGAACCTGAGCTTAAAATTATTGCTGAGGGAACGGGTCATAAAGTGATTATTTATAAACCAGATGGTGACTTTGAAGAAGTTTTTGTGGAAAACAAAAAAGTTCCAACCATCGAAAAAATCCCTTTTAAGGATAATCAAGGAAGTATTATAGGATACACTGTTTTAGTTAAAGATGATGCAGAGCGAGTTTTATTGAACGAACATATTTTGATTGGCAAACAAGAAATAGCCCCAGATGTTAAAATCACTTATGATAAAGACGAAAACGGAGATCGAGGTTATTTAATTATAATTACGAATGCAGAGGGGTTGAAAAAAGAAACCTTTATAAAAAATGAAAAAGTCCCTACTATTGAACAGTCAGCATTTAAAGATAAAGAAGGAAACACCATAGGAACAACTATGACTTTAAAAAATGGAGATGGAGAATTGGTTTCGATTGAATATATTTTACATGACAAAGCCATTGAGAAAGTTGAATATTCTATTCAACCTAGCCAAAATGATAAGGGAGAAATAGGTCATTTAGTTATCATAGAAAATCCTGATGGTACAATTAGCAAAACTTTTGTAAAAAGTTAAAGAAAATATAAATACCATCGGATAAAGAGAGTTAAGGTATGATAAAGAGTCTTTGAATGGTGTTAATGAAAAAGAGACAAATTCTAAAGGTGGGAACAACTGAAGAAAAATATATTCTAACTATTGTTCAGAACACTTTTATATGGACCATCAGCCAGTGAAAAAGCCACCCAGCCTGTATGTAAAATGACGGAAAATTTAAGGTATAATTATGCTATTTAGCGGGTAACAAAGTCGAAAAATGGGTGTTGATGAGTAATTGTTGTGATGGGCAAGTTGAGACCTTGATTATATGAGTTTTAATCTTAATAAAACTCATCACTTTGACCCTCAAGCACAATAAAGTATTGGCTATCCTAAAAATAGTCAGAGCATGATAGGGATCAATAGAAAGCGCCAAAAATGTTTTTTAATTCATTAATTCTTTATTATTATCAGTAAGTTAATAATTATTAAACTTTTGAAGGACAGAGCAAACTTTATTAAAAACTTCACAAAATTTTGAATCAGTGTTTACGGTGTAAGGATAAACATGATATACTAGACTTATATGAACTAACAAAGAAATGGGGAAATTGTAAATGTCTAAAACAATGGCGATTAATGCGGGTTCTTCAAGTTTGAAATTCCAAATCATAGAGATGCCTGAAGAAACATTGGTTTCTAAAGGATTAGTTGAACGTATTGGATTAAGCGATTCAAAATTAGAAATTAAATATACGGACGCTAATGGTGAAGATCAAAAGTTTCAAATAGTCGAAGATATTGCAGATCATGCTCGTGCAGTGGATTTATTACTAACTAAACTTCTAGACTTAGGAGTTATCACAAACTTTGAAGAAATTACCGGTGTCGGACACCGTGTAGTAGCTGGTGGAGAACTCTTCAAGGAGTCTACTCTAGTAGATGAGCAAGTTATCAAAAACATTGAAGAATTGGGAGATTTCGCCCCCTTACATAACCCTGCGGAAGCAGTCGTAATTCGTGTATTCCAAGAAAAATTACCACATGCTACCATGGCAGCAGTCTTTGATACTTCTTTCCATACTTCAATGCCGGCTGAAAATTATTTATACAGCATTCCGTACGAATACTATGAAAATTACTCCGTTCGTAAATATGGAGCTCATGGGACAAGTCACCAATTTGTGGCCCACCGTGCAGCTGAAATCGTAGGTAAGCCCATTGAAGATCTTAAAATTATCACTTGTCATTTAGGGAACGGAGCTTCAATTACTGCTGTGGAGAAAGGGAAATCTGTTGATACTTCAATGGGCTTCACTCCACTAGCTGGCTTAACAATGGGAACACGTGTCGGTGATATCGATGCATCTGCAATTCCATTCATCATGCAAAAGGAAGGTATTGAAAGCATTGAAGAGATGGTAACTATCTTCAATAAAAAATCTGGTTTACTCGGTATTTCAGGTGTCTCATCCGATATGCGTGATGTGGAAGAAGCTGCAGAAGCAGGAAACGAACGTGCACAACTAGCTCTAGATATTTTCTTCAATCGTATTATTAAATACATTGGACAATATGTAGCAGTGATGAATGGTGTAGATGTGATTGTCTTTACTGCCGGTATCGGTGAAAACTCTAAAGAAACACGTGAAATCACTATGAGAAACTTTGGTTATATGGGTGTTAAGATTGACGAAGAGCGTAATAACACACGCCAAGAAGCCATCGTTTCTACAGATGATTCTACGGTAACAGTTATCAACATTCCTACTAACGAAGAAATTGCGATTGCTCGTGACGTTGAGCGTCTTAAAAATCAAAAATAATCATTAAGATAAGTTGGTATGAACGTTATTCTCATTTGAGAATGACGTTCTTTTGGTATATTATTAAGGGAAGAAAATAAAGAAGTCTAGAGATACCAAACTGAAGGAGACACATGAATGGCTGAAAATATTATTATAGATGAGCAAGCGATCAATAGAACTCTAAAGAGAATGGCCCACGAAATTGTCGAACGGAATCCGAACGTCCAAGAATTAGTATTAGTAGGAATTAAAACAAGAGGCATATATTTAGCCCATCGTTTAGCTGAAAAAATTTCGCAAATTGAAGCTATTCAAGTAGAGCTAGAAGAGTTAGATATTTCTTTTTACCGTGATGATTTGACCCACAAGTTTAAAAATGAAGCACCTGTTGTTCAACCCCCTCACTTTTCTCACTCAATGCGTGATAAAGTTGTGATTATGGTGGATGATGTTTTATATACAGGTCGAACCATTCGAGCAGGACTGGATGCGATTCTATCGTCAGATCGTCCAGCCAAAATTCAATTGGCAATACTGGTGGATAGAGGTCATCGTGAACTCCCAATTCGCGCTGATTTCGTCGGTAAAAATATCCCGACATCTAGCGAAGAAAAAGTGGCAGTCAAATTAAATGAAGTAGACCAAGCAGAAGAAGTCGTTATCTTACGTAAATAAACGAAGCCCTTCAAAGTTATTAGCTTTGAAGGGCTTTTAATTTGAATGAGTTAATGCGACCTAAGAGTAAAGTAGATGAGCACAGAGACCATGGTAATCAAAATCAAAACAAGGACTAGCCAGACAAGACTCCAAATTTTTAATTGTAAATAGATTAAGATAAAGCCTAAAATAGCTAATAAAAAAAAGGTTAGTGCGATTAAATTGAAAATCCTAAGGTCTTGTAGCTTGAGCAATTTTAGTAAGGAATGTCGGAAGTAAAAAATATAGAGGGCCAAAATCATTAATATCGATGGGAAGGCATAGAGCAAAGCTTGTAGCATTATTAACCTCAATTCTATCTAAAGATTCATTAAAAAAGAGCTGGCAATTGCCAGCTCTCAAAATATATCCGAATCGTGCCGATTCAATAAAGCTAGGTTGAACCCGCTAGCAATCAGGTGGGGTTCTCACGAAATGCTTCTGACTTCCACATGCGATGGCTTGTCATAGGTATTCGATTGAAGAATCCCTAATGTAAAATGTTCGGTCAACACATTGACTATCTCTCGAACACATCAGATATATTTCCTATGTACCTAGTATAACACGATGAGATTGAATTGCAATAGTTTTGTTTGAAAAAATGAAAGCATTTACATTATTGGTCGTTAGCAGCTTATTGTATTGAGAAAGAAAAATCGAAACTCATAACTAAACCTTCATGTAAAGCTAATTCTGCTGTTTTTTTATTTCTTGATAGTATTGGTTAATAGCAGCTTCGTATTTTCCTGTTGGTTCGGCTTTGAAGTATTGCTTATTTTTAAGGGGATCGGGAAGATATTGTTGACGGATAAAATGATTGGGATAATCGTGAGGGTTTTGATAGCCGATGGAGCGACCTAATTTTTTTGCTCCCGCATAATGTCCATCTTTTAAGCTGTCTGGTACTGGGCCTGTGTGTCCAGCTTCAATATCCGCCAGGGCCGCATTAATGGCACGGTAGGAGGTGTTGGATTTAGGACTTAAGGCTAAATCTGCCACAGCGAAAGCCAAAGGTATGCGTGCTTCTGGTAGGCCCAACTTTTCAGCAGCTTCAACAGCCGCTACTGTTCGTTGAGTAGCTTGCGGATTGCCAAAACCAATATCTTCATAGGCAATAACTAACAAACGTCGGCAAGCGATGACTAATTCGCCAGCTTCTAAAAGAATAGCTAAGTAATACATAGCCGCATCCACATCTGATCCTCGAATTGACTTTTGAAAAGCAGAGATGACATCATAGTGATTGTCACCATCTTTGTCATGGCTTAATCGTTTACGCTGTAAACATTCTTCAGCAATTTCTGGCGTGATTACAATCTTACCCTGATCGTTTTCAGCTGTAGAAAGAACGGCCAACTCTAATGCGTTGAGGGCTGAACGAATGTCGCCATTTGTTACAGATGAAAAATGTTCAAGGGTGTCTTTGGTAATTTCAACTGGATACTTGCCCAAGCCATGATCAACATCCTTAATCGCTCTTTGTAACCCCTCTTGAATCTCTTGACTGGATAGAGGTTTGACTTCAAAAATTTGAGTACGTGAGCGAATGGCAGGATTAATCGAAATGTAAGGATTCTCAGTAGTCGCACCTATTAAAATAATCCGTCCGTTTTCTAAATGAGGCAACAAGTAGTCTTGCTTAAGCTTGTTCAAACGGTGAATTTCATCTAATAGTAATATCAAGGTACCTGACATTTTGGCTTCAGTGACGACAACTTCTAAATCTTTTTTTGCATCAGTTGCTGCATTTAAATGACGAAAAGCATATTCCGTAGTACCAGCAATAGCAGCAGCAATCGACGTTTTTCCGGTACCTGGTGGACCATATAGAATCATAGAAGAAAGACGTTTGGCCTCAACCATTCGACGGATAATTTTGCCAGATCCTACAAGGTGAGTTTGTCCCAAGATTTGATCAATGTGCTGCGGCCGCATGCGATAAGCTAAAGGTTGTTGCATTAGGAAACCTCCTTATAATGTGTATAGTTTACCACAAAAGGCTCTTTTTGATTAATATACGCCTTTTATTTCTATAAGTAAACACTTTCAAAATCATTAAAATACGTTATAATAGTTGTATTAGGAATGAAAAGGTGAGGCAATGATATATTTTGATTATGCAGCGACAACCCCAGTCGACCTCCGTGTTCAAGCACGAATTTCTCATGCTTTAGCAGAATCTTTTGGAAACCCTTCTGCTACATATAAGCTAGGAAAGGCAAGTAAAAATAAGTTGACCTTAGCGCGTCGACGCTTAAAAGAGTTGTTAAAATTAGATGAAAACGCTGATTTGTACTTCACTTCCGGTGCAACAGAGGCCATCAATTGGGCACTGCGATCACAAGCTGTTCGAGCACGTGATTTAGGTCTAGGTAATCATATTGTTACCACAGCAATTGAACATTCAGCAGTGGATAAGGTTCTTCTTGATTTAGAAAGCAGAGGGTTTGAAGTGAGCCGAATTCAGCCGGACTCTAACCATCAATTCACACTACAGCAATTTATTGAAGCCAGTAAAGAAACGACCATCGGTTGGACAGCTATGGCAGTAAATAATGAAGTGGGTTCTCAACTTCCTATCCAAGACCTAGGTCAATATGCTAAGCAAAAGGGCTATTGGTTCCATGTTGATGCCACTCAAGCTGTTGGTTATCAACCGATTAACCCACAAAATTTTCCTTGTAGCTCTTTCAACGGGTCAGGTCATAAATTTTATGCACCAAAAGGAATTGGTTTTCTGGTCTATCAGGCTTGGAACAAAGAAATGACCTTAGATCCTTTATTATTAGGTGGTGATCAAGAATATACTAAGCGTTCAGGAACTGAAAACCTTCCTTATATTTTAGGTATGGTGGAGGCCTTGGAGTTGATGTATCAGGGGTATGAAGAACTACAAGGAAATTTTAAAGAACTAACAGCATATTTTTTTCAACGATTAGATGAAGCGAGCATTAACTATCAAAGAAATGGTGATCTTAATCATCATAATAACCGCATACACAGTATTTGGTTTAAAGGAAAATTAGCTAGCCAGTTGATTATTCAAATGGACATGCAAGACATTTATCTTTCAGCAGGATCCGCTTGTTCAGCCGGTTCAGTAAAACCCAGTCGCATTCTAACTGCTTATTACCCAGATAACCCAGCGCGTTGGCAAGAGAGTGTTCGAATTTCATTTGGTCGTTATACGACTAAAAATGAGATTGATCAATTAATTGAAGCAATTATAAAAATAAATAAATAGTAAGGAGTAGAACAATGGCATTTACACCAGAAGCAAAATTATTAGGATTCAATCGAACTTTTGAAGTCAGTCCAGAATGTAGACCTTATACTTTAAGAGATAATGGCTTCAATGAAACACGTGGAGGTAACTACTTATACAAACGAGAATTAGATTCGACACATCGTACAGGTTTGGTTTTAAAGGTAACTGTTAATGCTGATTTAAATGGGTTAAAAATTTCAACCGTAAATTCTAACGGTTTGCAGGCGGTTAATGTGTTCAGCCTGGCCAACAACGAGATGGTAATTGAAAAAATAAATTTCATTTTCGACGGATTTGTTGACCGAAACGTTCTAGTTGAAGTAAAATAGAAAATAGTTTTGAATGTATCTAAACGGACTTTCCATTCAAGGTGAGTTCGTTTTTAATCTTTATATAAATATTAAAAGAAAGGAAGACCCAATGACTCCAACAAAAGATAAAGCACAAACGCGAGTAGTGATAGGTATGTCAGGAGGTGTCGATTCTTCGGTAGCCGCCTTATTACTAAAGGAAGAAGGCTATGACGTGGTCGGTCTGTTCATGAAGAACTGGGATGATACGGATGAAAATGGTGTTTGTACGGCTACCAAAGATTATGAAGATGTTGCCTTAGTCGCTGAACAAATTGGTATTCCCTATTATTCAGTTAATTTTGAAAAAGAATATTGGGATCGCGTTTTTGAATATTTTTTAAGTGAATATCGCAAGGGACGAACACCCAATCCGGATGTTATGTGTAATAAAGAAGTCAAATTCAAGGCCTTCTTAGATTATGCCACCGAATTAGGGGCGGATTATATTGCCATGGGTCATTATGCCCAAGCAGCAAGAGATGACAAAGGACAGGTTCATTTGTTGCGTGCATCGGATCAAAGGAAAGACCAGACTTATTTCCTTAATCAATTATCTCAACAGCAATTACAAAAAGCTTTATTCCCACTTGGACACTTGGAAAAAACACAAGTGCGTGAAATTGCTGCAGAAGCAGGCTTAGCAACCGCTAAGAAGAAAGATTCTACTGGGGTATGTTTTATTGGAGAGAGAGATTTTAACCAATTTCTATCTAATTATTTACCCAACCAACCGGGTAAAATGAAAACTTTAGATGGTGAAGTGAAAGGCGACCATATGGGATTGATGTACTATACAATTGGGCAAAGACATGGTTTAGGTATAGGCGGATCTACTGGATCGAATGGCTCCAATGAGCCTTGGTTTGTGATTGGCAAGGACATGGCTACTCAAACACTTTATGTAGGCCAAGGCTTCCACCATCCGCATTTATATGCTGATTACTTAGAAGCTTCGGATCTTTCTTTTACAGATGGTGATAAGAGTGATCGGACTTTTAGATGCACTATTAAATTTCGTTACCGTCAAGAAGATGTTCCAGCAGAAGTGACGATTTATGACCAAGGGAAAAAAGCACGAGTGGTTTTTGATGAACCAGCACGAGCCATTACGCCTGGACAAGCGGTAGTTTTCTACCAAGACCAAGAGTGTCTAGGAGGTGGCATTATTGATGCGGCCTATAAAGATAATCAAATGCGGCAATATATTTAACTGTCAGTCACCCTGAGCATTTAGGGTGATTTTTTTATGGACATAGTAAGAGTCTTAGGCAAGCTTTGAATGGCAAGCTCTAGTTCTTAATAAAAAAGATTGATATAATAAGACATACAAGTGAGGTGAGAGTGGATGGAAGAATTAATAGTAGGTAGCGTGGAAAGTACCATCTTCGAAAATGACCAAAATTTTTATAAGGTCTTGCGCATTAGTGTAGATTTAGATCAAACGAGTCTCTTGGTAGACGAAGAATTGGTTATTACGGGTCAATTTACTACGATCCATTACGATACGCCCTATCAATTTTTTGGAAAATTAGTCCACCACCCACGTTTTGGACAGCAATTTTCAGTCACTCGCTACCAGCAATTGATGCCGACTTCACGCAGGGGCTTAATTGATTATTTGTCCAGCAATCGTTTCAAAGGAGTAGGTCCTAAAACAGCCACAAAAATCGTAGAGTCATTAGGGGAAACGGCAATTGATCAAATCCTTGATGATCCCAATGCTTTAGACAAAGTGAGTGGTTTAACAGCTAAAGTTGCCAATCAATTAAGGGCCAGTCTTTTAAAATTTCAAGGAACAGAACGTATTTTTATGCAGTTAAGTGAATGGGGCTTTGGTCCTAATTTAGCAGATAGAATCTATAAGAAATTCCAATCGAATACACTGGAACAAATAAAAGAAAATCCCTATCAATTAGTAATAGAGATTGAAGGAATCGGATTCACTAAGGCCGATAAGTTAGCAGAACAATTAGGCATTCAACCCGACGCCGCTGAACGAATTGCTTCAGCTATTACCATGGCGGTGGCACAAATTTCTACCGATCAAGGAGATACCTATGTACCGATACCGGATTCGTTGAGAACTGCACGCGACCTCCTAGAAAAAAGTCGCCCCTTTTTGATTGAGGATGATTTATTGACCAAGGGGTTGGATCTTGCAATTATTCAAGACCAGCTGTTAGTGCTAGGAGAAGATCTTGTTATTCCCTCAATTTTCTACGCAGAGTACGGAAGTAGTAAAAAGATTCACGACTATCTGATGGCTGAACAAGTTAAGCGATTTGAAGCAGAAGAGATTGATCAAGCTATTGAGGATGTTATGGCCTTAATTAAAATTGACTATGATCAAGAGCAACAGCAGGCATTAAAATTAGCCATTCAATCCCCTCTCTCTATTATTACAGGAGGTCCAGGAACCGGAAAAACAACCTTGGTACAAGGACTCATTTATTTACATGCTATCTTACATGGCTATGATCTGGCCGATCTAAATGAGGATAATTTTGATTCTCCAATCCGTTTGGCGGCTCCGACAGGCAGGGCGGCTAAACGGATGCAAGAAACTTCTCATTTGCCAGCTTCTACCATTCACCGCTTAATTGGTTATAATCGTGAGTCGACGCTAAGAGACTTTGAACCGATGATAATTGATGGCAGCCTTTTAATTATCGACGAAATGTCAATGGTTGATGTGTGGTTAATGAATTGGTTGCTACAAGCCATTCCCTATGAAATGCAAGTAGTCTTTGTCGGGGATAAGGACCAACTGCCCTCAGTAGGACCAGGTAAAGTTTTTTCAGATATGATTGATTCGGGTCTGATTCCAACTGTTTCGCTATCCAAAATTTATCGTCAGTCCGATGATTCATCCATCGTTCATTTAGCTCACCATATACGTCAAGGCTATCTGCCAGAGGATTTTTTAGCCAAGCATAATGACCGTTCATTTATCCCTTGCTCTGCTCAGCAAGTCAGTGATGTGGTTGGACAGATTGTAGCAGCAGCAATTAAAAAAGGCTTTAATAGCCAAACGCTACAAGTCCTAGCCCCTATGTATAAGGGACCAGGTGGCATCAATCAGATCAATGACTTGATGCAAGAAATGTTGAATCCTGCTAGTTCAAAAAAACGTGAGATAAAACATTTTGACCAAGTCTACCGTATAGGAGACAAGGTTCTTCAACTGGTAAATAATACAGAAGAGGGTGTTTACAATGGGGATATTGGCAAGATAACTGCTATCTTAACGGCAAAAGAAAGTTCAAATAATGTGGAAGAAGTGATTGTTGATTTTGATGACAATGAAATCCACTATCGTAAAAATGAACTGGATCAGCTGACTCTGGCTTATTGTTGTTCCATTCATAAGGCACAAGGATCAGAATATGACTTAGTCATCTTACCATTGGTTGATCGCTATTCACGCATGTTAAGAAGGGACATCATCTATACTGCTGTGACAAGGGCGGTCAAATCCTTAGTCATGGTAGGGAACCCTCAAAGTTTTAATAAGGCGGTTTCACAAGTTCAAATAGAACGCAAAACCAAATTAGCTGAATACTTACAATTAAACTTGACTGAGCAAGCAAAGAAGCGAGAGCTGACAAAAAGCAAAAAGCAAGAGGATCATACAGCAAGTGTTACTCAAGTAGCAGAAAGCAAAATGTCAAAAGCAAGCTTTGTCTTAAATGACCAAACCATCTGGCAAGTCGATCCCATGATTGGCATGGAAGGACTCAAGCCGGAAGATTTTGTATAGTAATAAAGCTTTCTTTGTGTGATTTTAATAGTAACTAGCAAAACCTCCTAAAGAATGTTTCTTTAGGGGGTTTTGATAATTAAAACTTCAATCGCATTATCTATTGATTATAATTTCAAATAAAACAGAAAGGATGCCGACGATTATCAAGATGGCCATCAGAGAATATTGTTTTCTACTATAAGCTAAATTTATTTCCATCAGCCATGTGGCAATATACACTACTGTTGAAATAAAAAGTAAAGCTAACCCTAAGGACAATCCAATCGAAAAAAGTGGATTAGACTTAGGCAAGCCTGATAGCAAGACGGATATAATTATGATTACGCCAATCATGCCTATAATTGGAAAGATTTTCAAAATGTTTTCAATTTTTAAATCTTTCTTGTGATTATCTTTATTCATAAGTTTCACCACCTTTTATAAATATTATTTAGCTAATTTTAATTTAATAACTGGTCCTCAAGATTAATTATATAACTTGTTACAACTTCTATCTTTCTTCAATTCCTTGATTTTCTAAAGGTGTTATGGATGCCTAGGCTTTTACTAAAGAATTTATCGTACGATCACCTACTTTTCAATGAAAAACTTTCTATTAATGATTATATACTAACTGGCAAGATTTTTTTATTCAGGATTGACCTTTTTTATAAAAATTGCTATATTACTAAAGGTAGAGGACATGTCAGGTCATTCTAGAGAGATTACATTTGGTGCAAGTAATCAAGACATTGATGCTCCCTCATACGGACCATTCGAAAGATTGGCGTTTTGCTGGCGTTAACAGTCACTTAAGAAGATAACCAAGAGTTATTATAAGCAAGGTGGTACCGTGGTTAAGCGCCCTTGCATATAATGACTCTTTATTTTTATTGAAGGAGAATGCGGCATGAAACCATTAAAGAGTAAAGAAATACGTCAGATGTTTTTAGATTTTTTTGCAGAGAAAAATCATCAAATCGTTCCCTCAGCTAACCTCATTCCAATTAACGATCCAACGCTGTTATGGATTAACTCAGGGGTTGCTGCTTTGAAGAAATACATGGATGGAACTGAAGTTCCTGACAATCCCAAGATTGCCAATGTTCAAAAGTGTATTCGTACCAACGATATTGAAAACGTTGGTGTGACTGCACGACACCATACTTTATTTGAAATGCTAGGTAACTGGTCCATAGGGGATTACTTTAAAGAAGAAGCCATTCAATGGGCGTGGGAATTTTTAACTTCAGAAAAATGGTTGGATTTTGATCCCAACCGCCTATATGTTACCTATTATCCCGAAGATGAAGAAACTAAGCAGATTTGGATAGAAAAATGTGGTTTAGATGAAGATCATATTGTGGCTGTGGCTGATAATTTTTGGGATATTGGTGCCGGACCATGTGGTCCCGATTCAGAGATCTTCTACGACCGAGGGGAAAATTATCAAAACCTTTCAGCTGATGACCCTGAAATGTACCCAGGAGGAGAAAATGAACGTTACTTAGAAATTTGGAATCTAGTATTCTCACAATACAATCATATGCCAGATGGAAGCTACCAACCCTTGCCTAACAAGAACGTTGATACAGGTATGGGCTTAGAACGGATGGCCTCGGTCATGCAAGATGTTCCGACAAATTTCGAAACAGATTTATTTATGCCGATCATTGAAGCAATTGGTAGATTGACAACTGTCAATTATGGTGATGATGTAAAAACAGATACCTCTTTTAAAGTTATTGCTGATCATATCCGTGCGGTATCCTTTGCTATTGCTGATGGAGCTTTACCTTCTAACGAAGGACGCGGTTATATCTTAAGACGCTTAATCCGTCGTGCAGTTATGCATGGTCGTAAATTAGGAATTAATCATCTGTTTATTTCAGATTTAGTGCCAATTATTGTGGCTATGATGGGTGATCCTTATAAAGAGCTCATCGAAAAAGAAAACTTTGTTAAAGAAGTACTTTTAAAAGAAGAACAACGTTTCCATGAAACAATTGAAGAAGGCGAAGTCCAACTTCATCAAGTGATTAATGCGGTTCGTCAAGCAGGCCAAACGGTTATTAATGGAGACAGGGCTTTTCATTTATATGACACCTTCGGTTTCCCACTTGAATTGACGCAAGAAATGGCTGATGAAGAAGGGCTAACAGTAGACATTGAAGGTTTTGAGATAGCCATGGAAGAACAAAGAGAAAGAGCCCGTGCCGCACGTACAGATGAAGGATCGATGGCGATCCAATCGACAACTCTACAAGCTATTGACTATGAGTTTGATTTTGTGGGTTATGAACAATTAAGTTCAGATGCGACATTGAAATATATTGTCGTCGATGACCAAGAAGTGGACCAATTACCAGCTAATAGTGAAGGGATTGTATTCTTTAACCGCTCACCTTTTTATGCCGAAATGGGGGGACAAGTAGCCGATTTAGGAGGGATTTTTGATGGCGATCAAATGCTGGCAGAGGTCCTAGATGTTCAAAAGAGTCCTCATGGTCAATTTATGCATAAGGTGAAAACATTGGAAATGCCGTTAAATCGCGAACAGTCTTATACTTTGACAGTTGACCGTCAAGCCAGAATGAGGACCAATCAAAACCATACAGCTACTCACTTATTACATAAGGCCTTAAAAGAAGTTTTAGGGGACCACGCTAATCAAAAAGGATCGTATGTGGGGCCAGATCGCTTACGTTTTGACTTTTCACATTTTGGTAAAATGTCAGCCGAAGAACTTAAACAAGTGGAATCCTATGTAAACTTTATGGTTGAAAACGCTATTAATGTTGACATAAGTGAAATGCCAATTGATGAAGCAAAAGCAATGGGAGCCATGGCACTCTTTGGTGAAAAATATGGGTCAATTGTTCGCGTAGTTAATGTAGGCAATGAATCCATCGAATTGTGTGGAGGAACTCACGTTAACAATACTAATGAGATTGGAACCTTTAAATTAATGGCTGAAAGTGGTATAGGAGCAGGATTGCGCCGCATTGAAGCCTTAACAGGTCAAGCAGCTATCGCCAACTATCAAAAGAACGAATCGCTACTAAAAGAAGTTCAAAATCAATTGAAAGTTAGCCAAAGTGATCAACTGCTAAGCAAGATTGAACAGTTACAACAGGATCTTAAAGTACAGCAATCTGAAATCGACTCCTTGACTGCACGCTTAATGCAGGAAGCTTCAGATGAAATCTTTGATGATGTTCAAACAGTTAAAGACATTAGCTTTATTGCAGCCAGCGTAGACAATCAAAATATGGATTCTTTAAGATCTTTAGGCGATACATGGCGAGAAAAAGCTGCTTCTAATATCCTTGTTTTAGCCACTTCTCATGAGGGAAAAGCTAATCTGTTAGTTTTAGTCGATCAAGAAACAGTGGCTAAGGGCATTAATGCGGGAGATTTAATAAAACCATTAGCAAAACATATTAAAGGTGGTGGAGGAGGTCGTTTGACTATGGCGCAAGCAGGGGGTAAAAATCCAGCGGCTATTCCTCAGTTATTAGAAGCAGTGCCGCAAGAGATTGAGAATAGACTGATCTAGCCTGAAACACAATTTTAATAGTGAAAAAGCTATAAATAAAGCACAATAAGAGCCTTTTTATAGGCATTTATGGTAAACTGGAGATAATAGCTAACAAATCAACTAGGGATGTATTAAGTTGATGAGATTAAGAAAGGTTCGGTGAATACATCTATGCAATCATTAGATGAAACAATACTCTTTAAGTTAGATGATTTAAACCAACATACAGTTCGCGAGAGCTTAGAGATTGTCTATCGCGCATTGGAGGAGAAGGGGTATGATCCAGTCAATCAAATTGTGGGCTATCTCTTATCAGGTGACCCGGCTTATATTCCACGTCACAATGATGCGCGTAATCTCATTCGTCGTCATGAACGCGATGAAATTGTCGAAAAATTAGTCAAGTATTATCTAACTAAGAAGGAGTCTTAGTTCATGCCAATTGGAAATCGCAGCATGGGCTTAGATGTGGGTTCTAAAACGGTAGGGGTTGCTATTAGTGACTTAATGGGTTGGACAGCCCAAGGAATCGAAACTATACCGATTGATGAAGAATCGGATAACTTTGGTTATCAACGTCTTCAAGAACTCATCGAAGAGTATAAAGTAGATAAAGTCATTATTGGCTTACCAAAAAATATGAACAATACATTAGGACCAAGAGCAGAGGCTTCCCAAAAATTTGGTGAAAAACTGCATAAAATTGTCCCAGACTGTCAAATTATTTATCAAGATGAGCGATTGACTACTTCTCAAGCAGAACGGATGCTGATTGAAGAAGGGAATGTCTCACGTAAAAAACGCAAAAAAGTAATTGATAAATTAGCGGCAGTGATGATTTTACAAAATTACTTAGATTATAAGAAATAGGGGTGTTAAGATGGTAGAAGAACATAATCATGAACACGCAGAAAAAGAAATTGACTACATTACTGTTGTCGATGAAGAAGGCAACGAATCGTTATATGAAATTCTATTCACCTTTGATTCACAAGACTATAATAAATCCTATGTCCTTATTTATCCAGCTGGAGCAAATGAAGAAGAAGAAGTAGAAATTCAAGCTTACTCCTATAAAGAAAATCCAGATGGGACTTCTGGTGATTTACAAGCGATCGAAACTGAAGAAGAATGGAACATGATTGACGAAGTATTAAATACATTTTTGGCAGATGAAGAAGAATAGTTAAGAAAGCTAAGCTCTTTCCGATTGATGAAATCGGCAAGAGCTTTTTCTCTTATAAAATCATGAAGCTTGAAACATTAATTTAATCATTCATTAATTAGGTCAGGATAGTTATTTACTGTGTTATTTGCTATAATGCTTACAACATTAGGCTATTAGGAGGAAGTATGAAGATAGATTGGAATAGAATACAAGAAGATGCAAAAGTAAATGAAACCATGCATGTTAAAGAATTACTTTGGACCAATCGAGTAATTAAAATCATTCTTTGGATATTTTTGATTATTATCGTAGTAGGCACCTTATTCATTTATTGGAAACTGGATAAAGATTTAGGGCCGGTGGATGCCAATAGTTCTGAGGCAATCGAAGTGACGATTCCCATCGGGTCGACTTCTAGTGATATTGCACAAATTTTAGAAGATGAAAAACTGGTTAACAATAGTCAAATTTTTAATTTGTTTATGAAATTTAAAGGAGCTAGTGACTTTCAAGCAGGCTATTATCAATTAAAGCCTAATATGAATGCAGAAGAGTTGATTGCAACTTTAAAGGAAGGTGGCGAACCAATCCAAGAAGATATTGATACCACACTGACTGTTGTGGAAGGCATGCAAATAACTGATATTGCACAAGTAGTGGCTGAACAAACACCAATTGAAGCTGATACTTTTATTGATCGCGTTCAAAGTGAAGAGCTGTTTGAAGACTTGTTAAGGCGTTTTCCAAGCTTGATTCAACCACTATCTGAGATTGAAGGATTAAAATATCGTTTAGAAGGTTATCTTTTCCCAGCTACTTATGATTATATTGCTGGCATGACGGCTGATGATTTAATCATTAATATGGTTGGAAAAGCTAATATTGAATTTCAGAAATTGCAAGAAGACCTTAGCAATACTTGGTTAAACTATCACCAGTTGTTGAGTCTGGCTTCGGTTGTTGAACGAGAAGCATCGACTGATGAAGATCGCGCCTTAGTTGCAGGAGTTTTCTTCAACCGTCTAAACATTGAAATGGCTCTACAAAGTGATATTACGGTTATTTATGCACTTGGCAAGCATAAAGAGCTGGTTACTTATGAAGATTTAGAAGTAGATTCGCCTTATAATACGTATCAACATAGCGGGTTGCCAGTAGGACCGATTAATAGTCCTTCTCTATCATCGATTATGGCGACTATATATCCAACTTATTCAGATAACTATTACTTTGTCGCAGATATGAATACAGGCAAAATCTATTATTCTGCAACAGAAGCTGAGCATAGTGCCTTAGTAGAACAATACGTTCAACCATTCTTTGATGAAGCAAAAAAAGAAGCGAGTCAAGAAAATGCAGAATTAGAAGAAGAATAGCAAGAACAACAAATGAAACTTTTAACAAGCATTTGAATACTAAAAAAGAAATAATATGAAATGGCTTGCATTCAGCTAATTTATATGTTATTTTCTTAAGTATAGTTTTGAGCAAGTTCAATAGAAAGCAAGTAATCACCTCTTATTGGGTGGTTGCTTTCTTTATGTATTTGTCAATTAAGGGAGTGAAGTAATGGGGGATAGACCCATCATCATCGGTGTCACTGGTGGATCAGGTTCTGGTAAATCAAGTGTTAGCAAGCGAATATTAGAACAGTTTACTGAGATGTCCGTTTTGGTCTTAGCACAAGATAATTATTATAAAGACCAAAGCCATCTGACATTTGAGGAAAGATTAAAGACGAATTACGACCATCCCTTTGCTTTTGACAATGATTTAGTTTTTGAACATATCCAAGCTTTTATAAGAGGTGAAACAATTGAAGTCCCTATTTATGATTTTGTGAACTACACGCGTTCACTTGAAACACGTAGAGAAGCTTCACGTGACGTGCTAATCTTAGAAGGGATTTTAATTTTTGAAGATAAAATGATTCGTGACTTATGTGATATTAAAATATATGTCGATACGGAAGATGATATTCGCCTTTCTAGAAGAATTAAACGCGATGTCATTAAAAGAGGACGTTCTGTAGAATCTGTTCTTGAACAGTACGAAACAGTTGTCAAGCCGATGCATCATCAATTTACTGAGCCAACTAAACGCTATGCAGATATTATTGTCCCGGAAGGCGGCCATAATCATGTGGCCATAGATTTATTAGTTACTAAAATTAACACAATTATTAATTAATTTGAAGGAGTATTAACAGATGGCAGATAAAACATATCCAATGACCCTAGAAGGTAAGAAAAAAATTGAAGCTGAATTAGAAGATTTAAAAGTAAATAAACGAGCTGAAATTATTGAACGCATTAAAGTAGCCCGGTCTTTTGGTGATCTTTCTGAAAACTCAGAATATGAATCAGCAAAAGATGAACAAGCTTTCGTTGAAGGACGTATTTCAACATTAGAAAATATGATGCGCTTTGCTGAAATTATTGATGATAAAAATGTTGCGGCTAATGAAGTAACATTGGGTCGTACCGTGACTTTTAACGAATTGCCTGATGGTCCTGAAGAAGCATATACCATTGTTGGCTCTGCTGAAGCAGACCCAATGGAATATAAGATTTCTAACGATTCGCCAATGGCCAAAGCTCTATTAGGCCATAAAGTGGGTGATAAAGTAACTATTGAAACACCGGGCGGCTCATTTGATGTGGAAATTACTAAGGTGGCTAAGGCATAATTTATCCAACAGTTAGACTCCTTTTGGGGGTCTTTTTTTATGCCTTTTTCTAGGATTTGTTTGCTATAATAGATGGAAGATAAGCAAAGTATTATCTTTTTTCAGTTTATCTTTTATGCAATAATAGCAATGACTTAACAGAAGGGAGGTATTCCAATGAAAGACTTCTTTCGCAAACGTATTTTTCTCACGATGATTCTTTGTATCTTTTTAATTATATTAGAATTACTTACAGATTGGCATTTTCTTGGAATGTTTGCAGGAGGATTTTTGCTCATCAGTTTGAGCCTTTATATAGAGCGCTATTGGTTGAACCGATTGACTTTAGGATTGGGTTTGATTTTGGTTATTATGACGATTGTTTTAACCAAATCATTCTGGCTATTTCTTTTAACCATCTTTTTCGCTTTAATTGTCTTTAAAAAAGAGCATATCCATGAAATGGGTAATCTTTCGGAGAGTGTTTTACATCCAGCCCCTAAAGAGTCTGAGAGTTATTACGGGATTAAACTGCTTCAACCACAAGACCAGCAGCGAACAATCTTAGAATATCGCTCTCTTTTTGATATGCGAGAAGAAGGAACCAAGACTTCATATGAGTGGGATGATATTAATCTTGTATATTTTGGTGGAAATTCTATTATTGATTTAGGGAATACCCTCATTCCAGCAGGTGAGCATACGGTAGTCATTCGAAAAATGTTTGGCCGTGTTCGTTTAATCATTCCGAGGGATATTGGCTTGAAAATGAATATATCTTTAATTAGTGGCAATGTTTTATTTGAATCTCAAGACTATGTATTAACATTGGAAAACTTTAAATGGCGTAGTCCCGATTATCAACAGGCTAACCGCAAATTAAATGTTATTATTTCAAGCTTTATAGGAGATGTTGAGGTGATTATTTTATGAATTTACGGTTATGGATTCGTATCTTACTCAATCAATTAATTATTACATTGCTGATCTGTTTTTTTGTGGTTGGTCTTTGTGCATGGCAACTACCAGCTTTTAATATTGAAGACCTTTTTATAATTAAGATCTGGGACGTTCGATTATTTATCTGGGTAGTAGCCATTATTATTGCCTTCTCAGTCATCTATAGTTTATATCTTACCTTTTCACTAAATGATTCTTATGAACTGATTCGAGCAAAAATCAATTGGTTATTGTTAGGCAAATATCACCATCCGATCTTCAATAAAACCAACCGTAAATCCAGTCTCTATACACAAGATTATAGCTTGGCCCAAGATATTAACCGCCTGCGCAATCGCTTGGTTGATTTGACTGAAGACTTACAAGAATTTACAGCTGCTCCGGTCTTTGTCGGTGAAGAGACTAAGGAAGAAATTATCGAACATGAGCGTAGTCGCATAGCACGTGAACTTCATGATTCGGTATCCCAACAATTATTTGCTGCTATGATGATGTTGTCAGCTATTACTGAATCCTATCCTGAAGAGGAAAACCCTAAATTAAGTGCTAAGCTTGAAAAAATTGAATCGGTCATTGGAAATGCTCAAACTGAAATGCGAGCCTTGCTCTTACATTTACGACCGGTTGACTTACAAGGAAAATCACTGCAACAAGGAATTAATAATTTGCTATTAGAACTACAAGCCAAAATACCTCTAGAACTGACTTGGGAATTAGATGATCCTAGACTAGAAACGGGAATCGAAGACCATCTCTTTCGGATTATTCAAGAAGCGGTGTCGAATACTATGCGGCATGCTCGAGCAAATAAATTAGATGTTTATCTAAGAGAAACAATGGATATGATAAATATTCGCATTGTTGATGATGGACGTGGCTTTGATCCTGTTCAATCGAAAAAGTCAGGCTCTTATGGTTTAACCAATATCCAAGAAAGAGTGAAGGGGATGGGAGGGGCGGTTTCGATAATTTCTTCTCCAGGGCAGGGAACGGTTGTCGATATTAAGTTGCCTTATAAACTTAAAAAATAAAATTATAAAATAAAGGAGTCAGTGTATGATAAAAGTATTATTAGTTGATGACCACGAAATGGTCAGGCTAGGTGTTTCGTCTTATCTAAGTATTCAAGAAGATATGGAAGTGGTGGGAGAAGCTAATAATGGCTTAGTAGGTTATCATCGTGCCCTGGATTTACGACCGGATGTTATTTTGATGGACTTAGTCATGGATACCATGGACGGAATTGAAGCTACGCAAAAAATTATGCAAGAGTGGCCCGAAGCTAAAATTATTATCGTGACATCTTTCTTAGATGACGAAAAAGTATATCCAGCTATTGAAGCAGGAGCTCAATCATATATCCTAAAAACTTCATCAGCTAAAGAAATCGCCGAGGCTATTCGCTCAACCTACCAAGGTAAGAGTGTGATGCAGGATGAAGTTACGCAAAAGATGCTAAATCGCGAAACCGAAGAAAGGCAAGTCCATCTGCATGATGATTTGACCAATCGTGAGCGTGAAGTCTTAGGATTGATTGCTAGAGGGTATTCCAATCAAGCGATTGCAGAAGAGTTGTTTATCACTTTAAAGACGGTAAAAACCCACGTCTCTAATATCCTATCAAAATTAGAAGTGGATGATCGCACACAAGCGACGATATATGCTTTCCAACATAATTTGGTGGATTAAGCAAAAAACTCGCTCAGATAAAAAAATTGCTATATGATAGATTCAGTTTATAGAGGAGGGAGTTGTTGCATTTGATTGCAACAAAGCATATGAAACTAATAGTAACAAATAAAGCAGCAGATTGGTTTAAGGAAGAAATAGGATTTAGCCAAGGTGCTGGTGTTCGCTTTAAAACAAAAATTTATGGATCGAGCCCTTTTGACAATGGTTTTGGGATTGCCATTGATTCTGTTCAGCCAGAAGACCCTTTAGTCACTTATCAAGCGCCCAATGGGGTCCTCTTCTTTATTGAACAAGATGACGAATGGTTTTTTGATGAATATGATTTAGAGGTAACTCTTGATGAAAGACTCTGTGAACCCACTTACAATTACATTAAGAATGGTCATTCCATTCATTAAATGAGGAGGATGTTTGTGCCAGCATTACAAAATCAAAACGCTATGAAAACTAAACGCTTAGTTATTTTAAGTATCTTCATGGCTATTATCCTATTACAAACTTGGGTACCTTTTCTAGGCTATATAGCCATACCCCCATTAAATATTACTATTATTCATGTAACGGTAATTGTAGCGACCTTATGGTTAGGCACTAAAGATGGTTTTATTATCGGAGCATTTTGGGGCTTGAACTCCTTGATTCGTGCTTATGTTATGCCAACATCGCCCATGTATGTTTATGTCTTTTCTTCACCATTAGTCTCACTTTTACCACGGATGATTATGCCTTTGATTGTTGGATGGTTTGCCCACCAAGCTCAAGATAAAATTCAAGATCGCTTGCGCTATATGATAGCAGGGGCCTTAGGTTCAATCTTAAATACAGTTTTCGTCTTAGGGGCAATTGGCCTCTTTAAACAGGCAGAGTATTCACAAATTAGTGGAGCCAATCTCGATAGCTTATGGCAGGTGCTCGGAGGTATTGTGTTAGTGAATGGTGTACCTGAGATGATCTTTTCAATTTTAGTGACGCCAATTTTACTGAATGCCGTCAAAAAATTACCTCAAACTCTTTAAGTAGGAAGTCCAAGATAATTCGTCTAAAAGCTGACTGACCTTCTTTGACATTTCCTCATGGAGATGCTAGTATGTATTTATACCTTTAATTGGGGGTGTCATGGTTTCGACAGGTGTTGTTCGAACCTTGGATGCGTCAGGTAGGCAGCGACTACCTCACCAACGCTACAGTTAAATATAACTGCAAACAATAATAACAATTTAGCTTTAGCTGCCTAAAAACAGCTGGCTAAGATCAGCCTAGCATCGCCCATGTGTTAGTTCCTGGTCTCAAATTAGTGGGATACGCTAAGTCTTTCCGTCTGTAAGCCTTAGAAGAGATAAGCAGACTCGCAAACACAAATGCCTGTTGGTCGGCTATGTGGGAGCTAAATAATAATAGACGCAACTATTGACGTAGATTCTTTGGTGGCGAGACATTTGGACAGGGGTTCGACTCCCCTCATCTCCATTGTTTTTAATAAGAATATAGATTTATCAGTATTTTAAGACATAAGTAGTTGAACTTAAATAAAGTTATGGTTCGAAATGCTTAATAGGTCTTATATTGAGATAAAATAATCTATATTCTTTTTTGTATGGTAGTGAATATAGGGCAGTGTCAAATAAATTGTGTAAGCTAATGTAAGATTAAGTAAAAAACTTCTAACTAGATAATATTATAGGCATTATACGTCATCCCCTATAGGGGATGAATTTTTTTGCTTTGACCTTTTCCTTGTATTTCATCTAGCATTTTACTTAGTTCCTACTGTGCTTGACCAAACCCCTTATGGATTCTAGAAGAAAACTTCGTATTGAATTTTGAAACATAGGTATATAGATACTTTTCTAAAGATCTCTCATGGGAAATTGTTCCTTAACCATTGCAGCCTTTGACTTCCGATTTTTCGTAATTAAGAAAGACTGTCCTTTCGCATACAGGTAATAAGTTAATCGCTTCTTCTAAGTTTTGACGAAATAGGTCTTGAACAGATTTATCTTCTGCTAGTGCTGTGAATAATTTTGTGCTAACGACTTCCATAAGGGACCTCCTGTGTGATTGCTTATTTGATTTTACAATCTTACATAAGAGAGGTCTCTTTTCTACAAAGATTCGGAGCTTACACAAAATATTTTACGCTCTGAAGAAAAGCGTAATTATCTATATTAGAAGGTTATTATATTGTGGGATCTCTCCCTTTTAATAACTTCTTTTTTCTTAATCATAGTAGCTTTAAAATAAGCATATTTGACACTAAAAGCTGGTTGAATTAAACTTAAACTAATTAATCGGTCAGTCGACCGAACGGGAAATGGGTGGATAAATGACAAAAATATCTATTAGTGATGGGAACTCTAATCAAGATATGCGATCTTATATACTTGAGATTGCATCAGTTTTAATTAGTGAATTAGGCATTGAAGAAACAACTTTGCGTAAAATTGCTGAAGCAGCGGGTATTAGTAAAGGAACGCTTTATTATTATTATCCTGCCAAACAAGCGATCATTTATGAATTGGCAGAAAAAAATTTAGAAATGATAACAGAAGACTTACTTTTATTCATTGAAGAGTCTGATGAGGAGATTGATGCAGAAGAAATATTGAAGACTTTATTTAATAAAATTATCTATGCGGATACTAGAGGCTCCTTACATCTTTATCTTTTAAGCGATGCGATTACTAATAATCAATCCTTGGCTAAAAAGTTTGAAACACGCTATCAGTCCTGGCGAGAGACCATTCGAAAAAGTTTAATAAAAGGATTAAAGCGACAGGGAAGAGATTATCACGCCCTCTCTTATCTTATTTTAGCTTTGTTAGATGGCTTAATTATTCAACAGAAATTTGCTACGGAAGAAATACCTGTGAATCAGATTGTTAAATTGCTTATTTAATTAAGCAAAATTTATAAAAGGCGGTTGCATGTTATGAACAAATTAATGGTAGAAATTGGTTTAAAATTTTTAGTAAGAGGATTAATAGCTGCTGCTAAAGTAGAGCCTGCAATTCAGAAAGAGTTAGGACACTATGCGGATGGTTTCTTGTTTGAATTGACAGTTTTAAACACTAGTACAAAAGTATTCTTTGAAAAAAGAAATGATGGCTTTAATTATTTAGGAAAGCATGTGGATGCCCCAGCTGATCTGTCGATTATTTTTAAAAGTTATCGGGCTGCACAAATGTTAATTCTTGGTCAAATAGGTCTGCACCAGGGCTATGCTCAACATCGTTTTATTGTTAAAGGTGATTTCCTAAAAGCTATGCCTCTCGTTCGAATTTTATATTATGTAGAAGCTTATCTTTTCCCAAATTTTATTAGCAAAAATATTTTAAAAGAACAACCAGTGCTTTCAGCCAGCAAAGGCAAAGCCTACTTTCATTTAGTGTTTTAAGGAGGATTAGTATGAAAATACCAGAATATTATGAATTTATGAATTCAGTCAAGATTTTATCTGGCAAAGGCGCTTTAGAAAACATCCCATTTGAATTATTGAATTTAGAGGCCCAGAGGCCTTTGATTTTAACAGATGAGTCATTGATAAAGCATGGACAAGTGCAAATTATTACAGAGGCTTTAGAAGATGCCAACATTGAAATCGCTGCCATCTTCAAAGAGATTCCACAAGACTCATCATTAAATGTGGTCCACGAAATCAGTGACGTCTATCAAACACATCAATGTGATAGTATCATCGCTATTGGCGGTGGATCAGTTATTGATACTGCTAAAGGAGTAAATGTTTTAGTTTCTAAAAAAGTCAAAGACTTAAATGAACTCATGGGGCTAGAGCTAGTCGGTGGTAAGTTAAATCCTTTGATAGTCGTGCCAAGTACTGCAGGCACAGGCTCGGAGGCAACCTTAGTCTCAGTGATTGCTGACACGAGCCGTAAGGT
This sequence comes from Facklamia sp. P12950, assembly GCF_050409465.1. Taxonomy (NCBI): domain Bacteria; kingdom Bacillati; phylum Bacillota; class Bacilli; order Lactobacillales; family Aerococcaceae; genus Facklamia; species Facklamia sp. P12950. Next base: position 25,506 of record NZ_JBNUPK010000011.1, read on the forward strand.
AAAGTTGGAGTTTATTTCATACAGTCTTTTACCAGATGTGGCTGTTTTAGATTATCGAATGACAGCGTCACTTCCAGCGAAAATAACTGCATCAACTGGAATCGATGCCTTAACACACAGTATTGAGGCCTTAACGGGTTGTCAAAAAAATCCACTTAGCTCTGCTTATTCCTTAGCTGCCATAGAATTAATTGGGAAGCACCTTAAAGAAGCAGTCCAAAATGGTAAAAATAAAGAAGCTCGCATAGCCATGGCGAATGCGTCCTTAATGGCAGGTATATCCTTTTCTAACTCAATGGTAGGCATTGTTCATGCGATAGGCCACGCTTGTGGATCAATCAGTAAAATTGCCCATGGAGATGCGATGGCGATTTTACTTCCATATGCTATGGAAATGAATTTAAAGCATTCACAATCTTGTAAAGAGGAGTATGCTAGAATTTTATTGGCTTTCTCTGGACCAGAAGTATACAGCCAGACACCCAAAGATCAAAGAGCCGCTCGTACAATAAATGCTATCAGAGATTTACTTAATGAATTGCATAAAATAGCGGGTTTACCGACCCGTTTGCGAGATGTCGATGTTAAAAAAGAGGATTTTAAACAGATTGCCAAGACAGCCATGAATGATGGGGCTACAATTGTGAACCCAGTGCAAGTTACTACTGAACGGATTATGGATATTTTAGAAGCAGCTTATTAAGAAGGAGCATGATAAAAATGGAAGAGACAAGTGGTGTATTAGAAAAACAAAAAGAATATTTTGCAAGTGGAGAGACCAAAGCAATTGATTTTCGAATTGCTAAGTTGAAAAAATTGTATCAAGCGATTGAAGACTATGAGCTTGAAATATTAGAAGCCTTAAGAAGTGATTTAAATAAAGCAGGATTTGAAGGCTATGTTAGTGAGATTGGATTGGTTTTAGAAGAGATCACTTATATGTTAAAAAACATGAAGAGATTACTCAAACCTAAGCGTGTACGAACACCAATCTCTCAGTTTCCATCAGTCAGTCGTGTCTATAAAGAGCCTTATGGGCAGGTGTTGATTATTGCCCCTTGGAATTATCCATTTTTGCTGACTTTATCGCCACTTGTTGGTGCCTTAGCGGCCGGAAATACTGCTGTTATCAAACCCTCTGAATTTGCACCGGCTACGTCTGCTATTATTAAAAAAATGATCGCAGATACCTTTGATCCGGCTTATGTGACGGTGGTGGAAGGGGCTGTTGAAGTTAATCAGTCTTTGTTAAGTAAAGATTTTGACTTAATTTTTTTCACAGGAAGCAAACAGGTGGGGAAAATTGTAATGGAAAAAGCAGCTCAGCATTTGACGCCAGTCGTCTTAGAATTAGGTGGGAAAAGTCCAGCCATTGTTGACAAATCAGCCGATATAAAAATAGCTGCTAAGCGAATTGCTTGGGGCAAAGCTTTAAATGCAGGACAAACCTGTGTGGCTCCAGATTATTTACTTGTTCAAGAAGATGTGAAAGAAAAACTAACAGAGGAATTAATGAAGACTCTGGAAGGTTTTTTTGGCAAGCACGCAGAAACCAATCCTGAATATCCCAAAATAATCAGTGATAGGCATTATCAGCGATTACTTAATCTGCTAGAGACAGGCAAAGTGATTTACGGGGGTCAAAAAAATGATGAAACACACCAAATAAATATCACATTAATGGAGGATGTTTCTTGGAAAGATCCAATTATGCAAGAAGAGATATTTGGTCCGATATTACCCATAATCACCTATAAGACTATAGATGAAGCGATGGATCATATTAAGGCACGTCCAAAGCCTTTAGCTTTGTATTTATTTACAAAAGAGAAAGATATTGAGCGAAAGGTTTTAACGGAGGTTTCCTTCGGAGGGGGAGCAATAAATGAGACAGTAACCCACCTAGCGACTCCTTATATGGGCTTTGGTGGAGTGGGAGAAAGCGGAATGGGCAGCTATAATGGCAAAAACAGCATTGACACCTTTTCTCATAGTAAAAGCATCTTGAAAAAAAGTAATTGGCTTGATCTTCCTTTCCGTTATCCACCTTATAAGACAAGTATAAAATGGATCAAAAAGATTATGAAATGAGATATTTTTTTAGCTAGCAATAAGCAGTTGACTAGCAAGTAAATGTTCAGCATACTTTAAGTTTTGTTTAAAGAGAAACTAGTATAAGAAATCGATAAAATTAATAATATAAAAATCTTTATAGGAGAGATGCCCCCCAAAGATAGAGCTATCAAACTCACTTTTGGGGGGTTATATTAGAGTAGCTGATTATTTTAATAGCAATAAATTAAATGCAAGTAGCCTTTTAAGGAAGTATAAAGACCTAGCATTGAATGGGCTCACTAAAAAAACTATAGCTCTTCATGAGTGGAACCTAAGACTAAAACAGCTCGATCAGGACAGTGTTTTTATTTGCTAACTTAAAATAGATGTTGACTAAGTAAAGTATAAACTAATAGCTATGACAAAGTTTTTTAACTTCTAGAAGATTGCCTAAAGATTTAGCTTATGGAAATCACTATTTTTATTTAAGGAAGAATTTGTTTTATGGTTTGATAGCCTATGAAAAGTTTTGTAAACTTTGCTATGCTTGTAATAATACGAAAAAAATAGTTACGAAATTGACGGAGGATTTATAGTGGAAAATTTTACTGCAATCTGGAATATCTATGAAAGCTCTTTTCCTGAAGATGAAAAAAGAAGTTTAAACTTACAATTAGAAATATTGAAAAATCCTAATTATCAAATGAAAGCCTTAAAAGATGACGGTAGAGTAGTAGGTTTTATATCTTTTTGGGATATTGGAGAATATGTATTTATTGAACATTTTGCCATAGATGACAGTTTCCGAGGTAGAAATTATGGCAGTAAATTTTTGAATACTTTCTTAAATGAAGCTGATAAAAAAATAGTCTTAGAGGTAGAAAAGCCTGAAGACAATATCACTAAACGAAGAATAAATTTTTATCAGCGTTTAGATTTTAAGTTGAATGCTTATGACTACACGCAACCTCCATTAGAAGAAGGGAAAAATGCGATTCCGCTTTTATTGATGACTTATCCAGAAGCAATGGATCAAGAGCAATTCAATAAGGTTAAAGAAGCTTTGTATCGGGTCGTTTATTCGAATGAGATTAAGTAATCCGGTAAGATGCTAGCAAAATCGAGAAAGTTTACTAATTACAAGGCTGCTTAAAGTGGATAAGAATTTTAGACCCTTACACTCCCTATGCTAAAATAGTATAAAATGTTAGGAGATTATTATGAATCAATCAATGGAAGAATGGATAAAAGCTTTGGATATGGAAGCTCATCCGGAAGGTGGCTATTATTGCGAAGTTGAAAGATCACAAGACAAACTAAAAATAAATGGGAAAGAACGTTCTCTGTTCACTAGTATCTATTTTCTATTGGAAAAAGAAAACCCCTCACATTTTCATCGTTTAACTGCTGATGAAATATGGTACTATCATTACGGACAGCCATTGACCGTGCATATGATTTCTCCAGATGGCGATTATACAAATGTTACTTTAGGACTAGCTGTTGCGCAAGGTCAAGTACTACAATATCGTGTTCCTAAAGGGACAATCTTTGGCTCAACCGTTGAAGATGGGTTTTCGCTCGTATCGTGTATGGTTTCACCAGGATTTGAGTTTGAGGATTTTGAGTTGTTTCGTTACCATGAACTGATCGAACAGTACCCAGAGTATGAAGAAATGATCCAATTATTGAGTAAATAATGAAAGGGGGAGAAACTTAGCGTTTCTTCCCCTTTTTTAATACCATTCTTTTTTATTTGAATTAGCTTTTTGAAATAAAAATTAGGCTTTCTATCTTTTGAGTACTTTCAAAAATTAGAGTTACATGACGGATTCTTGGTATCATTTCACGGGTGGTAGTTTTATGTATAGAATAATTTTCGTATAATTATTTTTAAGAAAAGAGGAAAGGAGTTCGTATTTTATCACAGGCTCCTTCTTAGCTAAAAACAACTTCCAAGAAATGCTGATATACTGAAGAGTTATACTATATCTTAATAAGTATAAGGACTTGTTACTCAAAGTAACACTAAAGTTCTTGATAGTATATTTGATAATGCGAGTTTTTATGATTGACTATAACTATAAAAGATCAATAGGAGTGATAAGATGCAACTAGGCGATAAAATAAAAGAATTACGAAGAAAAAAAGAATACAGTCAGGAGGAATTGGCTGAAAAAATAAATGTTTCACGTTCAGCAGTAGCTAAGTGGGAAAGTAATAATGGCATACCGGATATTACAAATCTTAAAAAGCTTTCTGAACTTTTTGCAATGAGTGTGGATACATTAATAGACTATACAAACGAATTAGAAGATATTTCCCTTGATCAAAATAAACCAGAGCTTGATTCTTCTTATATAGGTGGTTTTTATGATATTGATTTAGTGGGTTGGAATGATGGTGTATTTAACGCTTATATTTTAAATGAAGATGAAAACTTTATTTTTTATTTGCTTAAAGACAAAACATTAAAACACACGGTCTAATAGGCAAGAAACATATAGTGGATATTAGCCAAACTTCAAAACAGTTTGAGCTAGAAAAGGAAGATCTCATTCAAAAGAGATTAGGAGATTTTTATAGAAAGCCCGTTTCAATTAAAGTCACCATGAAACGTAGTTTACTAGGTTTTGTTGATTTTAGAAATGAGGATTTTCTTAAAACCTCTATTGAGTCATCTGATCAAAAGAAGATCGTTCTAGAATTTGGAAGAGAAATATTGTTATCTGATATTTGTAAGATTGAAGAACGATTGAATCAAGAAGTACGTCGTAGAAAGAAAGTGGTACGAATCTTTCCAAATGTCGACTCAGCTAATCGATTAATTGGCTCTGTATTAATGCACATCCACGAAGAATGGATTACTTCTTCAAGGGCTTATATGAGGCTTTAATGGTGATGAACATTGTACTAAGTTATTTTACACAATATTATGGACTTGACTTTTGAAAAAAATTTATTAATTCCATTAAATCAAAAAAACCAAACGAATAAAGTTAAATTACTAAGAGAACGATGTTTTGATAGCTCTAACTTTTTAAGAGAAAACCTAAAAATTATTTTTTTCTTAAAGTAAGGTGAAATCTATACTCAACTGGGCTTAATAAATTATATATAATGTTAGTAATGTTCTTAGTTTAAAGAGTTTGGCTAATAGAGGGGTATGATTAATTTATTGTCTCGCAATACCATGAGTATCTCCTTTCTTATCTACCCTATACGAAAGAGGTGGAGATTGGTATAGTAGAGACATTAAATAGGAGAGGAGATGAAAGAGTGAAAAATAGAAAAATTGAACTCTTTTTCAATCATGGTTCTAGTTTAACAGTCATGATGGAACTCGAATCAAGATCTGATGATGAACGTGCTCTTCGAAAAATAATGAAACTTATTATTTCTAAACAACCAGATATTATAAAAGATATCAATGGTAATCAAATTGTTGTTGATTTTTCAAAAGTTAATTATGCAAGATTCGTAAAGTAAACCCATAGGTAAACAATATTGAAATTTGAAGGCCTCATAACGGGGGCCTTTTAATTATTTAAAGAATCAAAGATATATCCACATGAATTAAACACTATTTATCTAAAAAAATTGCATAGGACAATTTTTTAATATCTTATCACTCTATACAGAGGCTTTGAGCTGCAGCTATGCGATTGAAGAAAATAACAATGAGTCTGAAGTGTCTAAGTCAGAGGGTAAGTATACGTCTGAAGGATGGTCCTTCATATCATCCAAGAGAGAGTTAATTCGATACTTGCATAATCTTTAGAGAACTTACTTAGTTTAAGTAATCCATGTATAACAAAGAAAATCCGAAATAATAATGTCGAATAAAATAGTATATAAATTACGATTATTAGTAGAACATCGGATTGATTTCAAATAAAATTAATTCGAAAAATTAGAAAGTGGAAAGGGGAATCATACTTCGAAAGAATACGAGAGTAAGAATGAGTATCCCCTAAAAAATTCAATTCTTATTACAGAATTTACTATTTTAAAAGTTTGTTAATTAGAGTAAAAATTATCAAATTCATTATTTTTAATTTTTCCTTAGTAAGACTACATTGGACAAAGAGATTTATTGTTTAAATTCAACTTAATTGCTTTAAAAGATATTATCTAAATAGTAAATCAGTCAAGCTACTGACTCAGCTCTTGATTGAATTAAATTTATAAATAACATTCATAGTTGATCTTTCACAATAAGTTGCAATCCAAATAGTGGGCGTCGCTCAAATAATACTTAAACGAACCTTCTCTTATAACAGTATTGAAATGATGATTACTATTCTGTAAGTGATTAAAGATTAATTATTCTTTAATTAATCATTCATGCTTATAGTTAGCTTTCTCAATTTTTTTTCTGATATTTTAATAAAAATAATTAAAATTAATCCAGAAAAGATAAATATTGTATATATATTAAAGTTGTCGAATAATAGTCCATATATACCCGCCCCTAAAGGAATACTCGACTCTATCATGACATCTAGCAAACTAAATAAGCGCCCCTGAATTTTTTGAGGAACTGTTTTTTGAAAATATCCTAATAAGGGTATTTTTCCTATTGATATACTGAAACCAGCGATAGTAATAAGAATGAAGGATATAATTGATAATGCCCAAAAATGGTTTGAAAAAATAAGTATGGTAAATCCTAGTAGAATAACAGATAGAGCTAATAGGAACCACGATTTTATAATTGGGTTATAGAAGGGTTTTTTAAAATTTAATTTAGGATAAATGATAGCTCCCAGCATCATTCCAACTGGTAATGTTATTTGAAAGATACCGATAAATATTGTTTTACTCTCAAAGTAAGACAATATTAAGTAGGGTAGGCCTATTGAAAGTGATCCTAAAAGTAAATTGATGCTTAACATACTTAAACTTAGTATTAGAATAAGTTTATTTTTCCAAGCATACTTTAGTACGTAGTTTAAACTATAATCGCTATCACGATCATCATAGTTTTCTTCAATTAAGGAATCATGCAGCGGTAAATTAAGTATTAGTAATACGGCAAATAGCTCAAAAAATATTTCTAAAAATATGAAGCTATCTATTTTTAGGAAAATAAAGATAGAGGATGCAATAAACGGTGCTATTAAGGCACAGATCCCATTTATTGATTCAACAATTGAATTGAATTCATCTAACTCTTCTTCCTTATTTACAATATTGACAGCACTTGTCATTAAAGTAGTGGTAAAAATTGAATCACTCACTTGAAGGATTATTGAAAGAGCGATCACCCAATATAAATTAATTTTGTCGCTAAATCCTGTTCCGAAAATAAAAAGGATTAATCCTACTATACTCAGAAATTGAGCAACGATCATCATGTTTTTTTTAGGGAAGCGATCAATATATTTACCAGATATTAAAGATGTTAAAATACTAAATATAGCACTAACCATAACTACTATTCCAAAGTCAGTTGCGCTTTTATTTTGCTGCAGTATCTTTAAGGATAGTATAAAAGATAAAGTTCCACTACCTAATTGGGTTAGTGTGAGTAGTATCGTTAGTTTAAATCTATTTTTTTTCAATATAGTACCTTCCGATCATTTATTAATATATACATTATTAAAAACTAATTTTCATTAAATCTATAATACTTTCAATTGAAAAAACATTTTCTATCCAATCATTGCTAATGATTACCCCATTAACTATATCTTTAAAAATTTTTTCTCCATACTTAATGGATACAATGGATACAATTAAATCACTGATTATAAATTCTATTGGTAAATACAAACTGTAATTAGCTAAATAGTTATAAACAAAATATTCTCTATTTTTCATTTCTACATACTCTGGATCCAAATTATCCAAAGAATCAAATACTTGTTTATATATATCAGTTGTTAGAGGTTTTTTTGAATTAGTTTCACAATCTAATCTTTCTTTAAATATGGCTAAATCTAAAATGTATAGTAAATCCCTTTCAAATTTATATCTAATTACTTCTTGCAATTTATTTAATTCAGTTGGGAATTTATCAATATTTTTAATTTTTAAAATATTAATAAATATAGATTCTGCTAAAATTTCATTTTTAATTATAGAAAGTTCTTCATAAAAATAAGATGTTTTCATTTCATCATTAGAAAAAAAATGTCCAATTTCATGAAGTAGTCTTATAACTGATTCATATGTCCCGTCAAATGTAGAATAAACTAGAGTTTTCTTTGTGTTTGTTAAATAAATACATTTTCCAACACTACCATCAGCATAATTATCAACTATAATGTCATTATTTTTATACGCATTAAGAAATTTGTCACCCAAATCATTTCTAATAGAATTTAATAAGAGATAAATAAAATCGATAGCCTTGTTCTTGCTACCAAAGTAATAACTATCTTGTCTCCTGAAATCAAAAAAATCTTTTTCTTTAATATTATTTTTATTTACTCTCTTATTATTTAATACTTGTGATTTTAGTAAAAAATACTCATCTTTAGATATATTTTTTATTTCTTTCTTCAGTTTGATAAATATTTTTTCGGATATACCTTGTATAAGATAGAAATCATTAGAAATTTTACTATCTCTTGTGTTATACACTTGAAAAAACTTATCTTTATTTTCTGAGATAAAGTTATGAATATTATGCTGAATTTTTTTTATTGAATATACACTTACTAAATCAATATCACTAAGTAAATTGTCGGAAATAGAACAATCAGATAATTGATACATATGATTTGTTATTGATTGGAAAACATCCATTTTTTTCATAAAATTCTTTGATGTATTTGAAACATTTAAAGTGTTTGAAATATTCTTATTAATATCAAATTCAAATTTTTGAGTATATTGAATTAATTCAACAAATTTAAGAAATTGAATCACATCATATTTCTTATATCCAATATTTTCATTTAGTTTAATTTTTTTTAGAGACAATTCTATTTCATTTTGAGATATTAAGTCATTTATTTTTTTTTCTAATAGTTCTAAAAAATTTTGATACTCTGACTTTATATATCTTCCATAATCTGTTAAAACATTATTTTTTTTATCAAAGCACAAAAATTTATTATCATTATCGTTATATATAATTCTGTTTAATATTTGATTAGTAATTAATCCAGAAATAATCTGTGAATCTACAATTACCCCTTTATTTAAAGAAAAAACTTTTCTTTTTTCAGATTCATAAGAATTTTCTAAAAAATAATTTTTAACTTTATTGAATTCACTTGCTATGTCCCAAACAAATAATAAATTTTGATAATAACCTGTTGTTATATAATTAATATTCATATTTTTAGAAAAATCTATCAAGTCCAATTGAAGATTTGTGCTTTTTTCATCAAAGCAATCTATAATAATATCAAACTTTTCTTCCATAAATAAATTTGATAAATTTCTAATATTTTCTATTTTACAATTCATATATTTAATTTTGGCTGTTTGTGAAATTTTTTCAAGATGATTTTTTAAAACTACACCTTTTAATTTTCCTTTATCTAATCCAGTATAAACAATTTGGGAGTCTAGGGAATGGAGCGTTATTACGTCGTCATCAATTAATATAATATTCTTAAAACCCATTTTAACTAAAGAAACTGCAACATTAGTCCCAATAGTTCCGCATCCTATAATAAGTATTCTTTTTCGGTTTACAAGATGTTTGATATCTAAGGTACTTGAATATGTTTCATAAAAGAACTCATTCCGTTTAGTCAGATTTTTTTTATCATTTATAATGATATTAGATTTAATTAACTCTTTTAAATAGTTTTCTATTCTTTCATTAGGTATATTTTTAATTATTGGAAGATCATTTTTATCACGTGGAAATTCAAACCATTTTAATATTTGAATTATTATGTCATTATTTTGAGAGTTAATAGATTTTTCAAAACCATCAAAATATGTAATTTCTTTATCATCTGTAATAGTTAAGTTTATATATTTATTTGTGCAATACAAACTATTTCCCCCCTAAAAAATAGACTAAAGAATCTTTCTTTAGTCTATTTCAAAATCTATATTTCTAACATTTTTTATAACAGATGCACCATGATGGTGTACTAGAATTTTGTTCAATCTTTTCAATCAAAATTTGTTCTTTTTCTGAATCTAATTGAATTTGTTCTTTTGAATTACTTTCATTCATCACAATTCTCCTTCCTTTTTTTGATTGTATGCTTAACTTATAAAATAACATAACAAGAAACTAACAAAATAAGAAAACGCATACAATCTATACGTTCATAATAATGTTCCCAAAGTCATTTGTCAAGTTTTTATTTAATTTTTATTTATTATGTGATTTACTCACTTAATAATATAGAATTCGCTGTCTTTACGTATTAGAACATATAGTCAAACTTGCGAATACATCTGGTCTTAAGGTTGGTTATGTGATAGCTAAACAATAATATACACAACTATCTCCGCAGATTCTGAAAACTTGTTTAAATTCTCTTGATGAAAGGTGTATTCTTAAAAATATGGTCTGAATTAAATGCTATTATAATTTCTATTGGGATGTATTCTTTAATAAAGGTATTTAAAGAAGCTGAAAAGCTCCCCTATTACCACTGAGATATATTTTCATAATTTTTTTTCAGCTATTTATTAAAGAATTTAGCATTTACTAAAGGAGCTCCGCAAGGGTAAAGATATTAGAATCTTTAGTTTATCAATATTTGAACTATTAATTGACCATAACGCTTCCTGTATTTCTGTTTCTATAACTCTAATTTAATACTTTTATTTTAATTAACATTAATTATAACTCAAATTCATTAAAGACATATTTAAAAGGGTTTCTAATTGAAAATGATATCAAGGTTCGTGCTTTTAAGTGCATTAAATCTTTTAAAATTTTTAAAAGAAAAAAATGTCATTTTTCTTCCTACGATAGAATACTTCAAGAAATAAAACTACCTAGAACTTTACATGACTAATTACATTTTCACCTAAGATATCACTTGGATAAAAAATACTCATTTGACTTTCTATCAAGCCTATTAGATAATTAGTTAAATAAAAAAAGAGAAAGGAAATCACACAAATGAAATTCAACATTCATTCATGGCAGGCTTGGCATAGTTGAGTGGTCTAACTTCTGAAGTAAGAAGGCTAGGCTCACTTTATTTTTCATGTATAAATGGAGCCTATGCCAGTGTGATTTTTAATAGATAGTTGTTTAAAAGACACTGCATAGATCAATTTAAAATTGATGACGCAGTGTCTTTTTGTGTCTTTATATTGATATGAGCTCCATTTCCGCTGAAAAATAGGGTTAAAGGATTAGCTAGTAGCATTTCTAAACAAAGGAAACGAGGAGTGAAAAAATTGAAAGACAAAAAAATAATAGGAGAAAGAGATGGTTTTCAAAGTAGGCTAGGTTTTATTCTAGCATCAGTGGGTTCAGCGGTAGGGATGGGAAATATATGGTTATTCCCTTATCGTGTCGGTCAATTTGGAGGAGCGGCTTTTTTAATCCCCTATATTCTTTTTGTGATTGTCATTGGTTTTACGGGAGTAATTGGTGAGATCGCGTTGGGAAGAGCGATGAAAGCAGGTCCTCTGGCTGCCTTTAAGAAGGCGATGGCTAAAAGAGGCAAGCCGTATGGCGAATGGCTTGGCTTAATTCCCACCATCGGGTCTTTAGGGATCGCGATTGGCTACTCGGTTGTCATTGGCTGGATTTTAAGGTTCACCTTTGGGGCAATCTCAGGTTCGATGATTCAAGCGGCAGATAGTTCTGCTTATTTTGAAAAGATTGCTGGGAATTTTGGAAGTATTGGCTGGCATCTAGCTGCACTCATCCTAACTTTTGGGATTATGCGAGTGGGCATTTCAAAGGGGATTGAAAGAATAAATAAAGTGCTCATGCCCGGATTTTTTATAATGTTCCTGCTTTTAAGTATTCGCGTGATCTTCTTACCGGGAGCAAGTCTAGGGTATGCCTATTTGTTTCAACCTGAATGGGAAGCGCTAAAAAAACCACAAACATGGGTCTATGCATTAGGCCAAGCTTTCTTCTCCTTGTCCTTAGCTGGTTCGGGAACATTGGTGTATGGGAGTTATTTAAGTGAAAAGGAAGATGTGGTTACTTCTGCGACCTATATTGCAGTAAGTGATTTAATAGCAGCTATATTGGCTGCTCTCGTTGTTATTCCATCTGTGTTTGCTTTTAATATGGACCCAACCGCGGGCCCTCCTTTGATCTTTATCACCATGCCAGCGATTTTTAAACAAATGCCAGCCGGTAACTTATTTGCCATTCTTTTCTTTATTGCAGTACTGTTTGCAGGGATTAGCTCCTTGATCAATTTATTTGAAGCTCCAATCGAAGCGCTTCAAGAAAAGTTCCATTTTTCAAGAGCAAAAGCGGTAGGAATCGTAGCGAGTATAGCGATAGCCATCGGAATATTTGTTGAAAATGGCGCTATTTTAGAAAGTTGGATGGATATTGTGAGTATCTATGTGATTCCATTAGGCGCTTTGTTGGCTGGAATTATGTTTTATTGGGTATGTGGACCGGACTTTGCTAGAAAGCAAGTACAATTGGGCTACAATAAGACTCTGGGGCCATGGTTTGAGCCAATGGGCAGATATGTCTTTGTAGGGTTGACGATTTTGGTATATATTATGGGAATATTTTATGGTGGGATCGGTTAAATCGTTTAGTGCATTCAGATGGTTGCTAATATGGATAATCCTATAATTTAAAAAAAGACATAGAAGCATTAAATTTAAGCTAAACGACTATCCTTAGTCTAAGATTATTAATGTTGAGCTAACAGAGTTGAGTCAATCTCTTAGTCATTTTAAGTTCAAACAATTAATCACTGTCAAAGTTTTGGGTAGTATTAAATTGTTTTGTATAAAAAAATATCAATGGATTATTTGGTATTTTGTTGAAGTAGAATAGGTAAAATAATTGCAGAATAATCAAATAGTGTTCTATTTATGAGCTGATGGCTAGGAGTCTTGTTATAATGATGATAATAGCCAATAATTAGGAGAGTGACCGGTTTTCAAGCATTCTATTTTAAAATTAAACGATTGGTTGGTGGGCTGTTAGAGTGAATATTGAATAAGATTGCTCTAATAAAGTAAAGAAGTAAAAAAATGTGAATTTGTGAAGGAGTTGGAAATGGAAAAAGTTAGAAAAATGCTGGTATATTTGATCGTAATAGCTTTTGCCTTTTATCTATTGCCATTTTTCATTAAAAATACAGGAAGTGGGATGTTGGTTTTACTATTGGCTGTCCCAATGACATGTTTTATATCATCGCTAATCTATGGAATGAAGCACTCATTTAACTGGATTTTTCCAATGCTTGTTGTCTTGCTATTTATTCCTACCCTATTTATTTTTTATAATGAGAGTGCAAGTATTTATTCTTTAATCTATGGCGTTATTTCAGTGCTTGGAAGTTTTTTGGGAAGTTTACTTTATAAGAAAAAGAAGGTTTAAAAGGAAATTCCAGTCTGTAGTTGTTAACACCCTTTTAAATCAAGTGTTCCTACACAAGTGGTAAACTCTCGCTCATAATAGCCGTTTTTTTGACTTTGACGACTTTTTGAACGTTCATACTCATCGGCTTGAATATATTCTGTTCGCTGCTTTTCCATCAATTGGTTGAAAACAGTGGTTAAAATGTTTTTAGAGACATCCTCTTTAACTGATTGTTCAATCATGCTTTGAACCACTTCGCTGTTCAGTGTAAAATGTACTTGGGTCATGTAAGTCCTCGGTATGTTTTGGAGTAAAAACATTGTACCGTAAAAAAGACTGTTACATGGCCTTTTATCTTTTATATAATTATATGGACTTTATCCGAATAACTCTAATATCGATATAGGTTCTTTAGAACTCTTTGAGAATATAGCCTATGTCATGGCAAGACATGGGGATAAGACGGTAGAAGACAGTCCAGAGGAATGGTCAGATAATTTTTCTACTTTTTCTATTTATCAAATCCTACCCCAGCTAATAAAATTGTGGGGATTAAATATTAAGACGGAAAAAATACCTAAAAAAGTAAGACCAATGACCACCCCCTTATTTTTATTAAGAGCAGTGGAACGTGG
>NZ_JBNUPK010000012.1:0-18512 GCF_050409465.1 Facklamia sp. P12950
AACAGGATAGGTCAGTGTACGCTTTATGTGAAGCTTATTTTAGATATTTTCCACATAATTATCAGATAATTTTACGTTAAGGTCTTTTATAGTGAGTAATGTTCGTATATCATGAGTCCTGGCACAGAGTCCTTTCTATTTTAGTTACCACTTTTAGTAGATCGGACTTCTGTGTTTTTATGTACCAAAAAATAGGGTGGAAGGAAGTGTTTTTCTTCCATTAACCCTATTTATTATAGAATCTTTTTAAATCAAGTTAAGCTTTTTTTAAATATAATTTTTCAGTTTATATGGAATGTATTTTTAATTTGGATGATCTTTCGAAATATATCTTTCTCGTAGATGGGGAAAAGAATCAGTTATATTTTTTTAGACCAATATTTTAGTTTTTTGATATACTATTTAAAAAGGAGTGAACTTATGGTATCGATATTAGTTGTTGAAGATGATACTCAAATTAGCAAAATGTTAGTAGAAGCATTAACAATTGAAGGATATTCAGTGACTCCTGCTTACTCAGGGAGCGAAGGTCAACTTTTATTCGAGCAATCAAGTTTTGATCTAATACTATTAGATTTAATGTTACCAGGCCTCTCTGGTTTAGACCTACTCAAAATAATTCGCCGGGAAAAATCCATTCCGGTGATTGTTATTTCAGCTAAAGAACAAGTTGATGATAAGGTAGAAATTTTACAAGCTGGAGCAGATGACTACTTGGTGAAGCCATTTGATCTTAAAGAGTTAAAAGCTCGTATTCAAGTATGCCTTAAACGCTATCAAACTAGTTTAGAGGAAAAAACATCGAATAAGAGATTGAATTTCGAAGGGTTAATGATTGATTTAGAGACCCAAGCAATTAATTATCAAGGGCAGGAATTAAATTTAACGCCTCAAGAAAGAAGGATCTTAGAATTATTATTAAGTCAACCAAAGAAGGTTTTCTCAAAGCTTGAAATTTATGAATATGCGTGGGGGGCAAATTATTTGGCAGATGATAAGACATTAACCGTTCATGTATCAAATTTACGTAAGAAATTAGACCAAATAAGTAAAAGACCTTGGATTGAAACGGTTTGGGGAATTGGTTTCCGTTTGATTTCGCTGAAAAATAAAAAGTAGTTAAATTGTATTGAATATTTCAATTTCTTTTATTTTCTTTCATGCTTTTATCTTAACCTTTTCTTAGTACTTTCTTTGTTTTTCCTTTGCCATTATATTTTTGAAGGAGCCTATAATTTAGATAACAAAGGAGGAAAGATGATGGAAAGCATTCTTAAAAGTGAAAATTTATGTAAAGCGTATAACAATCAGTTTGCATTGAATAATGTCAGTATGAATGTTCAATCGGGTGATATCTATGGTCTGATTGGTCGTAATGGAGCTGGTAAAACAACCTTAATGAAGATCATTAATCGTCAGATTCTACCGACTAGTGGAAAGGTTTGGATTCAAGACCAAGAAATGGCTAAAAATGACCATTTTCAAGTAAGAATTGGCACTTTAATTGAGGCGCCAGGACTTTATATGGGACTCACAGCTGGGCAAAACCTGGAACTAAAATGTAAATTGTATGGAATTCGCCGTGACAATTATATAGAAGAATTATTGAATTTAGTAGGCTTACCCATTAGTCAAGTTAAGAAAAAGAAAGTTAAAAAATTTTCATTGGGTATGAAACAGCGATTAGGTCTTGCTTTAGCTTTAGTAGGAGATCCGGATCTTTTGTTGTTAGATGAACCTACCAACGGAATGGATCCGCAGGGAATTAGTGAGTTCCGCGAGACGATTCTTAAATTGAATAGCGAGCGTCATATTACGGTTGTGATATCTAGTCATATTTTGGGTGAATTGGCGAAACTCACGACTCGAATTGGTATTATTAATGAAGGTACCTTATTAAAAGAAGCAGATATGGAGGAATTAAATCAGATTAATCAAGATTTTATTCGGATTGAGGGTGGCGATCAGGCTCAAATAATGGCACATTTACAAGAAAAATTAGATCTTCAGCAAATTAAGCAAGTGAGCGATTCTGAACTGCGTGTATATGAACACTTAGATAATCCGTCAGTCATTAGCCATGAATTAATTCGCTCAGGCATTCTTTTTGAACAATTGGTAGTTGAGCGAGCGAGCTTAGAAGATTATTTTATCCGCTTAACAGGAGGTCACAACAATGGTTAATTTTATTCGCTTTGATTCCTATAAGTTGTTGCACATGAAGGCTACTTGGATTACGTTATTGATCCTTTCGTTGATATTCTCTTTACTAACTTATGGCGGCTATGTAACAACACACAAATCTTACGAAGACTATCAACTATCAATGACTTCGAAAGAAACCAATGAAGAAGGCAATTTTAAGTTAGAAATAAAATCGATGCAAGAAGGAGAAATTTTAACAGAGGAAGAGTACGAAACAAGTATTCAAGAAGAAAAAAAAGCCTATCGTTTTTCCGATAGTCTAATTGCTAATTACAGTTTGAGCCTTCTTTTTGTTTATATACTTTCAGCTGTTTTTATTGAAAGTGATTTTTCTTCTGGCTATTTAAAAAATATGTTAGCTATTAAAGGGGCGAAATGGAAATGGATGACTTCTAAATTATTTGTCGCCTTGTTAATATTCTTCATATTTCAAGTTGTTTGTATTGCTTTTTCAGTTCTAATGGCCGGTGTGACAGGTCAATTAGAGTTGCCTATTTATTGGCAAGATCATTTAGCTTTACTATTGCCACAAGCTCTTATGTACCTTATTATTATGTCGGTGACAGTAACCTTAAGTTTATTGCTACAAAGTAAAGCGGCAATCATTGTCTTAGCTTGCCTAGTGGGAACAGGTTTTCACAATCAAATCATTGGATTTATAGGGGATATTGTTGGTTTGGATCTTACAAAACAATTATTCTCCAATAAGCTAATGTCAATGGGCCCAAATTATTCAGAGCAAGCCATGTCAGTGGTAAGTATGGGTGTTGTATACCTATTGGTACTTTATCTCTTGAATAGGTGGTATATTTATCGAATAGACTTTAAGTTTGAACATTAGAGCATAGAAAGTAGGGACCGTCAATGATATATTTTTTATTGATTTTGATAATTCTAGCTATAGTTGGTTATCATTATTACTATCGGCTCCAAGTTTCTGATTTGACGAAGCAATTAAAAGTTATCAGTAAATCCCCTACCAATCAATTACTGACACAAGAGATCTTTTCATCAGAAATGAATGAACTTGTTAAAAGGATAAACTTGGCATTAATTAAAGAAAGAAATATATATCGAGAATTACAAATTGAGCAACGTTCAAAGCAAGAATTAATGATTAATCTTTCCCATGATGTGAGGACACCTTTGACCTCACTCATGGGTTATCTTCAATTAATGGAAACCAGCGAGGATGAGAACGACAAGCAGCGTTATTTTCAAATTATCTATCAAAGAATTGATCATTTAAAAGATTTGTTGGATCGGCTTTTCTTATTGGAGAGGTTGCAAGATACAGAATTTGAGTACAAGAACGAAATAGTGAACTTAAATGAAATTATTACTCAGCATGTTTTGTCTTTCTATGATCAGTTGAAAACAGCTAATATTGAAGTTGAACTTGACTTATCGGACGGTAGTTTTTTAATTACATCGGATGTCAGACTGCTGAACCACGCGCTAGATAATTTAGTAAAAAATGTATTAGATCATGGCAAGGATTATTTAAAAATCAAATTGTTGGGCCATAAAATTGAGGAAGAATTAACAAATCTTAAGCATGAAGACTTAATAAATCAAACAAAACGAGAGGTCTTACCAGGTAATGCAAATGTCGTAAGAATTATTTATTGTAATCGACTTTCACATCCAATTAATGAAGATCCTAATACTTGGTTGAATCGCTTCTATCAAGCTAAAAACAAGCAGTCGAAAACAAAACAAAATACAGGTTTAGGCCTAAATATAATTAAAATAGTCATTGAGAAATTAGGCGGTCAAATTTATTTGGAAACAAAAGGGTCTGATATATTGATAAATCTCTATCTTCCAATCTAATTAGCGAATGATTTCATGGAAAAATGGAAGAGCATAAAACTTGACCATTCTTGACCTAATCCGTTATACTATTGAAGTAAATTGAAAGGCTCAGATTAAAGGGAGGATATAGAATGAATTTAGTACCCACAGTAATAGAACAAACATCACGTGGTGAACGCGCTTATGATATTTATTCGCGCTTGTTAAAAGATCGAATTATTATGTTATCAGGTCCAGTGGATGACCACATGGCTAACTCAGTCATTGCCCAATTATTATTTTTAGATGCTCAAGATCCTGAGAAGGATATCTACCTTTATATCAATTCACCAGGAGGTAGTGTTACGGCTGGTTTGGCCATCTATGATACCATGAACTTTATCAAAGCGGACGTCCAAACGATCGTGATTGGATTAGCTGCATCAATGGGATCCGTCCTATTAGCAGCAGGAACCAAAGGCAAGCGCTTTGCCTTACCGAACGCTGAAGTAATGATTCATCAGCCTTTAGGTGGTGCTCAAGGCCAAGCCACTGAAATTGAAATTGCTGCACGCCATATTTTGAAGACGAGAACGCGCTTAAATGAAATTTTAAGTGAAGCGACTGGTCAACCTATTGAAGTGATTGAAAAGGATACCGACCGAGATAATTTTATGACGGCTGAAGAAGCGAAATCTTATGGCTTAGTGGACGAAGTGATGGCCAATCGTAAGGATAAAAAGACTAAGAAAGATAAGTAATAAAAGGAAATATCCGTATCTTTTAAGTACTAGCAATGCGCTGGTACTTTTTTTGTGCCCTTAGATGAAGGCAGCATTGCATAATTTAAAAATACATGCTAAACTTATAATTAGACATTTAGCTAATTATCGAAATAAAAAGATGAGGAGGTGAACATTTGAGTGTTCAACTGCTTTTTAAAGCTTTAAGTGATCCCAATCGACGTAAAATTTTAGAATTACTCAGACCCGGCCCTTTAACTGCTGGGGAAATTGTCCGTCAATTTGAATCGGCAGGTTCTACTATTTCTAAACATCTCTCTATTTTAAAACAGGCTGATTTAGTGATTGATAAAAGAGAGGGACAGTTTATTTATTATGAATTAAATAGTTCCGTTTTAGATGGAGTCATTCAATGGTTAATGAATTTAGAAAAATAAAGGAGAGGATTTTATGACTAAAAACTTAACGAGGCATTACTATAAAAACTGGGTTCTTGTTTGTGTTTCTATTATTCTAGCGGGCTATTTCTTTATAAAAGCACCCGAAGTGATTCCTACACACTTTGATTTGGCAGGGAATGCTGATAATTATGGTCCTAAAATAAATCTTTTTAAGTTTCCTGCATTATTGGCTGGACTGAATCTTTTAGTAGAAGTATTGAAACGCATTGATCCAAAACGCGAAAATTATCGACGTTTTGAAAAGCATTTTTATTTAATCATTTTTGCTATGAATATTTATTTACTTAGCAGTCAAATAATTATAGGTGCCTATGGTTTAAACTGGCTCAACCAGATTCCTTCCTATTTAGAAGGAAGTTTAGGGCTACTATTTATTGTTTTAGGGAATTATATGCCAAAAATTAAATTTAATTATTTTATGGGCATACGTACCCCTTGGACATTAGCTGATGAAAAGGTGTGGTATCTTACCCACCGTTTAGCTGGAAAAATATTTGTTGTAATGGGAATCCTTATTTTATTAACCGTCTTCTTGCCGTTGACTATTAAAGAATGGAGTGTTCCTTTGATCACGTTAGGTGGCACTATGAGTGTAGTTGGAGCTTCCTATTGGTTGTATCGCAAACAACATCTTTAATGATTTTTTTATTTATGATAAGCAATCTAAATGTATGTTTTCATCATTTAGATTGTTTGTTTTTTGAACAAAGTCGAATGGAGTTACTATCGATAGTAATTAATGGGGTAAGATTAGCTTAGAAGATGAAGCAGTAGATTTCAAAGGACATAAAGCGCCCAGATTCAGAAAGTATATCCATTGTAATTTAAACCATGCAGTGTTAGAATGTTTTATGAAGAAAGATGAATAGCTTTTCTTCTTTTTATAAAACAAGGTCATTCAGCGACCAACAGGAGGCTTGGAATGGATTTGATTGATGAATTAGGTACAGTGGTACCAGAACTTGGTGAGATGTTAGACATTCGTCTTAATGTTTTAAAAGCTTTATCTAAGCATCAACTACGAATTGGTCGTAAAGCGTTAGCCAAACAAATTCATTTGTCCGAGCGAACTTTGAGAACTAATTTACAAGTATTGCGTGATCAAAGTCTGGTAGATGTAAGTCGTGCGGGGATACGTATTACGGATGAAGGACAAAGAGTAGGCCATCTCATTCAGCAGTTACGGATGGGGCAGGACCGTTTACCGGAATACGAAGCAGCCTTAGCTAAAGAATTAAATATACAAAACTGCTGGGTAGTAGCTGGCGATGTAGATAGCGACTTTACAGTTTTTCAAATGCTTGCTGAAGCAGTTCAAACGATTCTAGGACAAGAATTACCGCAAGAAGCGGTTGTAGCTGTTACGGGAGGGTCCACTTTGGCTAATATGGGTCAACATTTTACTAAGGAACTATCGCAAAACAGACAATTATCCTTTGTGCCTAGCCGTGGTGGTATGGAAGGTTCTTTTCATATTCAATCTAATACGGTAGCTGGAATAATGGCTCATGAGACCCAAGCTGACTATGTTCCCTTGTATATTCCAGATCGTTTAACTGATCAGTTGAGTCAAGAGATTGTTAAGGATCCAACCATTAAAAAAGCGCTTGATTTAAGTCGATCAGCGGACTGTCTTTTATTAAGTGTGGGAGCTGCTCAAGTAATGTCAAAGCGAAGAAAACTTACTCCGCCACAAGAAAGAATACTTCTCGAAGGTCAAGCGGTAGGAGAAGCATTTGGCATTTTTTATGATGCAGAGGGAAAGATTGTTTTTTCCATCCCTCGCTTAGGCTTACAACTTGAAGATGTCATTAAGTTTCCGTTATTATTAACCATAGTAGCAGGCCAACAAAAAGCACCTGCAACCCGAGCTTTCTACAAGATGATGCCAAAACAAACCTGGCTCATTTGTGATAAAAGTCTCGCTAAAGCTGTTTTAAATGGGGTTACCCAATTTAAATAAAATATCCTAAGGGGGAAATTATCAATATGTCAACAAAAATCGCAATCAATGGTTTCGGTCGTATTGGACGTTTAGCATTACGTCGTATTTTAGAAAAGGATTCAGATTTAGAAGTTGTTGCAATTAATGATTTAACAGATAACGAAGATTTAGCTTATTTATTAAAATATGACTCAGCGCAAGGTCGTTTTCCATACTCTGTCGAAGCTAAAGGTGATGTGATTGTTGTAGATGGTAAAGAGATTAAAGCCTTTGCTGAGCCAGATGCAGCGAAGTTACCATGGAAAGATTTAGGGGTTGAATTCGTCTTAGAATGTACTGGTTTTTACAATTCAGCAGAAAAGGCTCAAGCCCATATCGATGCAGGTGCTAAGCGTGTCCTAATCTCAGCACCCGCTAAGTCAGCTGAAACGAAGACAATTGTTTATGGTGTAAACCACGAAGTTCTAACAGCTGATGATGTGATTGTTTCAGCAGCTTCATGTACAACTAACTGCTTAGCTCCAATGGTCAATGTTTTACATAAAGAATTTGGTCTAAAATCTGCCCAAATGGTAACGGTTCATGCTTATACAGCAACTCAAAAATTACAAGATTCGCCAGGCGGACGTAAAAACCGTGCAGGAGCATTTTCAATTATTCCTGCTTCCACTGGAGCTGCTAAAGCAATCGGAAAAGTAATTCCTGAATTGAATGGTAAAATTGACGGTGCAGCTTTACGAGTTCCAACAATCACTGGTTCTTTAACTGAGGTATATGCAGTCTTAGACAAAGAAGTAACAGCTGAGGAAGTTAACGCAGCGATGAAGAAATATGAATCAGATGCTTTTGTCTATGAAGAAGATGAAATTGTTTCTGCAGACATTATTGGTTATCCAGCAGGATCTGTTTTTGATTCAACACTTACAAAAGTAATGGGTGAAGGTGACGATCAAATCGTTATGGCAGCCTCTTGGTATGATAATGAGTACGGCTTTACAGCAAACATGATTTCAACCTTAGAATATTTTGTTGAATTAAATTAATAAGACCCACACTAGCGGGGAAGCAAACGCGCTTCTCCGTTTTTTTCATAAAGGAGGAAGAAGAATGGCTAAAAAAACTATTAGAGACTTAAACCTTGAAAACAAAATCGTATTAGTACGTGTCGATTTTAACGTTCCGATGGATGGTAATAAGATTACAGACGATAATCGAATTGTAGCTGCTCTAGATACGATAAAGTATTTAATTGAGCATCAAGCCAAGGTTGTTTTATTTTCACATCTAGGTAAGATCAAATCGGCAGAGGATTTGGATAAAGCAGATCGTAACTTAAATCCTGTAGCAAATCGTTTATCTGAAATATTAGGACAAGAGGTTGTTTTTATTGATGAAACACGTGGCGAAAAATTAGAATTAGCGGTTAAAAATTTGCAAGAGGGTCAAGTATTGTTAGTTCAAAACACACGGTTTGAAGATGTAGAAGGGAAAAAGGAATCTGGGAATGATCCAGAACTTGGCAAGTATTGGGCAAGTCTAGGGGATCTATTTGTTAATGATGCATTTGGAACCGCACATCGTTCTCATGCATCGAATGTTGGTATTGCAGCGCATTTAGATTCAGCGGTCGGCTTCTTAATGGAAAAAGAAGTGAAATTCTTGAAAGAAGCGGTAGATCAGCCGGAACGTCCTTTTGTTGCTATATTAGGGGGAGCAAAAGTTTCTGATAAGATTAAAGTTATTGAGAATTTGTTAGATCGAGCTGATAAAGTAATTATCGGTGGAGGTATGGCGTATACCTTTTTCAAGGCAAAAGGCCTCGAAATTGGACAATCCATTTGTGAACCAGATCGCATCGAACTCGCTAAAGAAATTATGGAAAAAGCAGGCGATAAATTAGTGTTACCGGTTGATAATGTTGTGGCTAAAGAATTTAACAAGGATGCCGAAACTAAAGTGGTAGCTTCTGAAGAAATTCCTACAGACTACATGGGGATGGATATAGGGCCTCAGACAGTTGATTTGTTTGCTGAAACCTTAGCTGGCGCCAAAACTGTAGTGTGGAATGGGCCAATGGGTGTTTTTGAAATGGAAAAATTTGCACAGGGAACGATGGGAGTTTGTCAAGCCATTGCTAATTTAGAGAGTGCGACCACCATTGTAGGTGGAGGAGATTCTGCTGCAGCTGTTACTCAATTGGGTTATGAAGATAAGTTCACGCATATTTCTACCGGTGGAGGAGCCTCCTTATCTTATCTTGAGGGAGCCGAATTACCAGGCGTGGAGTCCATTGATAATCTATAGTTAGAAAAGGAGAAAAATATGTCACGAAAACCAATTATTGCCGGAAACTGGAAAATGAATAAAACAGCTAAAGAATCACGTGGTTTTATTGAAAATGTCAAGTTAGATATCCCTTCAAATGATTTAGTGGATGCAGTGATCGGAGCTCCTGCTGTTTTCTTAGAAGCTATGACCGAAGCTGTACAGGGAACTGATTTACAAGTAGCTGCGCAAAATTGTTTTTGGGAAGATGAAGGCGCTTTTACGGGCGAAATCAGTCCCAAAACGCTAGCGGCTTTAGGTGTAGATTATGTGATCATTGGACATTCTGAGCGTCGTCAATATTTTCATGAAAGCAATGAAGAAATTAATCAAAAAGCTCATGCTATCTTTCGTAATGGAATGAAGCCGATTATTTGTTGCGGAGAAACGCTCGAAACCTACGAAGCAGGAAATGCTGAGGAATTTGTAGGCCAACAAATAACGGCAGCTTTAAAAGATTTAACGGAAGGTCAAGTACAATCATTGGTAATTGCGTATGAACCAATTTGGGCAATTGGGACGGGTAAATCAGCAACAAAAGATGATGCCCAAAAGATGTGTTATGCGATTCGTCAAGTAGTAACAGAAAACTTTAACCAAGAGGTAGCTGATCAAGTACGTATTCAATATGGCGGGTCAGTTAAACCTGATAATATTGCAGAGTACCTAGCTTGTCCAGATGTAGACGGAGCATTAGTAGGCGGAGCGAGCCTACAACCTGAATCATTCTTAGCTTTATTGGAGGCGGTTAAATAATGGGAAAAGCACCTATTGCTTTAATTATTTTAGATGGCTTTGGTATTCGCGAGGAGACTTATGGGAATGCCGTTAAGGCGGCGCATAAACCCAACTTTGATCGTTATTGGCAGCAATTTCCCCATCAACAACTCAGAGCAGAAGGGGAAAATGTTGGTTTACCAGAAGGTCAAATGGGGAATTCTGAAGTAGGACATATGAATATTGGGGCTGGAAGAATTGTCTATCAATCCTTGACGCGAATAAATAAGTCCATTCAAGAGGGTAGTATAAAAAAGATTCCTGAACTCACCAAGGCCATCGAGCACGCTAAGCAAAATAATGGAGCATTGCATTTAATGGGCTTACTTTCTGACGGTGGGGTTCATTCACATATCAATCATCTCTTCGGTTTAATTGAGTTAGCTAAAGAAATGGATTTAAACAAAGTGTATATTCACGCTTTTCTAGATGGACGTGATGTTGGACCTCAATCCGGAATAGATTTTATAAGAGATACAGAAAGTTTTATTAAAGAAAAAGGAATTGGTGAAATTGCAACAGTCTCTGGACGCTACTATGCAATGGACCGTGATAAGCGTTGGGACCGCGTTAAATTAGCCTATGATGCCTTAGTTAGTGGCCAAGGACCGCAATATGCCTCTGCTGAAGCAGGAGTTCAGGCTTCTTATGATCAAGAAGTATATGATGAATTTGTTCAACCTTTTGTGGTGGATCCAGAAGGACACATTAAAGAAGGCGATAGCCTTATTTATTATAATTTCCGACCTGATCGTGCGATTCAACTATCAACAGCTTTAAGTAATCCGGCTTTTGACGGCTTTGACACATCGAATCGACCAGAAAACTTACAATTTGTAACATTTACTAAATATTCAAAAGATGTTCTAGCAGAAATCGCTTTCAAGAAAGTTGATTTAGTGAATACGATTGGCGAAGCGATAGCGAAAGCAGGCAAAACGCAGTTACGTATTGCAGAAACTGAGAAGTTTCCTCATGTCACTTTCTTTATGTCAGGTGGCCGTCATGAAACGTTTCCGGGAGAAGAACGTATTTTAATTCCTTCTCCTAAAGTAGCTACTTATGACTTAAAACCTGAAATGTCCGCTTACGAAGTCAAGGACGCATTGATAGATAAAATTAATGAAGATACGATTGATGCAATCATTCTTAATTTTGCTAATCCGGATATGGTTGGTCATTCAGGTATGTTAGAGCCAACCGTCAAAGCTATTGAAGCGGTCGATGAGTGCCTCGGTCAAATTGTCGATTTGATTTTAGAAAAAGAAGGTGTTGCAATCATTACAGCCGATCACGGCAATTCAGATGAAGTCATTACGTTAGAAGGTAAACCTATGACTGCTCATACTACCAATCCTGTACCAGTGATTGTTACGAAAGAAGGAATCTCGTTAAGAGAAGGTGGCATACTATCTGATTTAGCACCTACTATGCTTGACCTTTTAAAAATTGACCAACCAAGTGAGATGACTAGCCAAAGTTTAATTAAGCATTAATGGCAATTCATTGAATTTAATTTACTAAAACAATAGAATAAGATTGAGACGTTTAACCGTTTCAATCCAACAAAAGGAGCGAATAAAATGCCTTATATTACAGATGTTTACGCACGTGAAGTTCTTGACTCAAGAGGAAACCCAACAATTGAAGTAGAAGTTTATACCGAAAGTGGTGCCTTTGGACGCGGAATGGTCCCTTCAGGAGCATCTACTGGAGAACATGAAGCAGTAGAATTACGTGATGGAGATGCAACACGCTATGGTGGCAAAGGAGTTAGCCAAGCCGTTGATAACGTTAACCACTTTTTAGCCGAAGCCTTATTAGGGTTTGATGTATTGCAACAACAAGCTATTGATCAAATGATGATTGAAATGGATGGCACACCGAATAAAGGAAAACTCGGAGCAAACGCTATCTTAGGCGTATCTATTGCTGTGGCACGTGCAGCTGCTGATTATTTAGAAATACCTTTATACCAATACTTAGGTGGATTCAATACCAAAGAGTTACCAGTACCAATGATGAATATTGTTAATGGTGGCTCACACTCGGATGCTCCGATTGCTTTCCAAGAGTTTATGATTTTACCTGTTGGGGCTGAAAACTTTAAAGAAGCGTTACGTTGGGGCGCTGAAGTTTTCCATGCGCTAAAATCAATTCTCAAGGAACGTGGGTTAGAAACATCAGTAGGTGACGAGGGTGGTTTTGCGCCTCGCTTTGAAGGAACGGAAGACGGTGTAGAGACCATTCTTAAAGCGATTGAGAAAGCTGGCTACAAACCCGGTCAAGATATCTTCTTAGGCTTTGACTGTGCCGCTTCAGAATTTTACGTAGAGGGTGTTTATGATTATGCCAAATTTGAAGGAGAAGGCGGTAAAAAACGCTCAGCCCAAGAACAAGTTGACTACCTTGAAGAGTTAGTGAATAAATATCCAATCATTTCCATTGAAGATGGTATGGATGAAAATGACTGGGAGGGTTGGAAGTTACTAACTGAACGTTTAGGTGACAAAGTCCAATTAGTTGGAGATGATCTATTTGTGACCAACACTGAAATTCTTTCACGTGGTATTGAAGAAAGTGTGGGGAATTCCATTTTAATCAAAGTGAATCAAATTGGGACACTAACTGAGACATTTGATGCGATTGAAATGGCTAAGCGTGCAGGGTACACAGCAGTCATTTCTCACCGTTCAGGTGAAACGGAAGACTCCACTATTGCGGATATTGCAGTAGCAACCAATGCGGGTCAAATTAAGACAGGGTCTTTATCACGTACAGACCGTATGGCCAAATATAATCAATTATTGCGGATTGAAGATGAATTAAGTGAATTAGCACAATATAATGGCAAAAAAGTTTTCTATAATTTAAAAGATTTCAAATAAGATTGACAGAATAGATTAAAGCGCTCTCTAAGAATTTAGAGAGCGTTTTTTTGGTTAATAAAGGAGCATTTTATTTTAAAAAACAAACAAAACACTTTATAATTGACGAGTCAACTGTTGATTTATGAAATGAAAGAGGGAGGGTTTGGTGAGTCTAAGAGAAGTAAGTAGATTATTTTATCAATTAAAACTAGTTAACCAGGAGTTAATTAGTAAATTTGAAAAAGAAACGTCATTTAGTATAACGCGCTTTGAATTAATGATGTTTTTAAAAGAGCATGGTCCTTGTTGCCAAACTCGTCTACAAAAGGAATTAAAGATAGATCGTGCAGCTGTTACAAGACATTTAAGAATTCTTGAAGGAAAAAAATATGTGATCCGCAAAAGAAATAAAGAAAATAATCGTGAAGTGCTCGTAACAATTACCGATAAGGCGTTAAATGATTTGAATCGTTGCCAGCAGAGTCATTGTCAATCTGAGCAACAGAGGATTTTACCCCTATCTAAAGATGAAACACAGCGATTGATCGAATTATTAACCAAATTAATACAATAGAAAAGGAGAATAATATGTCCAACCACTTAGTCACTAATAATTTTTCAGAAATTACTTATGGAAGAAAGTCAATTCGTGCTTATGATGAGAAGTATAAAATAAGTCAGGAAGAAATGCTTGAAATGATTCAAGAAGCTACCACAGCTCCTTCATCCGTCAATATGCAACCATGGAGGTTTGTGGTGGTTGAAAGCCAAGAGCAAAAAGCCAAATTAAAACCACTTATTCGTTTTAATACGCTGCAAAATGACACTTCATCTGCTATGATATTAATATTTGGCGATATGCAGTGTTATGAACTCGGTGAAGAAATCTACAATCAAGCAGTCGAGGAAGGTAAAATGCCTGCTGAAACGAGAGATCAACAATTATCTGTCATTATTCCTTATTATAAAAGCTTTTCTAAACAAAAAATGAATGATGTTGTGAAAATTGATTCAAGTTTGGCAGCCATGCAATTAATGTTAGTGGCTCGTTCTCATGGTTATGATACCAATGCAATCGGTGGTTTTGAAGAGGACTTATTGGCTGAAGCTTTCGGTCTCGACAAAGAACGCTATGTACCGGTAATGATCCTATCAATTGGAAAGGCTAAAGATTCTGGTTATCCATCCGTACGCTTAGCCGCTGAAAAAATTACAGAATTTAAATAAGAAACGCTAAAAACTTAAAGAATTTATAAATTAAAGTTAAACGCCTCCTCTAGCGATGCTTATTGGCATCGCTAGAGGAGGCGTTTTAAGTTTTATTATTAACAAGTAATAATTATAAAAATGAAAGATATTAAACGCATTACTGTGATTCTCAACCACGTTTAAAAAATATAGATAATACTATTATTGTTATAAAGTTGAATTGAAGATCGATCTGCTTAGGATCAGATTACATATAGGATAAACATAGAAGTTCAGAAAAATAATACTTGGATATGAACTTTATTGTAAGGCAACCCTTTTAAAAAACTTAGTATAGAAAAGATGTGTAAAACTCCCAACTTATTACATAAATATAAAGGAATGAGGTAGCCATAATTTTTTTACTTTAAATTGATATATAATACAACCTATTTATAAATATAATAATAATTATATAGCATTTGTTTGACTAAATCAAGCGAATATTATAATATGTTCTTATAGTATTGTCGCTATACTTTAGAAAAGATGTCGCAATATTAAATTTTTTTTAGGAGTGATATTGTGGTCGGTAAGAATAATAAATTTTTGAAACAGAGGAAGTTTTCTAATAAAGATAACAAATATGCAATAAGAAAGTTTGCATTTGGATCTTGTTCTGTTTTAATCGCATCTTTTTTCATATTTGCAGGTGTAGGTCAAGATAGTGTTTATGCACAAAATATTACAGAAGAAACCTCAACAAGCGCGACGACAGAAGAAACAGCAGATAATTCATTAAACGAACAAAACGATTTAAACGAAGTAGTCACTTCTGAATTAACAAATAGTTCAGAAGATAAGATAACTAATGAAGAACTAGTTACCACTGAAGAAGTTATGACCTCAGAGGAAGCAACAGTCACAGGTGATGATACCACATTAAATGAACTTTCAAATGATGAATTAGAAGCGGAAAATACCGCTAAAAATGCAGCATTAGAAGCTGCTTTGGCTGCAAAAGAAGCTTCTAATGCTGCCGAAAAAGCTTCTGAAGCGACGAGTGTTATAGAAGCAGAAACCGCAGCGAACGAAGCTATTTCAGCTTTAAATAATGCTAAGGCAGAAGCAGGGATAGCCATCGAGGCAGCAAATATTGCTGGAACTACAAAAGCTTTAGCATTAGCAAAAGAAGCGAAAATCTCAGCAAAAGAAGCGGAAATCTCAGCAAATAAGGCTAAGTCTATAGTAGCGTCTATAAAAGAAGAAAAAGCTACAAACTTAGAAGCGAATAAAACTAGTTTAGAAGAAATAACAACTAGTATAGAAAATGAAACATTAGCGAATGAAAGTAGAACCTCTAATTCAGAGGCGACATCAATTAATGCACCTCAAGATAAAGCTTTATCTGCTCCGGAATCTTTTGCTACTTTAGCGAATCTTTTACCTGCTGATCAGAATGTGATCAGTATTGAAAACAAAATGTTAGATGGAGAATTTAATCTCAAATATCTAAAACACCATTTAAATGGTAGAACTTACGTAGATAATGCAGGAAATACAGGGATATATGATGGGGATAAAGAACTCATTAAATCCCAAGATAACCATCAGGTTAATGACAAACATTTGATTAATAATCAAGACTATCTAGTTGGGAACGTACCTTTATATATGCAATGGATGGATAGAGATGGTACTTTGTCACCTATTTATACATTTAAATCCAATGATAATGGTTATTTTGCAGTGAATCCAGGGATATTTAAAGTGGTCAATCCTGATGGAACAACAACGGACCACGAATTTCTTGGTAAGCAGTTAGAAACTGTATTATATTCAGCTTTTAAATATCGAATTTGGGCAGATCAAGATTGGTTAGTCAATAATAAGTATGATAATGTTCAAACAAGTAATGGTAACCCTGGACAATGGGGAGGTTATAGTCAGGGAATTAATGGTATATGGACACCAATTCTTCAAGATGTGGCAACGATGCAGATTCAAGATGTTGCTGTCGTTTTACAACCTAAAGATCAATTGACTCAGCATAATAAAGAAAAAGTAGTCGAAATTGATAAATTAGTAGGGGATATCAATCATGCAAATTACGCTAATGATAAGACAATTGTAGGAAATGTTTATTGGGAGGCAGATTATGCACCAGGAATCACCTCACAATATCCAGCCTATGAAGAAAAAACAGGTGATAAATTTGCTGAGGATATGACGGTTTATCTAACTATCCAAGATGTTTTGAATCCTAATAATAAGGTTACCTATAAGACAAAGACCAATCAATTTGGTGATTTTAAGTTCGATATAGCTAATGTAAGAGAGATGTTAGGAATTAAGCAAAGAAAAAATGCGTCTCTATGGCATCAAGTGATCATGAATATGTCGGTAGCTGATTCGCAAGGAAATCAGTTTGGTAAAGAAGTTTCTGTTTTTTCTAACTCCACTTTAGATGGACAATTCTATAATGGGAAAAACCTTAAATACGACACAGGGGGTCTTGATGCATCTGACTTTATCCTCGTTTCAAGATATGATTCTGAATTTAGGGACTTCTCGACTTCAAGCAAGCCGACAACAGCTTTGTTATATTCTCAAACGAATTCTTCTGGAAGGGATGAATTCAAAGGAGCTGGTTTCCAATTTGTACTAAGAAATACTATTCCAACAATAGACATTACTAATTATGATTCAACCGATAATTATGCAGCACCTGGCAATAAAGCGAATGCTGTTGTTACTGGAGCTGTGCCTGATGTTGAGTATATCGTTCGTTGGTATGAAGTTCCTGAAGATCCTACGAAATCTCCAAAATTAGTTCTTGAAGGAACCCCTTTTACTGTTGCAGCAAATGGAGTTTTCCCAGATCAAGCATTTGATGTACCTGCTAATTTGCCACGAGAAACAATGTATATTGCTCAATTAGAAACAGTAAATACGGGAAATATAATAGCGATTGATAATTTTTATGCGAGGTTAAAAAATGAAGCAGATACATTTGCTCCCGTTGCAACTGTTGAGAATATCAAAGTGGGAGAAACAGTTAACTTAATCGATAATGTGACTGTTCCTAACTATGATGGAAAACCAACATTTGAGGATATTACTCCTTTCGGTTCGATAGATAATACAAAACCTGGGGAATATACGGGTACGGTCAAAGTAACCTACCAAGACGGAAGTTCTGAAACTATTCAAGTACCTGTAGTGGTAACCGCTGTAGACGTTCCTCATGATTCAATTTATGAACCGAATGTAACTCCGGAGATAATTAAAGTAGGAGATACGATTGATTTAGCAGATAACGTAACTGTTCCAAACTATGTGCAGGATCCAAA
The DNA here is from genome assembly GCF_050409465.1 of Facklamia sp. P12950. Lineage (NCBI taxonomy): Bacteria > Bacillati > Bacillota > Bacilli > Lactobacillales > Aerococcaceae > Facklamia > Facklamia sp. P12950. Next base: position 17,665 of record NZ_JBNUPK010000012.1, read on the forward strand.
GCATAGCGGTGTCCCTCTTTTTGAGGATGTGACGCCAGATGGAGTGATTGATAATACAACTCCTGGAGAATATACGGGTAAAGTTAAAGTGACTTATCCAGATGATACATTTGAAATTGTTGATGTGCCAGTGACTGTAATCGATAAAAAATCCGATGTATATGATCCAATGGTGGTACCAGAAGTAATTGAAATTGGACAAACTCCTAATTTAATAGATAATGTGACTGTTCCTTCATATATTCAAGATTCAAAATATCCAGGTGTCCCTACTTTTGAGGATGTGACGCCAGATGGAGTGATTGATAATACAACTCCTGGAGAATATACAGGTAAAGTTAGAGTAACTTATCCAGACGGAACATCCGAAATTGTTGATGTACCTGTTACCGTAAAAACTCCGGAAGCTTCACAAGCAGATGTTTTCGTTCCTCAAGTAACTCCTGAAATTATTGGGATAGGAGGAACACCCGATTTATTAGATAATGTTAGCATTCCAGATTATGTAGTGAATCCAAAATATCCTGGAGATATAATTTTTGAAGATGTGACTCCAGCTGGAACCATCGATAATACAACACCTGGCGGCTATATTGGACTTGTTAAAGTGACTTATCCAGATGGATCAATGGAAATCATCCAGGTACCGGTGACGGTGACTGCGCCAGAGATCCCTCAAAAAGAAGATTACGATCCAACGGTTAAGCCAGAGATCGTAGAAGTAGATGGCATCGTTGATTTAACCGATAATGTCACGGTTCCAGACTATGTCGTAGACCCAGCCAATCCAGGTGTACCAAGCTTTAAGGATGTGACACCGGCAGGACAAATTGATCCAAGCACACCAG
>NZ_JBNUPK010000013.1:0-14112 GCF_050409465.1 Facklamia sp. P12950
AACCGTTAATTGCTTAATCTCCTTGGATAGCATCAACCCTATTGGACATAGAGCCAAAAAAGACCGATTAACCGATCTTTCTTGTTATTATTTTGCTACTTGTTCTACATTTTTCCCTGCGTAGAAACCACAATTACCGCATACACGGTGGCTTAATTTCATTTCGCCACACTCAGGACAAGGATTCATTCCTGGTACGTTTAATTTGAAGTGAGTACGACGCTTTCTTTTTACTGCTTTAGATGTTCTTCTTTTTGGTACTGCCATGTTTTACACCTCCTGGTAGTTGATGACCATTATTTATCTTGGTCTGATAATAACGTTTTTAAGGCTGCAAATCTTGGATCAACTTGATCCTCTTCTGCTTGGTTTTGAAGATTATATTCTTCTTCGGTTACAACTGTCCAGTCTTTGCCTGAAGGAAGATCTGTATCATCCTCTGCAATGACTTGTCTTGGAATATTCAAAAGAATATTATCAACAGCAGACGCTGCGAGGTCAATATAGTCATGTTCAAGAACAATAGTGGTTTCCTCATAGTCTTGAGCATTAAAGTCTAAACTTTTATCAACGTAGCGTTCTCTCACCTTTATTGATAAAGGGACAACTACAGGCTTCAAACTACGAGTTGAAGGCAATGTCACGTCCACATCAAATTGGCAGTGGAGCACAAACTCTTCATCACGCAAAAGGAAGTATCCCTTAGAATGCACTTCATCTATGTGGATTATATCCGACTTGCGTTCACTTATTTGTGATTGGATATCTATTCGCTCATCAAAAGAATAGATGCCGTCACGACAGGCCTCACGTAATTGACGAAGGGTCCATTTCATATATATCACCTCTAAAACGACAAAATAAATTATACTTAAGAAAAGACAGCTTGTCAATCACAATAATCAATTCTAAACCAATATTAGTATAGCTGATTGACGTTCATATTACTAGTTTAGCTTGCTATAAATAAGGCTCATTTAAATAAATGGGATGCTTTGCTATCACTTGTTCTTCAGTTTTTTTATTAGGATTGGCCTGCAAAATACTATCTACTTGCAAGGCCAAGTGATAATTGTCTGCTATTTCTTGCGATAAATTAGAAAAAAGTTTTAGTTTTTCCGAATTAAAGCTGCTTAAAAAGGCTCGTCCCACTTGATTAAAAGCCAAGATACGAAGCACTTTCTGCTTTTTATTTTTTGTTAAATAACTTTGCCACATTGTTTGATCAATATGCAATAAAACCATCATCAATAGACGTTGTACAGCTGACCGTGTCCACCGACTCGAAGTAAGAGCATCCACTAATTCCTCCCAAGACTGAGTTTTGAGATTTTGCTTATAGATAGCCGACTCCATCCCCTCGACCATTCCTTGAATTTTAGCAAGACCTTCTTTCCCCAACGCTAAGATAGCATAGTTGAGTAAGGTATAATAATCTTGCCATTCGATTAAGGAATGCATTTGCAACTTCTGCCAAGTCATTATCGGAAGATTTCGAGCTTTTAGAACACCCTCTTGAACTTCCTTTCTGATTTGACTGCCTGAAAGGATAGATATTGGTTGTAGCTCATGTGGTAGCTCAATCCACTGTTCTAGCTCTTGAGTTTCTTTAAGACGAGGGATAACAATTGGTTGAATTTTAGAACCTTTTAGTGCTTTTAAGTACAGAATGCCTAGCATTTGATTGCTAGCAGATGGATCGAAACTTAAACTGTATTCATGCTGTTTCAATTGTTGAGCGACAGCCGTTTGATAAGCGGCTGGGTAGGCCTTTCCTTCTTTAAGTAAAAGACGGATATTTTTTTGCAAGTCCGCATCAATTAACTCAATAAAATTTAAATAGGCTTGAAGATCTGCTAATTCAGCCGATTCACTTCCAAAAGCTAAATAATCAACCTCCAAGTCTTTCATGATGTCAACGGAGCTTCCGGCAAAAAAATCCGCTGCCTGCAGACTAGCATTCAATGGAAGTTCGAGGACTAGGTCTGCTCCATTTTTTAAGGCAAGCTCTGCCCTATGCCATTTATCCAGAATAGGAAACTCCCCTCTTTGCACAACATTCCCACTCATTAAAACGATAATGCATTCAGCTTGAGTTAAGGTCCTTGCCTTTTTGAGTTGATAGAGATGGCCATAATGAAAAGGATTGTATTCTGCAATAATGCCTAAGGTTCTCAACATTTATTCCCCCTTTTGACATACAAAAAACCAACGATCAGTCTTTTGATCTTGAGATTCGTCATACTGACGTTCACCAAAATTGACCAAAACTTGAATTTGTTGTGGTTGCAAGCCTACTTCTAGTAAAAAATTTTTATAAGTAGCTAAGGGATAGGTTTTTTCTTCTAGGTCGACTTGATAACGTCTATAAAAATCTTGATCAGCTTCAGACTCAACGCGATCAAAGACAGTTAACTGGTGAATTACACTTAAATCATTAGCTTTAGTGAAAGATGTCCACAATAGAGCTCCCTTTTCATCTTCATCCTGATAAGAAAATTGATCAAATCCTTGACTCAATTGATAAGGGGTCCATACATCAAACAATAATCGACCACTATCTTTTAGACAATTAACCATTGAAAAAAGAGCCTGTTTAAGCTCTTCTTCATTCTTTAGAAAACATAAAGAATCTGCATAGCAAGTCACTAAATCATACTTTCCCTCTTCTGCTTCTAGATTGAGCATATCACCTTGTTGAAAGATGAGGTTTTCATATTCATTTCCTGCTTGTTTTTTAGCTTGGTCAATCATTGCTTCATTTAAATCCATACCCTTAACTTGCTGATAATTCTTAGCTAATAAACGGCTAAAATAACCTGTCCCACATGCCATATCCAAAACATTTTCAACAGCTTCTCCTGCATGAGCTAAAGTAAAATCTAGCCACTGATCATAGGCGCTCAAATCATTAAAACGGTCATAAACCAAAGCGACATCGGTAAAACTCATTAAGGATTCACCCATGCAGAAATGTCCACTAATAGCGCATCTCGCCAGATTTTTTCTAAATTATAATGGCTACGCTCTTCATAATGAAAGACATGAACAACGATTTCATAAATATCAATTAAAATCCAGCGTCCGCCATCTTTTCCTTCAGAACCCTTGATATTTATATTCGCTTGATGACATTTTTCAATGATTTCGTCCACAATCGCATTAAGTTGACGTTCATTCTTGGCGTGCATGATTACAAAATATTCTGCCAAGGGTGTCATTTGACTTACATCTAAAGCCATAATATCTTGGCCCATCCGATCGTCCGCCGCTTTTACAATTACTTCTAATTTTTCTTTACTTGATAATGTCATAATTCCTCCTAAATAGCTTTATTTGCTTTATAATTTTTAATCCAACTATTATAGACTTCAATTTGTAAGGGGAAAAGATATTCTTGCCTTTTCATCAAGTGCTTTACTGTCATACGCATCTTCAAAAAACAGGCCTTATCTAAATCAATTTGACTTAGTTTTCTAACCTTATTGACTCCTTTAAAATTACGTCCTTCTTCTGTATAGTCTGCGATATAAAGTATTTTTGCAAGTTTTGACATTTGGTGCCAGCCCGTAGTATGAGCAGCTACCGCTTGAATAATTTCATCATCTTGACATGCTAGATCCGTTTTCAATATTTGTGCAGCAGCAAAACCATGCCAGATTCCTTCTGTTGCGTCTTCAAGCCGCTCGTCTGACCAAAATGCTTGAGCTAAATTTAACATTGCCTCGGATTCAATTTCTTTGGCATAGTCATGCATTAAAGCAACGATTGATGCTTTTTCGATATCTTCTTCATAAAGCTTCGCTAACTCAAGCGCTTTTTTTTCAACCCCCATTACATGATCAAACCGTCTTTTTGATAAACGCTTTTCTAATTGATTAATCAACTCTTGACGGCTCATATTAATAAAGTCTTGTTGGTAAATAAGTTCTTCTGTCATAAAAACTCCTTCTTTCATCAATCCAAACGTCGATATAGGTCGTGGCGGTTAATATAGTCTATCACCGCATCAGGAACTTGATAACGAATGGATTGTTCCAAGTAGACTCTTAGACGAATTTCCGTTGAAGAAAGCTCTACCAAAGGACTGTCTACCCAGATGATTGGATATTGCCCCCCATAAATTTCTTCGCCTGGACGTCGCACACCCACAAATTGAACCATTGAAGCCAATTCACTAATGTCACGCCAAGTCTCTAGTTCATTAGCTGAGTCACTCCCAATGATAAAGTAAAAGTCGCACTCAGGGTAAGCTTTCACGAAATGCCTCATAGTATCAATGGTATAATTTTTCCCACCACGATTAACTTCGTAGGCTTGGAGTTTAAACAAAGGATTACCTTCGATCGCTCTTTGAACCATTTGCAGCCGGTGTTGAGAAGCAATGGTCTGCTTCCCTGGCGCATGAGGTGGCTTTGCGGTTGGCATAAACCAAACTTCATCTAAATCTAATTGTTTTCCTACTTGTTCAGCCATCATTAAATGACCTAAATGAGGCGGATTAAAAGTCCCTCCTAAAATACCGATGCGTTGGCGATCACGGTCGGTTGTTAAATCCGCTATTTGTCCTAAGGTGATCGAGGCATATTCTCGCTCAAGCCTCAAAATAGTTTGTTCACTGACGATCGTCCGCATGGAGGTCTCCTTTCTATTGCTATTGAATAGTGGCTATTTCTTCACTTATTCTTTGATATTTTTCTTTGTGAGAAGGGCGATAAAGAACAGCTGTATGTCCAACGGTTTGAACAATTACTGCATTAATTGCTTGAGCAATTTGTTCAGCCGCTTGATCAATTTCTTCATCAGAATTTTGCAGAATATTAAATTTAATTAATTCTCTTTTTTCAATGGCTTCATCCACTTGTTGAATAAAGACTTCTGTAATTCCTAATTTTCCGATTTGAAAAATTGCTTTTTCTTTTTGCGCTTTTTTTCTAAGAAACTTAATTTGTTTTTTATTTAATACGGTCATATTGACTCCTTTTCTAACTAGATCTGTTTAACCTAAATCATACTTTCTCTTTGTGTAACTTGGACAGCTTTTGGAGCCCATAGTCTTACTTGAACAGGTTCATTAACTGTTAACCATCCTAGTCCAGCAATCGCTAAATCTTGATTGGGTTTTAATTGATAATCCCTTCCTTGTAGTTCAGGAAAATTAACTGCTTGATTGAGATATGGAGGACTTAAGAGTTGTCCTTTGTGCTTAAGGTAAAAGTCATCTGCCTTATCCGTTTTAGTCCGGTGAATATATGTCTCATTGGAGACATAAAAAGTAAAGGCTGCCCTTTCTCCTGCTATAAAATCAACTCTACCTGCTCCAGCTAAAAAGAGTGTTTGACCAGCATTTAACTGAAAAGTTCTAGGCTTAATTGCTTTATTGGGTAATAGTTTTTTCATTCCCTGACGATCTAAGTAATGAGCCAGTTGGTTTTCCTTGATAATTCCCGGAGTATCAATGATACCCGTTGTTTCTGTTAATGGTATACGAATCGTATCGAGTGTGGTGCCCGGATGATCAGAGGTTGTGATTATTTCTTTGTCTCCACCATAATGTCTCAGTAGTTGGTTAATTAAGGTAGATTTTCCAACATTAGTAACTCCCACTATGTAAACATTACGTTGTCTTACCTCGCGGTCAATCCGATCAATTAGAGCTTGTAAGCTAGCTGGCTTATTGGCTGACAGCAAATACACTTCGTCTGGTTTTAAACTATTTTCAAAGAAACGCTGTTTCAACCAATGAACGATTCGATTTTGTTTGACTGATTTTGGTAATAAGTCTACTTTATTAGCGACTAAAACAAAAGGTTGCTTGCCAATAAAACGATTTAAGCCAGATAACATACTTCCTTCAACATCAAATATATCAATAACATTCACTACAAAAGCATCGTCTTCTGAAATGGAAGAAAGGCGATCCAGAAATATATCGTCTGAAATTTGCACATCCTGTAGCTCATTATAATGACGCAGTCTGAAACAGCGCTGGCAATAAAAATCGCCTTCTATTTTTTTCTTCTCCATGATAGAAGCCAATAAATACCCCATCTTATTAGGATCTTCACTTTGAATTTCAGCCCCACATCCAATGCATTGATAGTTTTCTTGTAAATTAGTTTGGTCTTTCAAGTTGGTCCCCCCAGTCTCCATGTCGGTCAATCCCAATCCATTTCAGTGCCATTTTTTCTAAAGTGCGATTGACCAGGGTGTAAATATTATCATTATTGACAATAGGTTTAACTAAAAGTACTTTCAAACCTAAACTCTTAGCTCCTATTACATCGGTCATTATCTGGTCACCGACCACTAAGACATGCTCCGGCTTAACTTGCATTCTTTTCATTGCTAAGCGAAAACTACGTCTGAGCGGTTTTAAGGCATGACCGAGATAAGGTAATTTTAAAGGATCCGCCACCCTATGTACTCGTTCGGGATGATTGTTGGATAAAACAAATAATTTTATACCTGCATCTTGCATACTCTTTGCCCATATTGCTAATTCTTGGGTATGATCTAGGCAATTCCATGCCAAGAGTGTATTATCAAGATCTACTATTAGGCCTTTAATTTGCTGGTTGATTAGATCAGATGGCTTAAGACGATAAACTGAATTAAGACACCAAGTGGGTTGAATCAATTTTCTCATGATTCCTCCTATACTTTTTTATTATCTTCATTAACTTATTTCTTTTTTTACTTAAAGTCATTATAGCACATTCTTGTATTCTTATACTCATGATTCACTGGCTCTAATATTTATAATTATCTTGCTTAGGATTTTAACTGATGAAAAGATTATATGTTTATGATAAATAAAAAGAGGTCTAGGATTTCGATTATCCTCAGACCTCTTTTTGTTTGTATTAACCCAACAGATCAAATATTTCAATGGCTACTAGATCAATGTTGTCAAAGCGGAAAACAGTTCCCGTTTCTGATTCTGTCATTTCAAAAGCATCATCATTTGGTAAATAAGTCACTTGGCATTTTTCAATCCCATCCAATTCAAATCGACGAATTTCAACTTCATCTTTTGCCTTAGTCATTGTTTCTAGTCGTTGAATAATTCCAGTAAGTACAGATGCTTTCATGATTTCCTCCATTCTTCACTAAGAAGATAATTTATTTTATACAAGGTATACTAACAAACTGAGATAAAATTGCAAGAAATAAATTTTAAGTTGCTTCCCAACTTAGAGTGAGGAGGACTATTAAGCTTGATCCCACCAAAGCTTAATCAAAGCTTGAGTACCATCATTTTCATGACCTTCTTTTGCTAATTCTTGGTATAAATCATAGGCAAGTTTTGTACCTGGTAAATTTAAATTGGCTTTTTCAGCTTCTTCTAAAGCAATACCTAAATCCTTGATATAGTGCTTAACAAAAAATCCAGGTGAATAGTCTGATTTTAAAATACGAGGCCCATAATTGGCCAATGACCAGTTATTAGCAGCTCCACCAGTCAAGGTTGCAATAACTTTTTCTAAGTCTAACCCATTTGCTTTAGCATACCTTAATGTTTCGACCATGCCGGTCATTGTCCCAGCAATCATAATCTGATTACTTGCCTTAGCATGTTGGCCAGAACCTGCAGAACCATGGAGTTGAATACTTGCACTAAATGTTTCAAGAATAGGACGAACTTGATCTAAAGTTGCTGCATCTCCTCCAACCATAGCTGTTAGGCGTCCTGCTTTTGCTCCTAAATCTCCACCAGAAACAGGTGCATCTAAAACAGTAACACCCAAAGCTTGTCCTTTTTTAGTGAGTTCCTGAGCCAAACTTGGTCTAGAGGTGGTTAAATCAATAAAAACCTGACCTGAGTGAGCACCCTTAAACAAGCCCTTTTCACCTAGGTATACCGCTTCAACATCTTCAGGATAGCCAACTATTGTTAAGACTAAGTCACATGCCTGAGCAACTTCTTCAGGTGAAGCTTGCCAAATAGCCCCTTCTTCAACCAATTGATTGGCTTTAGACCTCGTTCGATTATAAACATAAAGCGGATAACCAGCTCTTAATATGTGTCTAGCCATTGATTGTCCCATAACACCTAGTCCGATAAAACCTACTTTGAGTGTTTGATCCACTATATTTTTCCTCCTATTACAATTTCACGAATAACATTTTTTACTTTACTAAAGACACGATCAAAAAGGCCAGTTTCTTCTTCAATATATCGCTCACATACTTGCTTGTAAAAGGTTAAAACTTGATCCGTAAACTTTTCTACTGATATTTCATATAAGTTATCTGTATCAATTGGATCAACTTGTTTTGAGTCTTTTTTCTCCAAAAAGTCTCTAATTGCTTGATTAAGTGTGTAATTTTCATCAAATAAGGCGCCAAAAGCCTCTTCTTGCATCACAGTCTTGAGGTAATCATTACTCTTAGCAATGATTGGACAGCGGTTAACAATTGCTTCTAGATAAGTCAACCCTTGCGATTCCGACTCTGAGGCATTTACATATAAATCAGCCATTTGGTAATAACGCCAAACTTCATCATGATCGACAAATCCGACAAAGCGCACATCTAAATCATGTTTACGACTAAATTGTTCTAGACTATCTCTTTCTGGTCCATCCCCAGCAATCACTAATTTTAGATTTGGATCCTTTTGCTTCAATTCACAATAAGAATATAAGACTTCAATTATATTTTTTTCTTTAGATAAACGTGATAAAGATAATAATACACGGTCTTTACTATTAAAACCTAAAGTCTTCCGCAAAGTTTTAGCTTCTTCTGGTTTAAAATTTGGAATGTTTACTCCAGTAGCTATTATCTGTATAGGAACATGAACACCATAAGATTCTAAAGTATCTTTAGTTAATTGACTGGGCGCAATGACTGCATTTGATTGGTTACAATACTGACGTGAAATTACTCTTACATGATTGGCTTGAACTAAGAGCCCATCTAAAATATAGTGGGTATAATTTTCATACATTGTATGATAAGTATGTATATTAGGAATCTTCAAACGGCTAGCAACATACTTACCAGCTAAACCCATACTAAACTCGGTGTGCGTATGAATAAGGTCTAAGTTCATGGAACGCGCTATTTTCAAACAGCGATCGAATCCCCGATATGCAATTCTTCGATCAGAAAAACTTAAAAAGGGAACACTTGAAATCCTAACAACATCTGGCTCTGCTTCTGCATTCGGATCAGTAGTAGTGAAGATAACTACCTCATGTCCTCTAGCTCGCAATTCTTTTGTTAATAATTTGATTGAAGTTGATACACCACTTAATTGAGGAAAGTAGGTATCCGTAAACATGCCTATCTTCATAATGCTTCCTTCCTAGAGCTTATTTCTATTCTCATCTATTATAGTAAATATTTTACTACCTTAACAACAGTGTTTTTTGTAAAAAAAAGACACTAGAAACGATTTGTTCCACAAACATATGGCTATGCTTAAATGGCGACAAACTATTCCTAGGGTCTTAACTATTTATGAAATACACTTTAGGCTAAATATTGATTAACAAGCTCTTCTACTGCTTCAGATGAATTACATTCCTTGATCACGCGATCAGCTAATTCTTGCATCTTTTTACTATCTAAGCGTGAAATTAACTGACGTGTTCTTAAGATTGACGAAGCAGACATTGAAAACTCATCTAATCCCATACCTAGTAGAATAGGTACCGCCATTTGGTCACCAGCCATTTCACCGCACATACCAACCCATTTACCTTCTTGGTGAGCTGCGTCAATTACAAATTTGACTAATCTCAAAATAGAAGGATTATAGGGTTGATAAAGATAAGAAACTCGCTCATTCATTCGATCAGCAGCCATTGAATATTGGATTAAATCATTTGTACCAATTGAGAAGAAGTCTACTTCCTTTGCAAATTGGTCCGCTAAAACAGCAGCAGCTGGAATTTCAATCATTATTCCAACTTCGATAGAATCTGAATATTCAACCTGCGCTTGTTGAAGTTCTTTTTTAACCTCTTCTAATAAAGATTTAGCCTGGCGAAACTCTGAAATTGTAGCAATCATAGGAAACATGATTTTCAAATCACCATGAACCGATGCTCTCAGTAATGCTTTCAATTGTGTTTTGAACATCTCTGGCTTATCTATAGAAATACGAATAGCACGGTAACCTAAAAACGGGTTCATTTCTTGTGGCAACTTCATATATGGCAAATGCTTATCGCCACCTATATCCATGGTTCGAACGACCACCCCTTTACCATCAACAGCTTCAAGCACTTGACGATAAGCGCGATATTGGTCATCTTCACTAGGAAAATCAGCAGCATTCATGTAAAGGAATTCTGTTCGATACAAGCCTACTCCATCTGCTCCATTATCAATAGCTCCCTCAACATCCTTAGGGGTTCCAATATTGGCAGCAATTTCTACTGTTTTACCATCACTAGTTATGGATGGCGATGCTACCAATTTTTTTAATTCTTCTTGGACTTGTTTAAATTGGTCGCCTTTATGCTGATACTCTTTTAGTTCTTCCTCGTTTGCTTGCAGGATAATTTGACCTTCTAAGGCATCTACGATTAAGTTTTCTCCCTGTTTAACCGCTTGAGAAACACCTTCAATCCCAACAACGGCAGGTATCTCTAACGACCTTGCCATGATAGCAGAGTGAGATGTTCTTCCGCCAATCTCTGTGACGAAGGCTTTCACATATTTTTTATTCAATTGCGCAGTGTCGCTTGGCGTTAAGTCTCTAGCCACCACAATTACTTCATGGTCAATAGTAGCTGGAGTCGGTAATTCCACTCCTAATAAAGCAGCTAAAAGTCGTTGTTTCACGTCACGGATATCTGCTGCACGTTCTTGCATGTAAGGATTGTCTTCCATCGCTTCAAATGTAGCAATAAACATATCTGCAACTTGTTCAAGACTAGCCTCTGCATTCATCTTATCTTCTTCAATCAAAGTTTTTACTTGGGCTAGGAATTCTGGATCTGATAAAACTAAAAGATGTGCATCAAAAACTTTTGCCTCTTCTTCACCTAATTGGTCAGCAGCTAATTGGCGAATATTTTCAAGTTCCGCTTTTGCTTGGTCAACAGCGACAGACAAACGCATAAGTTCCTGTTCACTATCTTCAATTGACTTTTTGTCAAAACTTAAGTCGGGATCCACTAATAAATAAACAGGTGCAATTGCAATCCCATCACTAGCCGCAATACCGGTTAGTTTATTAGTCATTATTCAGATAAGCCCTCTTTCTTCATGGTCTCTGTTACCGTTTCAATAGCTTCTTTTTCGTCAGAACCTTCAGCTGTAATTGTAACGTCAGCTCCTTGTCCTACGCCAAGAGACATCACTCCCATAATTGATTTCAAATTTACTGATTTACCTTTATATTCTAAGTTAATATCTGATGAAAACTTACTAGCTGCTTGCACTAATAAAGTTGCAGGTCTTGCGTGAATCCCAGTCTCAGCAACTACGTGAAATTCTTTCTTTTCCATATGTTCATCTCCTTAAAGACATTATTTCTAATATTAAGCTATGCGCTGAATAGCTATTCATTCTAGGCAAATAAAAACCCAGGCAAACGCTATCATTATTATACACAAAACCAAAATTAAAAGCTAAGATTATTTACTTATTAAATACCAGTAACCCTTAATAAGAGATTTACATCAACTGTTTAAGTTTAACATCAGGGTGTTTGTCTTTAAACCAATTTTCAGCAAACTGATTTTCAAAAAGGAAAACAGCTTGGCCGAAACGATCTTTTGCCAGAAGGTTTCGTGAGGAAGACATCTTAGGATCTAAGTCCTCATCATCAATCCAACGTGCAATTTTTGACCCCATTGGTGTCATTTCAACTTCTGCATTATATTCGTTTAATAAACGATATTGAAAAACTTCAAACTGCAGTTGTCCGACCGCTCCTAGTATATACTCTTCTGTATGATAGGTCTTATATAATTGAATGGCTCCTTCTTGCACAAGTTGTTCAATTCCTTTATGGAAAGATTTTTGCTTCATTACATTCTTTGGCGCTACTTTCATAAAAATCTCCGGCGTAAATTGTGGTAGATCTTCAAATTGGACGGCTTGGTTACCTGCATAGATGGTATCACCTATTTGAAAATTCCCCGTATCATATAAGCCAATAATATCGCCTGCAAAAGCATCTTGGACTTCTGCTCGACTGTCGGCCATGAACTGGGTAGTATGTGCCATTCGAATGGTTTTGCCGGTTCGGTTTAAAGTAACTGTCATTCCCTTTTCAAAACGGCCAGAAACAATCCTTACAAAGGCAATGCGGTCACGGTGTGCTGGGTTCATATTAGCTTGGATTTTAAAAACAAAGCCTGTAAAACGCTCATCTGTTGGCTGGATATATTCTTCGTCAACTGTTAAAGCCGGCGCCGGCTGATGAGACAAATCGACAAAGGCATCCAAGAAAGTTTGTACGCCAAAACCCGTTAAAGCGGACCCAAAAAAGACGGGCGTTAATTTTCCTCGTGAAATAGCCTGGCGATCAAAACTATTACCCGCTTCATGTAAAAGTTGTGCATCATCAATTGCTTGACTATAAATAGATGATAATTTAAAATCGTGGTCTCCTTGGGCATGTCCTTCTTCATCCAGTGCTATAAAATAATCTTCATCATCTGATTGACGAATTTCCACGCGCTGATTGTATAAATCATATAGACCTAGTAATGTTTTACCCATACCCATTGGCCAATTCATTGGATAGGCATTAATTCCTAAGACTTCTTCTAATTCCGCTACTAAATCCATTGGCTCGCGTCCATCGCGGTCTAGTTTATTCATAAATGTAAAGATAGGAATTCCACGCTTTGAGACGACCTCAAATAATTTCTTAGTTTGAGGCTCAATTCCCTTACCAGAATCGACCACCATAACAGCAGCATCGACTGCCATTAAAGTACGGTAGGTATCTTCCGAAAAATCTTCGTGACCTGGAGTATCAAGAATATTAACTTGATAGCCATCATAATCCACTTGCATGACAGAAGACGTGACTGATATACCTCTTTGCTTTTCAATTTCCATCCAATCTGATTTAGCGAATTTATTTGATTTTTTTCCCTTAGCTTTTACCGTTCCCGCTTCACGTATAGCTCCAGAAAATAATAAAAGTTGCTCGGTGATAGTTGTTTTTCCAGCATCGGGATGGGAAATGATTGCAAAAGTTCGACGACGCTCCACTTCTTTTGTTATATTTTTAACCATTATTTCTCCTCATTTCTGTTGATAACTTAAAGACAAGAAAAGCTGGGTTTACCCCCAGCCCTTTTTTATCATTTAGTTAACCATGAGCTTTCTTAAAATCAACCAATTTTTTGTCATTTGTCTTTTCTGCCGTTTCTTCATTCTTTATAACATCTTGAATTAAACGTTGTAATTCCTCTTTTTCTCTATCTGACAATTGTTTTTCTGCCGAAAGATTCTTTCGATGACTGTTTGGTTGTAAGTCATCTTGCTCATAATCTTCAATCTGATTCCTAAAACGATCCACTTGCTTGCTAGGAAAAACCTCATCAAAATTAGTTGATGAAACAAATTTTTCATAGTCTGAAATCATATCTAGCATTTGTGATTGCATCATTTTTAATTGATCTTTTAAATCTGTTCCTGTATTGGCTAATTCCTTACTATAATATGCAAAGTTTTCTTTGTATTGGGCCACTTGCTCATTAGTACGATTTATTAGCTTTTCTGCTTCTGCTTCTGAATCGGCAATAATTTCATTTCCTGTCTTTCGTGCGTCCACTAAACCATCTTTTAGAGCGGCTTCAATCGACTGGAAATAAACCACTTTCTCTTCTAGAGCTTGTACTTTCTGGTTTAAATTAGCAACGTCTCTTTCTAAAGATTTAATTTTTTCATCTTTATATTCAACTAATTGGTTAACTTGTTTGCGATTATAGCCAAATAGATTAACAGACACTTCGCTGATACGGTCCATTTACTCACCTCATAACTTTCTTTTCCATCAACTAATTTTAACAAAAAATACTTGTTTTGAATAGGTCCTATTGCGATATCCCTTATTTAATGACTTTTTAAACAGATAAATTATCATAACAAGTGCAACGTTCAATAAACGCAGAGTTCATTAGCTAT
>NZ_JBNUPK010000014.1:0-11009 GCF_050409465.1 Facklamia sp. P12950
TTTTAATATCAAGATTATATGTGTCAGGAAGAAAAGAAAAGGAGACCAAGCAACCATTAGTGGCTTAATCTCCTTGGATAGCATCAACCCTATTGGACATAGAGCCTAGTTTTTCTAACTCTTTTAGTATAAATATTAAATTATTTTCATTATATAATAAACTATAAATTTAAACTGATTGTCTTTTTATTTAGCTTCTTAAAAATTTGCTCATTAGTTCTATCTGATGTTCAATAGATAATTTTTTTATTACTCCTAAGCCAGGGTCGCTCCCTTCATCAGCATCTGTAATAAATGTTAAAATACTTCAGTTTCTATGTTTTCTTTTACATATTCTTTACCTTCCAATTCCATTATCTTATTATACTATTCTTTTGGTTTAATAACTGCTTCAAGGTATTTATTCGCTGGATCTGTTGGGCTATGATTGGTATCAGATACAAAATGATGAACCCTCAAGTTCTTTTTTTTATCACAATCTAAAATATGGATTGCTACAGCATGAGGTGAAAAGCCATTTTCCATAAAATCTTTACCCATTACATAATAATCTAAAAACCCTATGTAACCATCTTTTTTAAACGATAAATGATCAGAAGAAAAATATTCATCACCAACATAATCCGCATTTCTTTTTTGTTTATTGAAATTATCAGCTAAAAGTATTTTGTTTATTAAAAGCTTTTTAGACTAATTTCAACTTTGAAAAAATGCTTAATCTTCATTAAAAGCTGTCCATTGAATATGCTCATAATGATGATTTATCTCTTTCCATTCCGTAACTGTCAATTGATCCATACCTTCAACTATTAATTGAATCATATCTTTATCAATCATATTAACAATTTTAGCTTTTGTAAACATATTATAATCGCCTCCCCCAACAGCACGATATTGAGTGAGCGCTAAATGGTAATATTTTTGCTTATCAATTACTTTTTGTGTTTTTTCATTAATTAATTTGACCACACGCTTACCTATTGGTTGATTCAAATCAACCTCTACAGAAAAACCCGTGTACAAGTCATAATTGTAATGCTTAGGTTTAGGATAAATATAAGAAGGATTTACAGAAATTTTACCGGATGAATCAAAAGTAAAATAAGCAAAATTATGCTCCATCGCTTCAATTATATCCTGACCACTTACTTGGCTAACAGCAATTTGATTATAATAAGGATAAATATTCAATAGTTCTCCTCGCCTAACTTCACCTTGAAAATCTACAAAGTGATCGTTGAGCAAGGATATACCTGCGAAGTCTGCCCCTGTTTCATTCAACATCGTTCTCGTTAAAAACTCAGCAAAAGGATGGCCTTTCACTCTTGCTTGATGAAGATTTCGAGTGGGCATCTCCATGGGAGCATTCCCTAAGACCTCATCAAGCCAGTTAAGGCTCTGGCTATATTCAGGTTCTAATGGACGAATATTTTCAATTGCTTCGCTAGTTGTAAAAGAGTGTAGAGCCCCTTCAATTGCTGGGGAAGCTTTTTTATCTAAACTCACGATAACTTCACCCACCTTTTCACCACCATAGCCTGGTTGAATGACAAAGGAATCCTTAAAGGGCTGACAAATCTGACGATGTTGATGACCCGTTAATAAAAGATCTATTTCAGGAATCTCACTGATCATCTTATATCCTTGATTTTCTCCAGTTTGAGCCTCTAAGGCCTCTCCCGAAGATAGGTCAGCTTCAAAACCTCCATGATAAGCAACAACTAATAAATCCACTTGAGGTTTTAAAAATTGAGCATACTCTTTAACCGTTTCAAAAGCATCTAAAAATTCTAAACCTTCATAATTTTCTGGCAACTCCCAGTGTGGTATATAGTGGGTGGTTACACCAATAATTCCGATTTTATAATCTTCAATGTTGATGACATCATAGGCTTTTCCCTTATAGGGCTTTTTGGTTTTTCGATCCACAATATTGCTACATAATATTTGTGCATTTATTAAGTCTAATGCAGTGTCTTGATAGGCCATTCCGTGATTAAATTCATGGTTACCAACAATTTGATAATCATAGTCCAAATCATTCATCATTCGAGCATAAGGAGCCGCACTCTTTGTCACTTGACTGGTATAGCTCGTCATAGGCGATCCTTGAATAAAATCGCCTAAATCAAATTGCAATGTCTTAATCGCATCTTGTTTTAATTGATCAATTAAAGCTGCAGTGTTCTTTAAGGAATACTCAGTCTGATCAGGATGATGGTGCCATTGACCATGTGTATCACTCGTTATTAAAAAGCGGATTTTAAGCATTGTTCCCCTCCAATATCTTGTCCATCGTATATATTTGGCCATACTGAGGATAGAAAACAATTAGACCTTTTGTTTCTAACTCTTGACCAAAAGCCTTTGGTTTAAATGTATGCCATGGAATAACAACTTTTGATTGAATCGTATAACCAATCATCAATAAATCTGCTTGAGAGGCATGACCTGAGACCCCAGCCTGATAGAAATCCCGGCCGTATTCAACCATATTGGTTAAAAACTCCTCATAACCAGCCATAAAGACTCCTAAAGGAACTCCGTTTGAATGTAAATATATTCCAGCTGGTAATTGATAAAGAATTTGATGACGTTCATAATCAATTAATAATAAATAGTCATTCGGCGAAGCCTTCAATTCTTCAGCACTTACCGAAAGACTACTTTCTTCTTCATCCTCACCTAAACAAAAAATATTATCGATTTTGCTTGATATATGTTGTTTAAGCAATTGGTAATACGCTTTATCTACGACAAATCTCCGTTGATGATTTTTAGCTATTTCATTCAATCTTATCAAGCGTTGTATATTTTGTGGATATAAATTAATGGTTATGATGCCTGCTTGTTTTTTACCCAATAAGTGGTCACTCTCTTTTAAAAACTGCCGCTCATTTGAACAAGCTAGATTATGATTTTTTCCCTCAACAGCTACGTGAGGTGCGAGGTCATCTCCAAAATTAGACAAAGAGGTGCCTTCAATTAATAGTAGGTCTGGTTCAAAAGGATGGGCTTCTTCTACCCACTTGAGCACTTTTTCAGGGTTATAACCATTTAGTCTTAAGTCTCCTGAATAAACAATTTTCAAATCATTCGTTGCAATAAAATAGCACTCGCACCTTCTGTATCATGGTCACTCTCTTTAAAAGTTATCTTGAATGGCCCATGATGAATACTTGTTTGATGAGGAACACTTTGCCAATTAACATCATATTTAGGTAAAAAGGAATTTTTACTAAGTTTTCATAAAAGTTTAATGACTTCTCTGATGTGTATACAGGAATTTGTTCGTTTATTTGTCCTAAGGAACCTAGATGATCAAGGTGCGAGTGAGACAAGCAAATGGCAGTATTCGATGAGCTCACCTCATAAGCAGTTAACGAATTTGAATTTAACTGGCTTTGAGAATAAAATCCTTCTACCTTAGGCAATAAGTTATCTTAAAGGAATTGTTCAGTTAATGATCGATCTAGCAATTGTTTAATATCGGCTCCTACAAATGCTCCAAAATCCATAATCACTTGATGATTATCTTTTTGAAGGCTAATAATATTTCCCCCAATTGTGCCAATTCCACCCAAGAATTCAATCTTTGTTTGACTCATCAACTCTTCCTCTCTTAATAGTTTTTATCTTCACTATCAAGATTTTATCGTACCATATATTGGACCTAAAGTTCTACTTAACTTTTTTATCAAAATAAGCTATATTTTAACTTCATTCTGAACACCTAAAGAGCTGAGATCATTAGATCTCAGCTCTTTAATTATTAATACCACCCTTTTGATTGAGAATGTGACCAAGCTCCAGAAATCGATCCGTAACGACTTACCATATAGTCATACATCCATGATAATTGAGTATAAGGGTTGCTTTGCCAATCTTCACCATGAGAAGCCATTTTATTACCTGGTAAAGCTTGTGGTAATCCATATGCTCCAGAAGACATATTTTTAGCAAATGTATTCCACCCGGACTCACGATTAATAATAGCCTTCCAATAACCTTGCTCAACATCAGAAACACCTTTCTCAGCAACTATTCTTTCAAACGCTGCATAAGGGTCCGTACTGCTATTATCTACAAGCGTTGTTTCAACTCTTTCTTCATTCGTTTCAAAAGTTATTTCTTCATAGGTAGATTCAACATAACTAGTCGTTTCAATACTGGTAGTAATGCTAGTTGTAATATCTGAAACGCTAGTTTCAATTAAATCAGTATTAAAATCAGTAGACTTAATTGTAGTGGCTGTTGTTTCAAAGTCTTCAGTAGTCAGCTGTTCCTCGATAACTTCATTGCTCGTGGTAGTCATTTCAACAACTGGAAGAATTTCTTCACTAATTTCCCGAGTTGTTTCGACAACTTCATTAGGCATAGCTTCCTCAAAAGTAGGTAATTCTTCTTGAACTTCTTCAAAGTCTTCAGCTGCCTCAATTACTAAGAGACTCTCTTCTGTTTGAGCCTTTGTATTAATTGAACTGCTTTCAGTCTCATAAGCTGTAACTGTTACTTCTTCATCTCCTTGACTATATGAGATCGTCCCAGAATCTGAGTTAAAACGCAACTCTGCTCCAGCTATGATTAAATCTGGATTAGCTATTTGGTTGATTTGAGCCAAATCATTGACCGATATACCAGTTGCTCCAGAAATACTACTTAAAGTGTCGCCCCATTGAATCACATAGACACCATCTTGTTTTTCAGTCATTAGATTGATTACACGACGTATCTCATTAACTGTTCTCTGCTTCCAAACCATCGCAAGACTTCCTTGATAATTATCGTCCTGAGCTAAGATAGTTGGTTGAACAGTTACGACTTGCAACAATAGTGACGAGATAACTAAACTTATTATTGATTTTTTCATAAATACTCCTTAACATGATCACCTTGTTGGTGAATTATTATTAAAATTAATATATAAGATATCTTAAACAAGTTTATTAATAAGTGCACGTTTTTTTAGCACTTGTTACCTATGATTAAGCAAACCGATTAAAGATAGCAATATAGGTTACAGTGATATTACAATCAAGCAAGCAAGATACACTTCAAGCCTTTTATAAAATTATGTTATAAATAAAATAACATATACGTTGGCTTATTTTATTGTTTAAAGATTATTTAATAGTACTATCATACTAATATGAAGGATCTTTATTGTTTAAAAAATAAAACAATTACATATTTTTATAATTTAAACCTATTCTAAAAACCATTTATACACTACTTTCAAACAACCTTTGCTTATTACAACTTAAAATGGTATCCTTATCTTGCTAGCTAAAATATTATAAGTATCTACTATTTTCACCATTTAATAATCAGTAAAAATTTTAAGCAAAATTAAATGTAATATAAAAAACACAAAAAATTCTTACTTTAAAAGTAAAATATGTGATACAATCTGACTAGGCATAAAAATAGATAGAAATGGAGGGAAAAGATGCAAACATACGGAATGAAATCAAAAAAAATGGCTAGATATGTTAATGTACTAAAACTTTTATCACACCCTATTCGTTTTTCAATCGCATTGCTATTAAAAAATAACGGTGTTATGAATGTCAGCAAAATTCAACAAGATTTAGAATTAACTCAATCTACCGTCTCTCAACACATTAGTAAATTACGTGAAGCAAAAATTGTCTCTGCGGACCGTGATGGAACTAAAATTTATTATTCCCTTTCTAGCGATACAGCCAAGCTCGTCTTAGAAACTTACGAAAACAGCTAAACTGAAAGCATTCTTACTAAAATAAAAGGGGCTGGGACAAAAGGGCTGCTCAGCCCCCTCAAAATTTACAGCGAGCCTAGATTGGAAAGTGACTTTCCAATCTAGGCTCGCTGCTTTGGGTATTTACGTAGATTATTGGCCATAAATATTCGCTCGACATCGGTCTTAGAAAAGCTATTGCGACCGTTGGATGTCGCTTGATAAGTGGTGTGTTTTTCTTTACAAGGAATAAAATCCTCAGCAATTTTTTGGTGATACTTTTTGAGACGACAGCGCTTCTTTTTGCGTTCATCCGCTCCGACAACAATTTGCGTTTCAATCGCTCGATTAAGCGTTTCAATTTCTTCACTTAAGAGCTGCTGAATCTCAGATTGAATCTGTTCGACTACCTCATGAATTCGCCTAAACACTATGATTTTCAGGGAATAAACAATCCATTTCCAGTGGCAAGTAAGTGTGATTCATAGTGTACTGTTACTAGATAGAAAGCCCCTCCTAAATGGTTTTGTGATTACTACTATTATAGCAGGAAACGCTTTCTATTTTTTTATTGTTAAAGAAAAAGTCCGATTAACAAATGGATCGTTGACCGGACTTTCTTTAATTGTTCAAGGCTTTTGTCCCAGCCCCTTTTATTTTTTAATTATAATTGTTTTCATCTAACATCATTTCTGTGGATTGCCTCAACATTTCTTGCTCTTTTTCCTCTAAATAAGCTTGGGGATTTGTTACTTTTTGCCATAAGAGCGAACGATTACTAACATAGACATCAAAAACAGCTTTAGATAATATTCCCATTTGATCAGGAACAGCATCGTAATTATAAGGATTTTCTGTATACACAGCTAGTGTGTAGGTTCCATAATCCGTTTGAAAAGCTGCGACATCATTTTGTTCTGTCGATCCTAATCCTGTTTTATTCCATGTGGTAACGTATGGTATAAATGCAGAAAGATATCGCCATGGATTTGTCATTAATTTTTGAATTAATTGACCATCCCAAGGTTCGCCATTCAGTTCATTACGTGCCATTAAAGCGAAATACATAGCAGCATCCCCAGGCGATGTCTGAAATCTGCGGTTGGTTGATCCATGATAATATTTTCCATCAACAAAGGTATCTTTTAGACCAAATTTATGGACATAAGGTGTAATCCATTCACCTTCGCCAGCTACTTCAATTAACATATTAGCAGCTGTGTTATCAGAATATAAAGGAATCAAATCTACTAAGTAATCCACAGTGTATTGCGACCCACTAGGGTCTCCTTGAATAACTCCAGCACCTGGGACGCGGTTTTCATCAGATAAAATAACCATAGAATTGGGTGACAACTCACCAGTTTTATAAAGCTCATAAATTTTACCTAAAACATAAATTTTTTGAGTAGAGGCTGGGAAAAATATTTGGTTATTTACTGAAACCTGGGTAAGATGCTCACTATTAACAAAAGAAGCTCCTGCCGTTGCACTAATATATCCCAAATAAGTCTCTAATATAGCTTCTATTTCATCTAAAAGCTCTCTTTCACTATAATAGGTTAAAACGTAATCATTATATGAAGAATCTTTTCTAATCCAACCAAGCTCATCATAGCCAAAATAAACATGTAACCAGGTTCCGTATTGATTAGTGAGTTCCTGTCCTACTTCCATTGGACTGTCTATCATTCCTT
Organism: Facklamia sp. P12950; assembly: GCF_050409465.1. Taxonomy (NCBI): domain Bacteria; kingdom Bacillati; phylum Bacillota; class Bacilli; order Lactobacillales; family Aerococcaceae; genus Facklamia; species Facklamia sp. P12950. The sequence goes on from NZ_JBNUPK010000014.1 coordinate 7,417, forward strand.
GAGTATTTAGTAAATAACGTGAACTGGCTAAACCAGGCGGATTTGAGTAAATTTTTAAATCAGGAGACTTAATAAGGATGCTGTACTCAATTGTTTTCAGAGTGAAATGCTCTCTTTTTTTATGAGGAGTCATGTAGAAAGGATATTTATTAACAGCAAAAAGATCCTCAACTTGTTTAGCTAATAATTCACTGTTGTTCAGATTTTCTTTTAAACCATCTTGATAATAACCTTTAGTTTTATCTTCTTGAAACCATCCGGTGAAGGGCGAACCACCTTGATAAAGTATCTTTTTCAATCCATCTCTTTTCCATACAAGTTCCGCCACTCCAATTTCTTCAACAACTGGTTTGCGATTAATAGACGATTTTAAAGTCGGCTTAATAAGTTGAGGTCGATTATAAAATCTTGGCATATAGTGATCGTTTAATTCAGACGAGAGTGAGACTTTTTCAGATTTAGCGTTGGTTTGTAAGATTGGATCTTTTCTTAAATTAAGATCTACTTCCTCAAGGTTAATGCTGCTATCAATCGGCTTTTTGAAAAAGTTTTCAATAATATAACGATTAGAGGAAGAAACAAAAGTGAAATAAAGTGTTGAAAAAAGAGTCGCAGTAATTAAAAAAGAAAGCAATTGTTTTTGATAACTATCATTCAAATTTGTTCGCTCCTTCACCTGATGTTATTGGTAAATATATCAATAGGATTTTAAGAACCCAGTCTTAACTAATAATTTTAGGTATAAAATAATCTAACAGTTCTTGAGTAAAGTAAATGGTCGGGTAATCTTGTTCAAAAGTAGATAGGCTTAATTCCTCTTTCAAATCAAAGGGATCAACATTAAGAGATAATGAGCGGTCGGAAATAAATGCTTCGTACTCATCTTGTAAATTAGCATACTCATTTTTCTCATATCTTTGATTGGCAATTAACCTAAAAACAAATTCCTCAAAAGCTCTCTCTTTAATTCGCTCATAAGGATTACCAGCCAATCGAAGGTGAATTTGTACATAATCAGAAAAAGAGATATTCTTTACTTTAGCTATCGTTTCTACTCTTTTTAGATACTCATTTTGAAAAAGCAACAGCTCACTTTGATTAATGATGGTTTGACTGGTTTCAGCGAAAAAAGTGAATAAGTAAGGCAGTAGTTGATCATAAAAAAAGAACTCAGCCACACGATGCTTCAAATCATTATAAAAAAAGCTTCTCAAGTCTTGATAACTATAGATATTCGGAAGATTTAGATTGAATATCACTTCATCTGACAAATTTTTATTATTTGGATAATTTAGATTGGTTAGTTCCTCCACTTTTTGATCAACTTGTTTATTTAAATACTCTTCATCAATTTGAAGATATTTCTTAGGAACCAAAATATCTTCTTTTTCAAAATAACTTTCTACTGTACTAATCAAACAGATCACCTCTTTGAAATAACATAAAATTATCGACCTATCTATTATACCTTAACGTTGCCCTATAAACTACCTTATAACTATTGATTAGGTGAGATTAATCAATGTCGTTAAGAATTCCTGACTTAGTGATTACTTTCATTCGATGATGTGGTTTCTTTTTTTTGTTTTTTTGGCTGATCAATTCCTTATACCGTTTCTTTTTATCTTTATATTTTAAATAACGATTGTACAACTCTTTAGATAAATTCCCTTTTTTAATGGCTAGTTGAATAGCACATCCAGGCTCATTCACGTGCGAACAATCATTAAACTTACATTTAAGCGAAAGGTCATATATACTTTGAAAAAGAAGCGTTTCATCTGCATCTCTATGGGATGAAATAGTTTTAAAGCCTGGTGTATCAATAATATAAGAAGAGGTTTTTTTAAGGAAATACATAGAGGAAGAGGTGGTTGTATGCTTGCCTTTACCATCATTTCTAACGTTTTGAGTTGACAGTTCTTCTTTTTGTAAAATAGTGTTTATTAAAGTAGACTTTCCTACCCCTGATGATCCAATTAGAATAGAAGTTTTACCTTTTTTGAGAAGATTCATTACTTTTTGATCCGATAAAGGATCATGAATTGATAATTGATTAATTTTCATTTTAGGATAAACCTTTAAAATAGTATTTTCAATAGTTGAAGCTTCTACTTGATAGTCTGATTTTGAAATAATAATTTGAATATCCTTAGCCATATTAGAAAAGGTAGAGACATAGCGTTCGAATTTTCCCAAAGAAAACCTCTGATCAGCTGCAATAAGAATAAATATTTGGTCAACATTTGCAGCTATTAATTGTTCTTTAGCATTATATGCCAAACTTTTTTGTGATGTGCTTTGAGCTTTAGTAATCAAGCTATCTCTTTTGAGAAACGTGGATATTTGATGTTCTCCCACATTCTTTTCAACTAAAACATAATCACCTACAACAAAATCACTATTTTTTAAATTTACTCGAACCGAAATTAATTCGTCTTTTTTATTATGAAGCGTTAGAAATGCATTATTACGACTTGTGATGCGATAGATATTTAAATCATTATTTAAATTATATCTAGAAATGTAAGAATTAATACCATAATCTTTGTTTATCATCAATTAGTCTCCTATCTAAATTATCCTTTTATGCTACATAAAGCTATCTGTTTTCGTAAATATGATGAATTTAGAAAGACAAAATAAATTCTATAATTTTTAAAATATAATTAAAATAAAAAAGAATCTAAGATTAACTTAGATCCTTAAAAATATAGAAAATGACTAATGATAGGGTGGTACGTAAAAACAAATAACCCTAGCAAAAAACCATTGAAGAGTTTTTAGATTAGAACCTAAATTTTTATATTCTAAATTCATCTTGTACCACTCCTTTCGAATTTATAAGAAAATTATACTTTACCAATGAAAATAAAACAATAAAAAAACCTTCCTATCCAGGAAAGAGTTTAAAATAAATAGCGGTGGTCGGGGTCGAACCGACACGCCGTGTAACCGGCACTGGATTTTGAGTCCAGCGCGTCTGCCAATTCCGCCACACCGCCGTAATAGATATAAGGCGGTAGTCGGATTTGAACCGGCGATCAAGGTTTTGCAGACCCGTGCCTTACCACTTGGCTATACCGCCATGAAACTGGGGTAGCTGGATTCGAACCAACGAATCACGGAGTCAAAGTCCGATGCCTTACCGCTTGGCTATACCCCAATAATAAAATATAAATAGGCGACTGATGGGAATCGAACCCACGAATGTCGGATCCACAAACCGATGCGTTAACCACTTCGCCACAATCGCCATCATACTTTTAACAGGGACTGTAGGAATCGAACCCACACTGACGGTTTTGGAGACCGTTGTTCTACCGTTAAACTAAGTCCCTAAAAAGGAAAATGGTTAGCAATCCCTATTAAAATGGAGGGGGGCAGATTCGAACTGCCGAACCCGAAGGAGCGGATTTACAGTCCGCCGCGTTTAGCCACTTCGCTACCCCTCCAGCAATGGCTTGAGACGGAATCGAACCGCCGACACCTTGAGCTTCAATCAAGTGCTCTACCAACTGAGCTATCAAGCCTAGAAACGGTCCGGACGGGATTTGAACCCGCGATCTCCTGCGTGACAGGCAAGCATGTTA
>NZ_JBNUPK010000015.1:0-5413 GCF_050409465.1 Facklamia sp. P12950
ATTTTAGATATTTTCCACACAATGATCAGATAATTTTACGTTAGGGTCTTTTATATGGAGTATCATGAGTCATAACACAGAGTCCTTTCTATTTTAGTTACCACTTTTAATAGATCGGACTTCTGTGTTTTTGTGTAGCAAAAAATAGGATGGAAGGAAGTGTTTTTTTCTTCCATCCACCCTGTTTATTATAGAACCAAAACAATAAAGCCCTTCAAGTAGTTTCTTCTAACTTGCGTGAGGGGCTTTACTATTGATCGAGCTTTCTATAAAATATTCTATGATTTTCCTACTACTTAAGCTATGCTATACTTAATTTATTCGATTTTAAAGGCGGTGAAGCAGTGAAAAATAATCCAGAGCACTTATTTGTTATCGGAGATATCCACGGAATGAGTGATGAATTAGATCAACTATTAGCAAGTTGGATACCTGAAGAAGAGCGATTGGTCTTTATTGGAGATTATATTGATCGTGGCTATGATAGTTTAGCTGTTTTAAACCGTGTATGGCAACTTCAAAAAGAAAAGAATGCCCTCTGTTTAAGAGGGAACCACGAATCCATGCTCTTAAATTTTTTGCGAAGCCCGCATAATTTTTTTAATCATTACATTATGAATGGTGGAGTAGCGACTATTTGTCAGTTATTAAATATTCCTGAAGAGAAAGTCGTAAAATCACAAGCCAGACGACTAGCTCGTCAAATTAAACAGACTTATCCTAAGCTGGAAACTTGGTTAGAGGGTCTCCCTTATTATTTTGAATATGGAGAATTCATTATTGTTCATGCTGGTGTAGATTTGTCGCTTGAAAACTGGAAAAACACTTCTGATCACGATTTTCTGTGGATTAGAGACAGCTTTCATCAAACAAAGAATTCTACCGGTAAACAAATTATTTTTGGGCACACTCCAACTATGGTGCTTCATCAGAATTACTATAATTCCAATGTTTGGCGTAAAGATATGAAATGGGGAATTGATGGTGGTTGTGTCTTTGGAGGAGAACTGCATGCTATGAAAGTTAGTAAAACGGCAGTAATTCAGATATATTCCGTCCCAGTTTTAGAAGGAGAATGATAGGATGAATAATGAAAACAATCAAGCAAATATTATCAAATCCATTAGCAACGAATTAAATATAGAAGTCAATCAAATTAATGCGGTTCTTAATTTATTGGAGGAAGGGAATACAATCCCTTTTATTTCACGTTACCGTAAAGAAATGACTGGGTCTCTAGATGAGGTTCAAATCTATGATATCGATAAACAGTATCAGTATGCTTTAAATCTCCATCAACGCAAAGAGGATGTCTTAAAAGCGATTGAGGAACAAGGGAAGCTGGATGCTGACCTTCAAGAAAATATTGAACAGGCACAGACATTACAACAAGTAGAAGACTTATATCGTCCCTTTAAGAAAAAACGTCGGACTAAAGCGATGGTGGCTATTGAGAATGGTTTAGAACCTTTAGCAAGTTGGATGCTAACTAATAAAGACTTAGATGTTCCACTGGAGCAAGAGGCCGAAAAATATCTTAACGAGTCGGTTTCATCAGTTGACAAAGCACTCGAAGGAGCCCATGAGATTATTGCTCAAGAAATATCGGATCGAGCAGATTTCCGAGAATTTATTCGAAAATATACAAAATATAATGCCTATTGGACCACTACTTTAAAAGAGCAAGACATTGACGAACGTGGAGTTTATCAAATGTATTACGATTTCCAAGAAAAACTAATGAAAATTGCTGAATATCGTGTCTTAGCCTCCAATCGTGGTGAAAAAGAAGGGGTTCTTTCAGTTAAAATCCAAGTAGATGAGGAACCGGCGCTTCAGTATATAGAAAAGCATATTCTAGATGAAGAACTGCCTAACCAACAAAAAGAGCGGATTGAGTTAGCAATTAAAGATGCCTATAAACGGTTTATTCAGCCGGCAATTGAGCGTGAAATTAGGAGTGAACAAACTGAAAGGGCAGATCGCCATGCGATTGCTATTTTTGGAGAGAACTTACGCCATTTACTTTTACAGCCTCCAATGAAGGGCTTTCGCGTACTCGGATTAGACCCTGCTTATCGTACGGGGTGCAAATTGGCGATTATTTCAGAAACTGGTCGTGTGCTAGATAAGGGTGTAATCTATCCGCATCCACCTGCAACTGACTATAAGCGCCAACAAGCAGCGACTATTTTAAAGTCAATGATTGAACAACATCAAGTTGATGTTATTGCTATTGGTAACGGAACAGCAAGTAGAGAATCTGAAGTCTTTGTAAGTGAAGTAGTTAAGCAGATTGACCGGTCTATTCGGTTTATAGTTGTTAATGAGGCAGGCGCTTCTGTATATTCAGCTAGTAAAATAGCTCGTGAAGAATTTCCTGATTATCAAGTAGAAGAAAGAAGTGCAGTTTCTATCGCAAGAAGATTGCAAGATCCTCTAGCAGAGTTGATAAAAATTGATCCGAAATCAATGGGAGTCGGACAATACCAGCACGATGTTAGCCAAAATTTATTGGCAGATGAATTGGATTTTGTCGTTAATATGACAGTCAATCAGGTAGGAGTCGACATTAATACTGCTAGTATTCAATTATTAGAACGTGTATCTGGAATGACCCATGCAACAGCTAAGAATGTGATTCTTTTAAGAGATGAGATTGGTAGGTTTGAGGATCGAAAACAGATTAAAAAAGTGAAACGCATGGGACCAAAAACCTATGAACAAGCTGTTGGTTTCTTACGCATTATAAAAGGAACAAACCCTCTAGATCAGACCTCTATTCACCCAGAATCATACGCAATTGCAGAACGGATTCTAGAAGATAATGGCTTGTCTTTAGATGAAATAGGTCAAGTAGAAAGCAGTCAAATTTTAAAATCTTTAGACACCCAGCAGATTGCTCAAACTTATCAAATTGGAAAAGAAACAGCCAAGGATATCTTGGAAGGCTTGATAAATCCTAGTCAAGATATTCGAGATGGTCAGGATGCGCCTGTTTTAAGAGACGATGTTTTGAAGCTGGAAGACTTAGAGGAAAATATGCAGTTACAGGGTGTTGTAAGAAATGTTGTCGACTTTGGCGTTTTTGTTGATATTGGAGTTAAACAGGATGGACTTATCCATATATCTAAATTAAGTTCACCAAAAGGTCGATTCATTAAGCATCCTTCTGAGCTAGTAGCCGTGGGAGATATTGTTGAAGTAGAAGTAATTTCTATTGATCGTGAACGGTCACGCATTGGATTAAAACTAATAAATCCTAAATAAAAGTTGACATAAGCGCTGCCGATTCGTTACAATATATACTATCGTTATTGATAGAGCGGTCGTGGCGGAATGGCAGACGCGCCAGCTTGAGGGGCTGGTATCCTTAAGGATGTGGAAGTTCGAGTCTTCTCGGCCGCATTAGGATTTTGGTTATGGAAGTTATAATAAAAGTTGATATTTTGTGATTATTTAAGTGGTATTTATTCGGTGTTTATATCGGATGGATACCACTTCTTTCTTTATAAAATTAAGAATTCTAGTTAATGATCTAAGTTCTTTCAAACTAATCTACTTATTAACATAAAAATGAAATAGAATGCCTTTTATCAATCTTATTCGATATTTAGCATACTTATGAATGACTAAAATTCTACATCGAACGTTAGTAATTAAGTCACAATTTCCTTCAAGCATTCAAATGTTTAAAAATAACATATCAGCTATAATACTATTGAGCAAAACGATTAAAAAAATTAATGAAAACCATTAATTTACCTTATAGTTTGTGTTAATCTTAACAAGTAGCGACAAATTATCTTGGAAGGAGTGAACCTATATATGAAAGTTATTTATTTATTTATTAACAGGTCTACTTCAGCTGTTTCTAATTAAGAAAGGAATTATTTAATGAATTTTTCAGATATTGTTGTAACACTTAGAGATTATTTATGGGATTATGTTCTTTTATATGCTTTTATTGGAATCGGATTATTTATGACTGTTCGTTTGGGTTTCCCGCAGTTTTCACGTGTTTTTCCTGCTCTGAAACGTATGATATCAGATATTATAAAGGGTAAATCAGCCAAAGAAGGTGGTATGACTCCTTTTCAATCTTTAGCTACAGCCGTTGCGGCTCAAGTAGGGACTGGCAATATAGTAGGGATTGCAACTGCTATTATTGGTGGCGGTCCGGGAGCGGCATTTTGGATGTTGGTTTCTGGCTTTTTAGGAATGTCTACAATGTTTGCTGAAGCTACCATGTCTCAAGTATTTAGGGAGAGGGAAGTTTCAGATGGTACGTTAGTTGGAGGACCTGCGTACTATATTAAAAATGGTTTAAAGCAAAAGTGGCTAGCATATATTTTTGCTGTTTTGTGCATTGTTGCACTTGGATTAGTTGGTATTATGGTTCAGGCTAACTCTATTATTTCGTCAATGAATACGGCTTTTGGTTTAAATCAATTCTTGATAGCCTGTGTTTTAATAGTGGTGGTTGGCTGGATCCTTATTGGAGGAATGGAGCGGATTGGTAAATTTTCTGAGCGTGTTGTTCCTACTATGGCCATATCATATGTTTTAGTGGCATTATTAATTATGATTTTAAACATTGATCAATTGATACCCACTATCAAGTTGATTATTAATAGCGCTTTCAATCCTCAAGCGATAGCTGGAGGAGCGCTAGGAATCAGTGTTCAGCAAGCAATGCGATATGGGTTAGCTAGAGGTTTATTTTCAAATGAGGCCGGAATGGGATCAACCCCCCATTCTCATGCAGTAGCTGTGACTTCACATCCTGCTGAACAAGGCTTTATTGCCATGATTGGTGTTTTTATATGTACTTTTATTATTTGTGTGGCAACGGTCATGATAAATCTTTTAACAGGGGCTTATTCCATTGAAACAATCCAAGCTATGACTCCTCAAGCTTTAGGTGAGTATGGTCAAATCATGACACAAACTGCTTTCCAAATTCAATTTGGAAAAATTGGAGAGTCATTCTTAGCCATCGCCTTATCAAGCTTTTCCTTAACTACAATTGTTGGTTGGTTTTTCTTTGCAGAGTCCAATGTTAAATTTATCTTTGATAATGGGAAAATCATTCATTCTTTTAAGTTAGTTGCTTTGATGGCAATTGCCATGGGTTATTTTGCAAGTCCTGGTGTAGTTTGGGATATTGCTGACTTATCAATGGGGCTAATGGCTTTACCTAATATAATTGCTCTAATCTTTTTGTCAGGTAAAACAGCAGAAGTCCTGAAAGATTATGACAAACAAGTTCAGATCGATGCAGAACATCTATCATGGGATTATAAATACGAAAAGGCTCACTAAACAAATATATTTTCACAAAAAGATCTTCTGAATTGATGTGAACCTCAAAAGTTGGAGTTTGTATTTAAACGGTTAATTGAATGGTATA
>NZ_JBNUPK010000016.1:0-3322 GCF_050409465.1 Facklamia sp. P12950
ACTCCGCCAGTAGGGCTCGAACCTACGACATCATGATTAACAGTCATGCGCTCTGCCAGCTGAGCTATGGCGGAATAACTTTGATATGACACGCGTGGCAACGTCCTACTCTCACAAGACCAAAGGTCCAACTACCATCGGCGCTAAGAAGCTTAACTGCTGTGTTCGGCATGGGTACAGGTGTGTCCTTCTTGCCATCATCACCACACAGTGTCATCTCATCGTTATCTTGAGCAATCTCTCAATCACTCAAAACTGAATACACCTCTACTTACCTTGAAATCTCATGGTTAAGTCCTCGACCGATTAGTACTAGTCCGCTCCATATATCGCTATACTTCCACTTCTAGCCTATCTACCTGATCGTCTCTCAGGGGTCTTACTTCTTGCGAATGGGAAATCTCATCTTGAAGCTGGCTTCCCGCTTAGATGCTTTCAGCGGTTATCCATCCCACACATAGCTACCCAGCAATGCTCCTGGCGGAACAACTGGTACACCAGCGGTGTGTCCATCCCGGTCCTCTCGTACTAAGGACAGCTCTTCTCAAATTTCCTACGCCCGCGACGGATAGGGACCGAACTGTCTCACGACGTTCTGAACCCAGCTCGCGTACCGCTTTAATGGGCGAACAGCCCAACCCTTGGGACCGACTTCAGCCCCAGGATGCGATGAGCCGACATCGAGGTGCCAAACCTCCCCGTCGATGTGAACTCTTGGGGGAGATAAGCCTGTTATCCCCAGGGTAGCTTTTATCCGTTGAGCGATGGCCCTTCCATGCGGTACCACCGGATCACTAAGCCCGACTTTCGTCCCTGCTCGACTTGTTGGTCTCGCAGTCAAGCTCCCTTCTGCCTTTGCACTCTACGAATGATTTCCAACCATTCTGAGGGAACCTTTGGGCGCCTCCGTTACTCTTTAGGAGGCGACCGCCCCAGTCAAACTGCCCACCTGACACTGTCTTCCGTGTTCTTCACGCGAGTTAGAGGGTTCATATTACAAGGGTAGTATCCCACCAACGTCTCCTTGCATACTGGCGTACACAGCTCTTTGACTCCTACCTATCCTGTACATGTCACACAAACACTCAATATCAAGTTGCAGTAAAGCTCCATGGGGTCTTTCCGTCCTGTCGCGGGTAACCTGCATCTTCACAGGTACTATAATTTCACCGAGTCTCTCGTTGAGACAGTGCCCAGATCGTTACGCCTTTCGTGCGGGTCGGAACTTACCCGACAAGGAATTTCGCTACCTTAGGACCGTTATAGTTACGGCCGCCGTTTACTGGGGCTTCAATTCGCACCTTCGCTTGCGCTAAGCGCTCCTCTTAACCTTCCAGCACCGGGCAGGCGTCAGCTCCTATACGTCATCTTGCGATTTAGCAGAAACCTGTGTTTTTGATAAACAGTCGCCTGGGCCTATTCACTGCGGCTGACTTGCGTCAGCACCCCTTCTCCCGAAGTTACGGGGTCATTTTGCCGAGTTCCTTAACGAGAGTTCTCTCGCTCACCTTAGTGTTCTCCACTTGACTACCTGTGTCGGTTTGCGGTACGGGTTGGTCATACTAGCTAGAAGCTTTTCTCGACAGTTTGATTATCCACCTTCGCTACTATTATTTCGCTCCAGATCACAACTCATCATTAATTGTAAGCATTTGACTCACAATCTCACTCGTTGCTTCTACAGACTTTTCCATCTGTCTGCGTGGACTTACCTCCTGTGTCCCTCCATTGCTTAAATCGTATTTCCCAAGTACAGGAATCTCTACCTGTTGTCCATCGCATACGCCGTTCGGCTTTTGCTTAGGGCCCGACTTACCCAGGGCGGACGAGCCTTCCCCTGGAAACCTTAGTCTATCGGTGGACAGGATTCTCACCTGTCTTTCGCTACTCATACCGGCATTCTCACTTCTATGCGCTCCACTGCTCCTTACGGTACAGCTTCTCCGCACATAGAACGCTCTCCTACCATCCTAATAAATTAGAATCCACAGCTTCGGTGGACTGTTTAGCCCCGGTACATTTTCGGCGCAGGGTCACTCGACTAGTGAGCTATTACGCACTCTTTAAATGATGGCTGCTTCTAAGCCAACATCCTAGCTGTCTAGGCAACCCCACATCCTTTTCCACTTAACAGTTACTTAGGGACCTTAGCTGGTGGTCTGGGCTGTTTCCCTTTCGACTACGGATCTTATCACTCGCAGTCTGACTCCCAGAGATGAGTTTGTGGCATTCGGAGTTTATCTAGATTCGGTAACCCGAATGGGCCCCTAGTCCAAACAGTGCTCTACCTCCACATCTCTTACTCTGAGGCTATACCTAAATATATTTCGGAGAGAACCAGCTATCTCCAGGTTCGATTGGAATTTCTCCGCTACCCACACGTCATCTCCACACTTTTCAACGTATGTGAGTTCGGTCCTCCAGTGCGTCTTACCACACCTTCAACCTGCACATGGGTAGGTCACCTGGTTTCGGGTCGACGACACCTGACTAACGCCCTATTCAGACTCGCTTTCGCTACGGCTCCGTATCTTCTACTTAACCTTGCCAACTATCGTCACTCGCCGGTTCATTCTACAAAAGGCACGCCATCACCCCTTAACGGGCTCTGACTACTTGTAAGCACACGGTTTCAGGTACTCTTTCACTCCCCTTCCGGGGTGCTTTTCACCTTTCCCTCACGGTACTGGTTCACTATCGGTCACTAGGGAGTATTTAGCCTTACCAGATGGTCCTGGTGGATTCCGACGGGATTTCTCGTGTCCCGCCGTACTCAGGATACTCCTGAGCCTGTTGATCTTTCGCATACGGGGGTCTCACCCTCTCTGCCGCCCCTTCCCATGGGCTTCTACTAAATCGTCTGGTCTCGTGATGGAGTCCTTCAACCCCAACGTGCATGCACGCTGGTTTGGGCTCTTCCCCGTTCGCTCGCCGCTACTTAGGGAATCATTCTTATTTTCTTTTCCTGCAGTTACTTAGATGTTTCAGTTCTCTGCGTCTACCTTCCTTGCGGATAATGATCTTTTACAATCATTGGGTTCCCCCATTCGGAAATCTCCGGTTCTTAGCGTACTTACCGCTCCCCGAAGCATATCGCTGTTCGTCGCGTCCTTCATCGGCTCCTAGTGCCAAGGCATTCACCGTGCGCCCTTTATTGCTTAACCACAATATTTTCGCTTGTTTTTTACTCTATGAATCTTTTCATAGACTCGGTCAATTTCTCGGTTCATTATATCTTTTTTTAAGAAATAATGTGATTGTCATACCTCGCATCGAGAATATGATCAATCTTGTTTGGTGTATTCAGTTTTCAATGATCGAT
>NZ_JBNUPK010000017.1:0-1524 GCF_050409465.1 Facklamia sp. P12950
AACCCGTGTTACCGCCGTGAAAGGGCGGTGTCTTAACCGCTTGACCAACGGGCCAATATCAAAACTCATTGGCAAGTATATAAGAATAACGGAGAAGGAGGGATTTGAACCCTCGCGCCGGTATAAACCGACCTACACCCTTAGCAGGGGCGCCTCTTCAGCCACTTGAGTACTTCCCCATGAGCCAATTCAAAATAACAATTAATTATTGCTATGGGCCTGAGTGGACTCGAACCACCGACCTCACCCTTATCAGGGGTGCGCTCTAACCAGCTGAGCTACAGGCCCATTATCAATAAAGCGGGTGAGGAGAATCGAACTCCCGACAACAGCTTGGAAGGCTGTGGTTTTACCACTAAACTACACCCGCATATTCTCAAAGGAGGATGTGGGATTCGAACCCACGCGCGCTCTTACACGCCTGACGGTTTTCAAGACCGTTCCCTTCAGCCGAACTTGGGTAATCCTCCGTTAACCAATGGCAAAATCCATAATGCATAATGGACCTTGTAGGACTCGAACCTACGACCACCCCGTTATGAGCGGGGAGCTCTAACCACCTGAGCTAAAGGTCCGGCCTTAGATAGCGGCGAAGGGGATCGAACCCATGACCTCCCGGGTATGAACCGGACGCTCTAGCCAGCTGAGCTACACCGCCAAAAAATGGAGAATAGCGGGATCGAACCGCTGACCTCCTGCGTGCAAAGCAGGCGCTCTCCCAGCTGAGCTAATCCCCCATATAAGAATAAACAAATCGGGAAGACAGGATTCGAACCTGCGACCCCTTGGTCCCAAACCAAGTGCTCTACCAAGCTGAGCTACTTCCCGTTTTACTCTAATACACCCGGCAGGATTCGAACCTGCAACCGCCTGATTCGTAGTCAGGTACTCTATCCAGTTGAGCCACGGGTGCAAAATATTTTATCATTCACAATAAAGTGAAATGCCGAGGGCCGGAGTCGAACCGGCACGGTGATCACTCACCGCAGGATTTTAAGTCCTGTGCGTCTGCCAATTCCGCCACCCCGGCTTTAAAAGCCTAAATGTATCTTGGCAAAGCGGAAGACGGGGTTCGAACCCGCGACCCCCACCTTGGCAAGGTGGTGTTCTACCACTGAACTACTTCCGCAAAAGTGCCGGCTAAAGGACTTGAACCCTCGACCCTCTGATTACAAATCAGATGCTCTACCAACTGAGCTAAGCCGGCATAATATAACTTAGGATTTCCAATTATAAATCATAAGTGATCAAAATGCAAGTGCGGGTGAAGGGACTTGAACCCCCACGCCCGAAGGCGCCAGATCCTAAATCTGGTGCGTCTGCCAATTCCGCCACACCCGCAAATTAAAATTCCTTGATGTTTCCATTTAGGAATATGACCCGTGCAGGATTCGAACCTGCGACCCACTGATTAAAAGTCAGTTGCTCTACCGACTGAGCTAACGAGTCAAGAGTGGGGAATGACGGGATCGAACCGCCGACATCCTGCTTGTAAGGCAGACGCTCTCCCAGCTGAGCTAATTC
>NZ_JBNUPK010000019.1:0-1086 GCF_050409465.1 Facklamia sp. P12950
CTGGTGTTGGATCTGGATCTGGTGTTGGATCTGGATCTGGTGTTGGATCTGGATCAGGTGTTGGATCTGGGTCTGGTATTGGACACACTCCACATTCACCGTCTTTGCCATCCTTACCGTCTTTACCGTCTTTACCATCCTTACCATCTTTGCCATCTTTTACAAAGACTTCTTGTGTGGAACCATCTGGCTTCGTAATGATAATGGTATAGCCCGAATTACCTTCTGTATCTTTTCCAGGAGTTACCTCAACCTTAGGCGTCTGACCATCTTTGCCATTTAAGATGTTTTCAGTTGTCACTTTTCCGTCACTATCTGTAATGGTAATAGTTACTCCTATAACATTACCATCTTGATCTTTGAGTGGGGTTTGCTTGATGGTTGGTGATTTACCATCCACTCCATCTTTACCATCCTTACCGTCTTTTACAAAGACTTCTTGTGTGGAACCATCTGGCTTCGTAATGATAATGGTATAGCCCGAATTACCTTCTGTATCTTTTCCAGGAGTTACCTCAACCTTAGGCGTCTGACCATCTTTGCCATTTAAGATGTTTTCAGTTGTCACTTTTCCGTCACTATCTGTAATGGTAATAGTTACTCCTATAACATTACCATCTTGATCTTTGAGTGGGGTTTGCTTGATGGTTGGTGATTTACCATCCACTCCATCTTTACCATCCTTACCGTCTTTACCATCTTTTACAAAGACTTCTTGTGTGGAACCATCTGGCTTCGTAATGATAATGGTATAGCCCGAATTACCTTCTGTATCTTTTCCAGGAGTTACCTCAACCTTAGGCGTCTGACCATCTTTGCCATTTAAGATGTTTTCAGTTGTCACTTTTCCGTCACTATCTGTAATGGTAATAGTTACTCCTATAACATTACCATCTTGATCTTTGAGTGGGGTTTGCTTGATGGTTGGTGTTTTACCATCCACTCCGTCTTTTCCATCTTTACCTTTTTCGCCTGGATCTCCTTTGTCGCCTTTTTCGCCTGGATCTCCTTTTTCGCCTGGATCTCCTTTGTCGCCTTTTTCGCCTGGATCTCCTTTGTCGCCTTTTTCGCCTGGATCTCCTTTGT
>NZ_JBNUPK010000020.1:0-994 GCF_050409465.1 Facklamia sp. P12950
TTGGTTTCTGCAGTGAAGGAGTGGCCACAATTTCGACAAAGGTAAGGTTGTTTTTAAAAGTAAGTAGCAAGCTTGCCCTGCACTTTCTAAGTAGGTGATTCTAGAGGAGCGTTTGCCGTTTTTAACGACAACTCCTTTCTTTTGGCAACAAAGACAGCTATCAACAGGATAGGTCAGTGTACACTTTATGTGAAGCTTATTTTTGACCGTTTCCCCACAATTATCAGAGAATTTTACGTTAGGGTCTTTTATAGTGAGTAATGTTCGTATACATGAGTTATAGCACAGAGTCCTTTCTATTTTAGTTACCACTTTTAATAGATCGGACTTTTGTGTTTTTATGTAGCAAAAAATAGGGTGGAAGGAAGTGTTTTTCTTCCATCCACCCTATTTATTATAGAACCTTATTTATTCAGCCTCTTTGACGTTAATAGAAAGTAAGAAAAGCTTTGCCTAGCTTATTTAGTATCCACTTTTTGCAACTCGAAGTCTTTAGGAATTAAAACTGTGTCAATGATATGAATAACTCCATTGGAAACTTCTAAATCGGTAGAAGTAATCATCGATTCACTGATCATCGGCTCGTCTTCTGAAAAATCGAAGGCCACTTTTTCTCCATTAACAGTTTCAACAGATTTTCCGTCTTTTAAATCTTCAGCCAAAATTTTACTAGCCACCAGGTGATAAGTTAATAGTTTATTAAGATCAGGCTGTGTTAGTAGCTCTTGCTCCGTGATATCAAGCTCTTCTAATAATTGCTCAAAAGCTTCATCCGTTGGGGCGAAGAGGGTATATGGTTCGTTTTCTTGTAAGATTTCAACTAAATTAGTTTTTTCAAAAGCAGCCGCTAAAATACTGAAATCATCATTATCTTGAAGGGTGGCAACAATATCCTTTTGTTTATGTATGTCTTCTTTAGAACTTATTTCTTTGGTACTTTCTTCTTTAGAGCTCTCTTTTTTAGAGCTTTTTTCTTTGGAGCTTTCTTCTTTAG
>NZ_JBNUPK010000021.1:0-940 GCF_050409465.1 Facklamia sp. P12950
AAAAACTAACTTTTGGGGGTACTTTTATGTCTAAAAATAGGCTTCTGAATTGAAAATGAAAGTGATTGAAGGGTATTTTGAAGGATAATTAGGTTACAAGGCTTTAACAAAAAATAGGGGATTCCTTCACCTTCTTTAGTCAAGAATTGGGTCAACAATTATAAAAGATAGGGGGCAAATGGGTTAAAAGCAATTCAAGGAAAAGCAGATTATTCTTTAGATTTTTAAGCTGAATGTTTTACACTTTAAGCAAAGAATAGCTGCTTCCTATAAAGAAACGGCAATCGCCTTTAACCTTACGAATCCATCAATGCTAGCTAATTGCAAAGGCGTTTATCTTGAAGGGGGTTCTAAAGCTCTGAATAGACCGATAGAAAGGCCGCCCAAAGTGGTAAAGAAACTTAATAAAAACGGACTTCGTCAAAAGAATAAAGTTGCTGATGATTCAGAATTAGAAGAAAAGACTCAACAAATATTTCACGAACTCTATGAAACCTATAGTTATCGACGAATTACGGCTGAATTATACAAAACACACCATCAAAAAATTAACCCTAAAAAAGCTTTACGAATCATGAATAAGCTCGGCTTAAAACTTACAAAATTCTGGCGAAAGTCACGTCGCTATAGCTCTTACAAAGGAACAATTGCTCCCAACCCCCTCAATCGTCGCTTTAGTGCAAAATATCCTCTTCAAAAATTAATCGCTGATGTGACAGCGTTCAAGACAGCCGATGAGCAGAAACTGTATTTAAGGCCTATTATGGAGAACCTCTGACAAGTTATAAGAAACTGATGAATAAGATTAATCAATATATTCACCACTATAATCATAGAAGAATAAAACAAAAATTGAGCGGTATGTCTTTGTTTGAATACCGAATCTATACCATTCAATTAACCGTTTAAATACAAACTCCAACTTTTGAGGTTCACATCA
>NZ_JBNUPK010000022.1:0-883 GCF_050409465.1 Facklamia sp. P12950
AAAAAGTAAGACCAATGACCACCCCCTTATTTTTATTAAGAGCAGTGGAACGTGGTCTTTCTGTTTTTGATTTAGACTTACTCACCATTGGACTTATAACTGATATGGACACAGAAAAAACTAACGATGAGTGGAAAGATAAGCAAGTAGTTACACAGGAGGACTTTGATAAACTTTAAATGTATAGACATAGTGTTGACGTATTTGATATAATTAAGCAAAAGGAGGAGTCAATTATGGCTAAGTCAGCAAACCTAAATATAAGGATGAAACCGGAAATTAAAGAAAGGGCGGAGGAGATACTGAAAACCTTGGGCATACCTCCATCAAATGCCGTGGATATGTTTTATAGGCAGATTATTCTTAATAAAGGCTTACCTTTTGATGTAAAATTACCGGATGCAAAACTTGTTGATATTTTTGACATCTCAAGGGATGAATTAAACAAGATGCTAATGGAAGGGATAAATGATTTAAAAGATGGGAAATATGAAAATGTGGATGAGGCTTTTAAATCAATTTACGATCAATTATGAGCAAATATACTATTGTAGTATCATCTAGAGCCAAAAAAGACATCATTAAAATATATGAGTATATTTCTGCAAACTTGAATTCTGATTTATCCGCATTAAGGTTAATAAAGAAAATAGAAGAGTCTATAAGAGGGCTTGATGAAATGTCTGAAAGATTTAGAAGGTATAGAGATGAAGACTTAGATAAAGAGAATATAAGAATTTGTCCCGTAAAAAACTATCTTATTTTCTACCGAGTAAATAATGGAGAAAAGCTAGTAGAAATAATCCGTGTTCTGTATTCAAGAAGAAATTACGAAGATATTTTATAAAGCACCTATCAAAAAGGGAGGTGCTTTTTTGATGCC
>NZ_JBNUPK010000023.1:0-796 GCF_050409465.1 Facklamia sp. P12950
CCGCCATCCGTCCTGCCAACAGCCTTGCAGCAAAGCTTGAATGCCTCTCTGTTCACGAGCGAGAAATCTTCGATACGTGGAAAGCCGACTGCGCGTTGTGGCATGCACAATTTCAAGAGCCAGATGCGGCATACGAAGCTTTGCTGGAAGGGAATTCGCCACCAAGTTTGTATTATCTAGTTCGAACAAAACTATTCGGACCAGATTTGATTTTGAACACTGCTGACGCAGAATCCGAATGGAGAAATAAATGCTATTTATGATCACGGGCCCGGAGCGGACATTGCTCCTGATGGAAGATGGAAACATTATCGCATTCATCACAGCAGACGAAGCTGAAAAGCATTATGAAATTCCGTACTTGTTCAACAAGAGCGAAAAAGTCCAGCGTTATGATAGGTTAACATTCTCCGAAAGAACGAACGGTCCAGACCTTTTGCCGGATGACACCAATGAAACACTCGATATCTCAACTAAAGGACTGTTCTCAGCGCTAAAAATTCTAGCGAATAATCGCGAAAATACGACGTTTGAATTGCCAGCCGATTTGGACGTCCTGTTTGAGCGTCGATTTAATTGCTGGAACAAAGCTAATCATTGGTGTGACAATACGTTGCCGGTGCTTTTCGGTTATAAACAGTCGGACGGTTTTAATTTCGCGCTACAACAGGAAATGCAAAACCCTCTGCGGGCCGCGTTTTGGAACATGCTCGCACGAAAGACTTCTAAAAGTCAGAAACACCGATACTCAGGCTTCTTGGACGAATGAAAATGCGTTCGTTCAAAACACTCGCTG
>NZ_JBNUPK010000024.1:0-764 GCF_050409465.1 Facklamia sp. P12950
GTTCGGGATTGTCCCATACCCTGTCAGGCAGAAAAGGGTGGAACTGTAACCATTCTAATCCCAGAGCAAAAAGAAACCCGCCGGGGCGGGTCTCAGTTACTCGGGTTTTTGTACGGAGCAGGTGCTTCTCCGCCGCTTCCCATCATTCGGTCGTTCATCGCGCGTAGAAGTGTGTCGATCTTTGCATTCAACTCGGTGTTGCTTGATGACAGCCCGTCGATTTGCGGCTGAATACGCTGAGAGGATGACTGTGCGGCTCGTTCAGCAACTTGTTGGGCATCCATGTCCAAACCAAACCACTGGGCGCCGTAAGCCATGATCGCGATCACAACGGCCACCACACCTATGCCGGTCCCGATGACGGTTGACCTCATCCCAGAGGTTGATCGCTCGACATGCTCCATTCGCTGATTGATAAGCTTCAGTTCGCCGAGAAGTTCTGCAAACTTCGTATCGGTCCTAGCTTCGGCGGCAGCGATTTTGGCGTCTACAACTTCCATGCCATCAAATGTGCCACCTCCACCCCCTTGTTGCAAGGGCGGAGATATCTGACCGGCATCCCCATGTAGATTATGGATCTCAGCCGCCATTATGGGAACCTCCGAGACCAAATAGACCGCCCAACTGGGGTTGTTGCATCCTTGCTTTTCTTTGCCACCATTGATCTATCGTGAACATGGAATAGAGGTCCAAATGGCCACAGTGAGTGCATAATACTCGCACGCAAGGAATGTGTCGGCTCTGGCTCATATTCACGAGCCCTT
>NZ_JBNUPK010000025.1:0-721 GCF_050409465.1 Facklamia sp. P12950
CGATGAACGCGCATCCCGCACCGTCGTCGATGAGCTCGTCGAGAAGTACGCAGATGGCGGCTGGCCCTTCCGCCGCAAGCCCCATCTGCTTTATCCTGACGGTGCCGACGAGGGCGACTGAGCGGTTTCGTTCGACCTGCCAACTGCGGTTCCGGCCCTGGTCATCCAAACGCTGCCATGGGAACGCCTAACGGCGTTTGCAATCTCTACGACACCTCCCCCCATTACTCGGTTAAACGCCGTTTGTCCTGAATCGGATTTATAGAGCGGTATCTGCAGCCTTGCACGGCCCCATCGAGGTTGGCCACGCCGAACTCATTATGACAAACAAGCTGGAACTGCGGGTTCATAGCGAAAGCACTTTGTTAGCCGCAGCCAGGCAAGTTTTCCGCTACTGCAGCCAGCGGCTTCGATCTGCTCCAGATTGGGACATGCGACATCTGCCGATTAATTTCTCGACAACCCCATTCGCAACTTGTTCTATTCGTTGCGCAATTTCCACTGTCTTCCCGCGATCAGGTCCGATATTGCAAAAGGTGTATAAGTGCAAGTCGGCCGCTGGAGCTGGCATGTGCTAGCGCCAGGATGGCGCATTTGTGTCCAACATTGGGCAGTTTTACGCCCGCAACGGAAAGGAGGCGCCAGCATGACTACAATAAACGACAAGTCTGACGTCACCATGTTGCGCGTGGCGTCTGTTACCGGTCCCCGTCACCTGGCT
>NZ_JBNUPK010000026.1:0-716 GCF_050409465.1 Facklamia sp. P12950
TTGACGAATTGTCCAATCAAATGCAACACCGATAGTAAGAATCCAAAAAGTTCTTCTTTAGGTGGTTTATATTTTATACCTTTCCTTGGTCTATTTTTCATTAACTCTAGGTTATTGTGTAAACCATCTTTACTTACTTTTGACAAATCCATTTCTTCAGGATAAAACTCTCTTAAAAGCTCATTGCTGTTTTCATTTGTACCTTTTGCCAAGCACACTAAGGATCATAGAAATATGTCTTACAGCCTAATTCCTCTTCTGTTTGCTCAAATTCTGAACATTCTTCGCCTCTGTCAAATGTTATTGTTTTTACAAGATCTTTTAGCGCATTAATGATTGCCGATGTGATATTTTCCGACTTTCTATTTTCTACTAATATCGCTATGTAATATCTGGATCTTCTTTCTGCCAGTGTTACAAAACAATACTTGCTTTTTCTATGACTCTCTTTTCCTCTACGAACCTTAATGTTTGAAGAATTGCTTTTTATTTCTCTTGAAATTGTACTAAGAGATCTTCTTAATGTTTTGGCAATTTTTATGATACTCCTTCATAAATTTAAAATTGATAAATACAAGCTCTCTCTTCTATTGTAAGATGGTTATAACTCATAGTTAATGGCTCCTTTTAATCTGTTTTGTTTGGTTATTTACCTATTAATATAGCTAATGAACTCTGCGTTTATTGAACGTTGCACTTGTTATGATAATTTATCT
>NZ_JBNUPK010000027.1:0-714 GCF_050409465.1 Facklamia sp. P12950
GTTAATTGCTTAATCTCCTTGGATAGCATCAACCCTATTGGACATAGAGCCAAAATATTATCACCTTGATTTTAAAATTTGAATAGTTTTATTACAAATCGTTCAAACATCTTAATTTTCTTCTTTTTTTCTGCCTCCTACTGCAATTAATCCTAATCCACTTAATATTGAAAGAGCAGCACCTGAAAACAGAACAAGTTGATCAGACTCTCCCGTATTCGGTAAAACTCCGGCTTTGGAAGGTGAATCATCAGATTTTTCAGGGATATTTGGATCACCATTATCTCCATCATTTTCTGAATCTGAAACAGAAACAATAACTGGAACTTCAAATATTTCAAACGAACCGTCTGGATAAGTTACCTTCACCTGACCAATGTATGTTCCCAGCTTAGTATAGTCTATTACTCCTTCTGGTGTCACATCTTCAAACGTGGGTTGTCCTGGATACTTAGGATCTTCTACGTACCCTGGAATCGTTACATTGTCAGTTAAGTCTACTGTTCCGCCTGATTGAATCACTTCAGGTGAAACAATAGGTTCATACTTATCAGCTTGAGTTTCATCTGAGGTTAGTGTCGTTACAGTAACTGTCACATCCACAATTTCTGTTGAACCGTCTGGATAAGTTACCTTCACCTGACCAATGTATGTTCCCGGCTTAGTATAGTCTATTACTCCTTCTGGTGTCACATCTTCAAACGTGGGTTGTCC
>NZ_JBNUPK010000028.1:0-691 GCF_050409465.1 Facklamia sp. P12950
CGTGAAAGTCGCCGTAATGTTTATGCAGTTTTCTGATTTCCACCCGTGCCATCTTACTTCCCCATTATGCTTGTTGAGAGGCGGAAAGTTCCGTCCCCAATGCTGGCTCGCAAAGACGCAACCCCGCTTCCCCCGGCGACCAGCGGAAGGCGATGAAGTCCGCCGGAGCGCCTTCACGCAAACCGGTTTCGAGACCGAGCGCCTTTGCCGGATTGATCGCAGCCATGGTGATGGCATCCGAAAGGCTGAAGCCTTCCAGACCGGCGACCAATGCGACGCCGTCCGAAAGCGGTTTTGCCGCGCCGGCGAGCAGTCGCGTACCCGACATGGACAGGCGGCCTTCGGCCGAAAGCTCCACGTCGCCGCCGACCGGCTGCCGATAGCGCCCTGGTGGCATGCCCGCGAGCGCAACCATATCGCTGACAAGGATCGATCGTTGCACACCCTTCGCTCTCAACATCGCCGTGAGGGTTACCCGGTCCAGATGGTGGCCGTCGGCGATGAACATCGCCTGCAATCTGTCATTAGCGAGCTGTGCCCATATCAGGTTCGGATGACGCGGCAATGTCTGGGAGACGCCGTTGCCAAGATGGGTGCTGAAGCCGGCTCCCGCTTGTGATGCCTCAGCGATATCGGTACTTTCTGCCGAAGAATGCCCAATGGAAACAAGGCAACCGGAACTGCGCAGGTG
>NZ_JBNUPK010000029.1:0-646 GCF_050409465.1 Facklamia sp. P12950
CCTCAAGGGTTTCTTGGCGTCCAACGCGCGCGAGCCGTGGACGCCAGGGTGCAAGGTCGATTGCTGCCTTGCTCTTGCCGAGTGGGCGATCTGGCTCGGTTATCCTGATCCCGCCGCGCATCTGCGCGGCGAATACCAGCCGGGGCAAGGGCAGATCGATATCCTTGCCGAGCGCGGCGGCGCAATCGCACTCGTGAAGGGATGTGCCGATGCGCTGGGACTTTCAGGCACGGATGCACCGCAGGTTGGCGATATCGGCGTTGTCGGTAGCGCTCACAACATCACAAGACAATTTGGCGTCATCCATGATGGTGCGGGCTGGCTGACCAGAACGCCCCGCGGATTTTCGCGTGTTGCCGCAAAGACCTTGGCGGCCTGGAGACTGTAGTGGGCATTATCGAATCCCTGGCGCTGATGATTGTTGCAGCTATCGGTCCGACAACCGTGCTTGCCTCAAACCTGCTCTATCTCGGCACCATGGCCGCGATATATGGCGGCATTGCTTACGCCGCGTCTGCGTTCACGCAAAAGCCATCCGTACCGAAGCCGGAGGATGGCTCCTACAATCTCAAGCAGAACGTGCCCCCACTGGCGATCGTGCTAGGGCGCGTGAAAAAAGGCGGCGATTACCTTTTTCTCGAAGAGG
>NZ_JBNUPK010000030.1:0-613 GCF_050409465.1 Facklamia sp. P12950
GTCGTCAGCTCGTGTCGTGAGATGTTGGGTTAAGTCCCGCAACGAGCGCAACCCTTATCATTAGTTGCCAGCATTCAGTTGGGGACTCTAGTGAGACTGCCGGTGACAAACCGGAGGAAGGTGGGGATGACGTCAAATCATCATGCCCCTTATGACCTGGGCTACACACGTGCTACAATGGATGGTACAACGAGCAGCGAACTCGCGAGGGTAAGCGAATCTCTGAAAGCCATTCTCAGTTCGGATTGTTCTCTGCAACTCGAGAGCATGAAGCCGGAATCGCTAGTAATCGCGGATCAGCACGCCGCGGTGAATACGTTCCCGGGTCTTGTACACACCGCCCGTCACACCACGAGAGTTTGTAACACCCGAAGCCGGTGGCCTAACTTATAGAGGGAGCCGTCGAAGGTGGGATAGATGATTGGGGTGAAGTCGTAACAAGGTAGCCGTATCGGAAGGTGCGGCTGGATCACCTCCTTTCTAAGGAGTAGTTGGAACCTACACGAAAGGTTAATGTCTTTGTTTAGTTTTGAGTGAGCTTCTTTATGATGCAACTCAATCGATCATTGAAAACTGAATACACCAAACAAGATTGATCATATTCTCGATGCGA
>NZ_JBNUPK010000031.1:0-596 GCF_050409465.1 Facklamia sp. P12950
CGGCCTTGCCTGGTTCTCTCCCGATTGCAAGCATTTCAGCAAGGCCAAGGGTGGCAAGCCGGTCGAGCGCAATATCCGTGACCTCGCTCACATCATTCCGTTCTGGGTCGAACGTGTCCAGAAAAGCGGCGGCAAGATCGACGTTATCATCATGGAGAACGTCGAGGAATTTGCGACGTGGGGGCCGCTCGTCCAGACCGAAAGGGGATTGATGCCGGATCCGGAGCGGAAAGGTGAAACCTTCCAGCAATGGTGCAAGAAGCTTCGCCGCCTCGGGGGAAAGCTGGAGAAGCGGGAATTGCGTGCCTGCGATTATGGCGCGCCCACGATCCGCAAGCGCCTCTTTGTGATCATCCGTTTCGACGGCCAAAAGATCATCTGGCCGGAACCGACGCACGGTGCGCCCGATGATCCGGATGTGATTGCCAGTCGTAAACTGCCATGGCGCACCGCGGCGGAATGCATTGACTGGTCGATCCCGTGCCCGTCGATCTTCGATAGCTCGGCCGATATCGCCGAGAAACACGGACTGAAGGCAATCAGGCCTCTGGCGGATAATACCATGGCTCGCGTCGCGCGCGGCATGAAACGTTATG
>NZ_JBNUPK010000032.1:0-580 GCF_050409465.1 Facklamia sp. P12950
GCGTCAACTGGCTCAATACCGATGCAACGCAGAACCT
Source organism: Facklamia sp. P12950 (assembly GCF_050409465.1). NCBI lineage: Bacteria > Bacillati > Bacillota > Bacilli > Lactobacillales > Aerococcaceae > Facklamia > Facklamia sp. P12950. The sequence goes on from NZ_JBNUPK010000032.1 coordinate 38, forward strand.
GTGGGAATTGTCCTCGCTGCCGACCAGCATCACATCGTCTTTCATCCGATCCGCTGACGGCTCCGTGCGTGTCGGTACGACGGAAATCGAACTCGCGGATATCAGCCTTTTCAATGTGGGTGGCGGCGGTGCCTTGCAAGCGGACCCGCGTTCACTCGGCGACATCGGCGGGTTTCGCAACTCCGATCTGAATTCGCCGGGTTCTCGCGGTTCGCAGACATGGGATTGGACCGGGGCACTCACGCTGACTGGTACGGACACAATAAAGTTCGACCTCACGCTCGATGCAAGTGCCCTGTCCGCAGGCGAGACCTATACTGTCACCATCAGCAAATCGACCATTGATGTAGCGCTGCTTACGACGGACGGTGTTATCAATGACCCCCATGAATATACAACGGTTCTTGCGCAGGCCTTCTTTGAAGCAGGTATCTCCGACAAGGCCATCGCGACTGTACCGGGCCTTCCCCCAACGCAGGTAGAAATCATTACCAGTGAGAATACCGGGAATCTTGGTTCCAGCGTTTCGATCAGCAACGTTGT
>NZ_JBNUPK010000033.1:0-569 GCF_050409465.1 Facklamia sp. P12950
GCCGCCGGCGCTTTCCTTCAGGTCTGCACCAGAACAGAAGCTGCGGTCGCCCGCGGCCGTTATGACCACGGCACGAAGGCTGCCATCGCTGGAGGCCGTCCGGATCGCATGCGTCAAGGCGTCCGTCATCGCAGCGTTCATGGCGTTGTGGACGTCCGGCCGGTTGAGCGTGAGCCACAGAACGTCTTTTCGCTTTTCGCTCAACAGCTCATCCGCCATGCGCATCATCCTCCTTTTTTGCGGCAAGCAGCGCTTTGCCGGCGCGGGCTGCATTGGCCCTGCCGAGATGGCGGCTGATCCAGTCCCCGGTTCTCGCCACCGCCATGAGGTCGATGCCGGTTTTAATACCAAGTCCGTGCAGCAGATAGACAACGTCTTCGGTGGCGACATTGCCGCTGGCGCCCGGCGCAAAGGGGCAACCGCCCAGCCCGGCGACGGAACTGTCGAAAATGGAGATGCCTTCCTCAAGCGAGGCCAGCACATTAGCGACGCCCTGGCCATAGGTGTCGTGGAAATGCATGGCGAGTTTTTTGCGCGGGATTCGCGTCGAAATATGTTCGATGAGCTTG
>NZ_JBNUPK010000034.1:0-569 GCF_050409465.1 Facklamia sp. P12950
CAGTAATTGTATGCAATTTTACACAATTCTGGACGGCTCAGATTTTAGCAGTCGTGAGCCGTTTTTCGTGATTTTAGCAATTTTGTAAAATTGCAGAAATTCTGGACGCTCTGCAAAGCGGACCAAAGCGAAGAACAAAGCGTCTAAAAAAACAATAATTTCAGATGGTTATTCTTGTTTCGCTTTAAAACTTTGATCCGCTTTACTCTCCCCCTACTCTCTCCCCCTACAGTGTTCATACACACACACACACACTCTCTCTCTCTCTCTCAATATCTAGAATATTAAAGTAATTAAAGCGTAGTGAGTGAAAGGCATTGAAATTGCTACGTTTTTAAACGCACTGATAAAGAAAAAATCAAACCAGTCGCAAAGCGAGTAGAGCGTTACCACGCCTGCACCTAAATCCCGTCCCATACCGCGACGGATATATCTTCCTGCAATTGCACTGTTTATTGCGACTTATTTGCGCCACTCACCACGAATTAAATAACCAATTTCCGTTTCGAATATAATTTCTAATTACGAAATTGTTGTTCGAATTATTGTTTAATTATTTCTCGCTTAAT
>NZ_JBNUPK010000035.1:0-533 GCF_050409465.1 Facklamia sp. P12950
ATGTACTCGCCAACAGCGTCAACGCCGGCATCTAGGGCTTTGAGTTCGTAGACTGACAACCTGTCCATCTTGGATAAATCCCCCACGGCTACGATGCATTGCTTGCAGAGAAATCCGTTATCGATGACGCGCGCACCTTGTTTGATGGCGCGACCAATACCTATCGCGATACGGCCACAGCACATGCAGGTGGTCGGGTTGTCGTTTTCGTCGGCCGTCGGCGTTATGGGGAGGACTGGTTTGCCTGGGAGCTTGGTCATGCTGTTGCTCCGAACAGGTCGGCAGGACGGTTATCATTTGCTGGTACCGCAGTTGGCTCGTCATCCTTGCTAGCCGCACCGATAGCCCACGCAATCCGAGCTGTAGCGATTGGCATGTATTCGTCCTCGCGCTCGCAGCCGATAAACTGAAAGCCCTCCAGAACCGCCGCCTTACCTGTGCTGCCTGAGCCCATGAACGGATCAAGAATTATGCCGCCCGATGGCGTGATGAGGCGGCAAAGCCACTGCATCAGCGTGGTCGGCTTGACGGTT
>NZ_JBNUPK010000036.1:0-527 GCF_050409465.1 Facklamia sp. P12950
TCCGCTAAGTCTTTCTGAAGCTGAGGATCTGGCGTGACGCTTGAAGTCAGCTCCGTCTCACACAGCGGGCATTTCCTCATTTGCAGCTTTGCCGCGACATTTGCACTAACCCGCTTATCAGCTGTATTGCAAACTTCGCAACAGGACCGCACCAACGCGGTGTGCACCAAGGGGTGGCTCTCTGGTGCCCCCCCACTGATGAGGCGGTCGAATACCTCTGAATATGCCGCGCGGTAAGTAGTTACCTCTGCGTTGAGCTGCGTGGCTTTCAAATCGATATCGCTTAGGCGCTGCTCGCACGCCTCCGCTGCCCGAACAGCCGCATCAAGCGCGTCATTAACGGCCGCATACTCGTTTCCATCGGCTTCAATGGCTCGCTCAATTTCAGGCGAAAGCCTCGAAGACTGCTCCAGTAGGTCAATGCGTTTGGTCAGATTGTTGACTTGAAACTGAAGATTCCGCCCCCACGATCCCGCTTTCTCCATTTCCCTATTGACGTGATCTGCTCGTGCAGCCTCTTGAGGATC
>NZ_JBNUPK010000037.1:0-523 GCF_050409465.1 Facklamia sp. P12950
CCCGCTTCTCGATAGGCCGGAAGCGTCAACGCCGAATGCTGCCCTATATAACGCGCAGTTGGTCGCGTGCCACCGCAGATGCCCCCACGAGAGGAAATGGCTAAGATACGAGTATTGCTTAGTGGTATATTGAGAAATAGCAAATAATTATATCAAATAAAAACTCGTAACGACTAATTTTCCAGTATAAAGTATTTTAGTTTGTGTAATTATTGATTTTCTATAAATGTGAATACATGGTGTCTACCATTGATAAGGGATACTTATCGATGGTTAGCGTCTCGCTCAATAGCCGTAGCTGTGACGGAAGCAAGTGGTGAGATCGTTTCTGATTAATGATAAATTAACTATATTTTCAATATCTTACCGCATTGCGACACAGCCCATCCATACCCGAGCGCGTCATGCGGCACTTAATCGTAACGGCGGTTACAACTTGCACTGTCTTTCCGCTGGGCGCCCAGGGAGATTGTCGCTTTCTCCGCATTAATCGACAACGGAGCCCGCCACTGGAACGAACTAT
>NZ_JBNUPK010000038.1:0-515 GCF_050409465.1 Facklamia sp. P12950
GCTTTTCAGAAAGCCCATATCGGCTTTTCCCTGACCGCCTCCATGTTCGGCACGATGCTGTGCCTGATCCATTTGCGCTCGGCGGCGTTGATCCTCTCCGCGATCGTGGGAACCTCCTTTGTCGCCTTCTTCACCACAACCGGAATTCACACGCTCGTCGCGATGGCGAGCAACTTCCTTTTCGTCACGGTGAATATCGTCATCGTCGTCATGTTTCAAAGCCGTGATTTCGCCCGGCTGATCGATGCCCGAACGGAGGCCCGCGCCAAGCACGAGGCACAAAGCCGGCTGCTGAGCATGATCGATGATATGCCGGTCGCCGTGATGACGGTCGATCCGGCAACGCTCAACATCACCTATGCCAACGAGACTTCAAAGGAACTGATCCGCAAGATCGAGCACCTGTTGCCGATCGAGGCCGACAATCTGGTTGGCACCTGCATTGACGTTTTCCATAGAAACCCGCAACACCAGCGCCGAATCCTGGCCGACCCGAAAAACCTGCCGCACAATGC